>CAYZSN010000225.1:0-2955 GCA_964481095.1 uncultured Oleiharenicola sp. | reverse complement strand
TCCAGCCATCGCGCTTCAGATTGAACAGCGGCGGCCGCCGCGCATTGTAGTCGGCGAGGCAGCGGTACACGTCGCCGTTGGGGTAGACGTGAAAGTAGCTCACGCCGGCCGAGCACAACATCGTGCCGGCGAATTCCAGCGCCATGAATCGTGCTCCCTGGAGGGGCAATATCCGCGCGCCACACGCGCACCGCGGACGAGATGACCAGCGCGCCTCACGAACGTCGAGCTCGATGTTCGATCGAACACCGTTGGGAGGGACGCCCGCGACGCGGGCGAACGGCGGACTTCACGCTGGACGATCTCTGACTTGATCCCAGCCTAGCACGCCTTCATCTGAACGTCAGCGCGGGCAGGGACAGGCGATCGGCGGCCACGGCTGCTCCGCGCAGAAAGCGTCCCAGGCATTCGCGGATCGACGCGTCGCCGAACAGATCGAACTGATGCGTCGCGTTCTCGAGCTCGATCACACGGGCGTTCGGCAGCGTCGAGGCGATCTCCCGGGCGTTGTCGATCGGCGTTCGCGGATCGAGATCGCCGACGAGGAGCAGCGCGGGCACGTCGCTGACGAGCGGCCGGCGAAAGGCATCGCCGAGATCGACGGCGCCCCAGGCGGCGCCGAGATACATGGCCGGAAAGTTGATGGCATTGCCGAGAAGCGACGTCGCGGCCTCCCGGTCGATGCGCGCGCGCCGCTCGGCGCTCGCGCCCGAGCTGAGGTCCATCATCATCTTCATCGCGGACTCCACACCGGTCCGCTCCCGGCGCAGGATGGCAATCTGTGCGATCCGCCTGAAATCTCCGGCGCGCATCTCTCGCACCGCGGATGGCAGCGTCACGAGCAGGCGCGGATCGCCCAACGCCTGCGCGACGATCCACTGCACGTCGAACGCGCCGATCGCCACCGTGGTCGGACGTCCATGCTCGGGATGCGGCACTGTCACGGTCGACGGCTCGCGGCGAAGACGCTCGAGAATCGCGGCGATCGGCGCGACGAGCGGTCCGGCTCCTTTTGCTTCGAGACGCTGCAGCGCCGCGTCGACCTGCGACGGCAGCTTCCACGTCTGATCGAGCCCCTCCGGGCTGACGAGGACCAGCCGTTCGACGAGCGCGCGATGCCGTGCCGCCGTGGCGAGCGCGAGGTGCGTGCCGTAGCTGCGCCCCCACAAGACGACGCGGTCGTACTCCAGCGCACGGCACACATCAGCGACATCGTCAGCGCTCTCGCGCGTGTTGTAGGCCTCGAGGCGGATGCCGGCCGCACGCAGCCGCGCGGCCTCGGCCATCGAGACGCGCTCGACGATCGGCAGCCAGGTCTCGATCGAGCCGGGCTGGTCCAACGGCAAGGCGTAGCGGGCCGTCGACGAGAGATTCGGCACCGAGCGGCCCGTGCCGCGCTGGTCGATGCCGATCACGTCGCCGTCGATCAGATTCGCGAACAGCGCGCCGCCCTGCCTCGACAATCCAAGGACCTGATCGACGCCCGAATCGCCAGGTCCGCCGGCGAGAACGACGTGTGCCACGTGGGAACCGCTCGTCCCGGCGCGCCGGACACGCACGACGGCCAGATCGATCGTGCGCCCGTCACCTGCGCCAGACGCCCGCGTTTCCGCCACGCGAACGACCGCGCTCGTGACATCGAACACCGTGCCGTCGTTGGCGACGAGCTGGCTCGCGCGCGCATCGCGCAGTTGCGCCGCGGCGTCGGGCGCCGCCGCGAGCGTGAGCCCGAGAGTCAACAGCAGGACCGCGCGCACCGGCGACTCGACGATCGTCATCGCGCGCTCCGCTGCAGTTCCCGCTCGAGCGTGTCGCGGCGCGCGGCGAGCGCCGCGTAGTTGGCCTCCGCGCGGCGCCACAACGCAATGGCCACCGCGAGCAGGACGATCCCCATGGCCGCGGCGGGCCAACTGGCCGCGACCGATGTCGTCGCCGCCAGCAGCACGCACGCCATCGTGAATGCGCCCGTGAACGTGACGGCCAGACGCCCGGCCATGACGCGCTGCCACGCCAGCATTACGCGCCGGGCTCGCAGCACCCACGCGCCGTAGATCGTCCAGGCCAGACCGATGACGGTGAGCATCGCGAATGCCGCGTGCGTGCGCGCCGGCAGCGACGGTTCGGTCAGCCACAGCGAGACGATGGCGACCGTCATCGTCGACGCGACGAGCACGAGCACCACATATGCGAGGCGCGCGCGCAGCGACAGTTCGGTGCGCGCCAGTCGTTCAAGGCGGGCGACAAGAGCCGGATCCGAAACGGGAAGGGGCATGGCGGTCATCGTTCGTTCCTTTCGTGTATCGCCGCGCGCAGCATCTTCCGCGCGCGAAAGAGCCTCGACTTGATGGTCCCGACAGGGGCACCCAACGTGTCGGCCAGCTCGGTCAGCGACAAGTCGCGAAGGTAGAAGAGCGTGAGCACGTCGCGCTCGATGACCGGCAGCGTGTCGAGCGCCGCTTCCAGCGACGCCAGATCGGCTTCGCTGTCGATCGGCTCTGGCTCCGCGGCCAGCGTCCCGAGATCCACGTCGGCCGCCTGCGGCGCGGCATACTCGCGCCGCAGCCGATCCATCAGGACCCGGCGGGCGATGCCGAACAACCACCCGCGCAGACGCGCGCCTTCGCGCACGCGAGCGATTCCTCGGATCACCCGGATCCAGATCTCCTGCGTGAGGTCTTCCGCATCGGCGTCGTTGCCGGTCATGCGCCGGACGTACGACCACAGCGGCTGGTGCCAGCGCGCGATTAGCGCGTCGAAGGCGCCGGTCTCGCCCAGCTGGCAGCGGACGACGAGCAGTTCGTCGAGGACGCGATCGGGGGCGAGGGGATCGGGGGACAGATCGTGTGACACGCACTGGCTCCATGCACATAGTCGCGTGTCCGCGCGAAAGGTTCATTGGGAGGTGACGAGCGTGCGCCCGCGCGTGAGGATGGCGGCGTGGAAACTAAAAGTGCA
>CAYZSN010000224.1:0-4403 GCA_964481095.1 uncultured Oleiharenicola sp. | reverse complement strand
CGGCGGGGGCGGCGCGACGGCGGGGGCGGCGGCCGCCTGGCCGATGGTGGCGAGGTACTGGGGCGCCGCGCCGCCGGCCTTTTCCAGCCGGACCTGCACCGCGAATTCCGCGGCCTCCTGGGGCTGGAGCTTCAGCGTGATCGGCCGGTCGAGCGCGGCCGCGACGAGCACTTCCCATTGCGACTGCACCCAGCCCGGCTCCTGCGAGACGACCTCAAAACTGAAAAGGTTGGGAAAAAAGTCGCCGACCAGTTCCGCGGCCTTGGCCTGCCAGAGCGTGCAGGCGGCCGCGCTGGCCAGTTGCACGCGCCCGTCGGCGCCGAGCACGAGGATGGCGGCGCCGGTGGCGGAGGATTGGACAACATGCTGGGAGGCAGGAGGCACGACTGGGCCGGCACGCTGGCAGCACGGGTTATTCACCGCGAGCCCAGACCCGGTCACAGCCGCCGGAGGGCGGTGTTTTTTAACCGATTTTGACAGAGCCGGCCTCAGGCGGCCGGCGAACGCGCTGCCTGCCAGCGTCGCACCCGCCGCTCGAGGAAATCGATCCAGACCGCCTGGTCGTTGAGGCACGGGATGTGGGCGAAGGATTCGCCGCCCGCGGCCTTGAAATCCTCGGCACCGCGCACCCGGATTTCCTCCAGGGTCTCGAGGCAGTCGGTGATGAAGGCCGGGGTGATGACGAGGAGGCGCTTCCTTCCCTCGGCCGCGAGCCGCTTGTATTCGAAATCGGTGTAGGGCTCGAGCCAGGGTTCGTTGGCGAGGCGGGACTGGAAGGCGATCGACCAGCGCGCCGGGTCGAGGCCGGCGGCGCGCGCGAAGGCCTGCGTGGTGCGCGTGACCTGCGCCTTGTAGCAGGTGGCGTGGGCGGGGCTGCAGGTGTTGCAGCAATCCGCGACGACCTGGCAGTGCGCATGCGAGGAGTCGGCCTTCGTGAGGTGGCGCACCGGGATGCTGTGGTAGCTGAACAGCAGATGGTCGTGCGGCTGGGCGAGGTGCGGCCGGGCGCTCTCGACGAGCGCGGCGATGTAATCCTCGTCCGCGAAATACGGCAGCACGCACTCGACCTGCATCGCGGGCGCGATCCGCGCGGCCTCGCGGCGCACCTTGGCCACGACCGTCTCCCAGCTCGACATCGCGTAGTGCGGGTACTGGGGGAAGAGCAGCAGGCGGTCGACCCCACGGGCGGCGAGTTGCGCCAGCACGTCGGGGATCGACGGGCTGCCGTAATTCATGGCCAGCCCGACGGGCAGGGGGAGGCGCGCCTGCAGTTTCTCCTGCGTGGCCCGGCTGGTGACGATGAGCGGCGAGCCTTCCTTCGTCCAGATGGTGGAGTAGGCGTGCGCGGAATTCCTGGCGCGCAGCGGGATGATCAGGCCGTTGACGAGGACCGAGCGCAGGAGGCCGCTGGCGGGCTGGTCAATGACCCGTTCGTCGCCGAGGAATTCGCGCAGGTAACGTTTGACGTCGGGAACCGAGGGCGAATCGGGGGAGCCAAGGTTGAGGAGCAGGACCGCTGGGTTGGACATTTCGGCGCAGATAAGAGTTCGGGGGCTAATTTTTGCAATCTTTGCTCGGCAGCAAGCCTTCCCGGGCTTAGGTTATGGCTCCAGTCAGCCGATTAGCAGTCGCACCCCTTTGCGTTTTGCCGGCCACCCCTCCGGCGGCGCTTGCAATGAAAAGTTTTTTCGCCCGCCACCGGCTTGTGTCTGGCGCCTTGCTGGCTCCAGCCACCGGCTGGGCATTGCCCCCCGGCAGCCTCGCGGAATCGCCCGCGCACGTCGCCGGTTTGTTCGACCTCCTGCTGGTGCTGGTCGTCGTCCTGCTCGCCACCCTCGTGGCCGTGCAGCTGAGCCGGCGGAGCCGCCGGGCGGTCGAACAGCAGGCGACGCTGCGCATCCGGCAAATGACGGCGCTGATCGAGCACGCCGACTGCGTGTTGTGGGAGGCGGAGGTGGACATCGACGCGAAGCAATGGGAATGGCGCATGACCATCCATCCCTCGGTCTTCGCGCGGAAGCTGTTCCGCGGCGTGTTGCCGGCGCCGGGCGGCGACCTCTGGGCGCAGTTTGTCGTGGAGCAGCGCGCCGAGATGGATCGCCGGGCGCGCCGCGCGATGGAGTCGGGCGAAGGCGGCTATGTGCAGGAATTCAGCGCGGCCCGCGACGGGCAGACCTATTGGCTGCGGGAGGATGTCTCCATCACCGCGGCGAGCCCGAACCGGTTCTGGCTGGTGGGCCTCATCACCGACGTCACGGCGCGGCGGCAGGCCGAGGTGGCCCGGCAGCAGAGCGAGCTGACCATCGAGCGCATCCTCGCGCATGCGCAGTGCCTGATCTGGCGGGCGACCGTCATCCTGGAGGACGGCGTGCTGAAGTGGCCGCATTTCGACATCCCGCAATCGCAGTTTTCCGAGATCCTGTTCGGCCAGCGGGTGTTTTCCCCCGAGAAGGGCTTTTGGGAGAACATGAACCTGCCGGAACAGCCGGAGATGGACCGGCGCAGCACCGAGGCGATCCTCGGCGGCGCACCCGGTTACACGCAGCAGTTCCGCGCCATCAACACCGAGGGGCGCCTTTTCCGGTTGCACGAGCGGGTTTCCATCACGCGGGAGGACGACGCCCGCTGGAGCCTGGTGGGCGTGGTCACCGACATCACCGCGCAGCACGCGGCGGAGGAGGCGCGCCGGCAGAGCGAACAGCGGCTGACCGACCTGCTCGCGCGCGCCGATTGCCTGCTCTGGGAAGCGCAGGCAACATTGCTCCCTGACGACTGGGAGTGGCAGTTCCACATCCAGCCCTCGGGCCTTTGCCAGAAATTGTACGGGGTGTCGCAGCCGCCGCCCGATAGGGGGCTCTGGCGCAGCTTCAACATCCCCGAGCGCGGGGAGATGAAGCTGCGCTGCCAGCGGGCGATGCGGGAAAACCTTCCGGGCTACGAACAGGTTTTCCATATCGTCCGGCCCGACGGCTCCCTCATCTGGATCAGCGAGAGCGTCACCATCCGCGCGCTGGGCGAAAATCGGTATTCGCTGGTCGGCGTGGCGGTGGACATCACTCCACAGCGCGGGGCCGAGGAGGCGCTGGCGGCGGAAAAGGAGCGCCTGTCCGTCACGCTGCGCGCCATGAACGAGTCCGTCATCACCACCGACGTGGCGGGCGTCGTCCAGTTCATGAACCCGGCGGCGGCGGCGCTGACGGGATGGAGCGAGGCCGAGTCCTGCGGCCGCCCGGTGACGGAGATCTGCCGCCTCGAAAGCAAGCGCACGACCCACCCACTTGAGCTGCCGGTGACCCAGGTGGCGCGCGGCGACGCGCTGGCCGACCTGCCGGCCGAAACCCGGCTTGTCACGCGGCGCAACCAGCACCGCACGGTCGAGGGCTGCTGCGCGCCGATTCACGCCGGCGACGGTGCGGTGATAGGCACCGTGCTGGTTCTCCGCGACGTCACGGCGCAGGAGCGCCTCGAGCAGGAACTGGTGCGCGCAACGCGCCTCGAGTCGGTCGGCGTACTCGCGGGCGGCATCGCCCATGATTTCAACAACATCCTCACGGCGGTCATGGGCAACCTCACGCTGGCGCAGCTCGACATGCCGGCGGACGGCCTCGCGGCGTCCAGCCTGCGGTCCGCCGAGAAGGCGGCCCTGCGCGCCCGCGACCTCACGCAGCAGCTGCTGACCTTTGCGAAGGGCGGCGAGCCGGTCCGCGCCGCGGTGCAGCTCGAGGCGGTCGTGCGCGAGATGACCTCCTTCTCCCTGCACGGTTCGCAGGTGAAGGCTTACTTCGACCTTGCGCCCGACCTGTGGCCGGCGGACGCCGACAAAGGACAGATCGGCCGCGTCGTGCAGAATCTCGTGATCAACGCGGTGCAGGCCATGCCCGGCGGCGGCACGCTGCGCATCACGGCCCGCAACGACCCGCTGGACGGGCTCAGCCTGCCGGGGCTGGCGCCGGGCAACTACATCCAGATCGGCATCACCGACACGGGGGAGGGCATCCGGGCGGAGCATCTCGCGCGGATTTTCGATCCCTACTTCACCACCAAGCAGACCGGCACCGGCTTGGGCCTCGCGGCCGTTTATTCCATCGTGAAAAAGCACCACGGCCATATCGAGGTGGAGTCGCAGGTGGGGCAAGGCACGACGTTCCGACTCTGGCTGCCGGCCTTGCGGGGCGCCGAGGTCCACTCGGAATCCCGCGCGCCCTGGGATCCCGGCCGGTTCAAGGGACACGTGCTGTTCATGGACGACGAGGAGATTATCCGCGACATGGCCGTGATGCTGCTGAACCGTTTCGGGCTGACCGTGGACTGCGCCGCCGACGGGGCGGAGGCGATCGCGAAATACCAGGCGGCGCGCGCGGCCGGAAAACCGTACGACCTGGTCATCATGGACCTCACGATCC
>CAYZSN010000223.1:0-8187 GCA_964481095.1 uncultured Oleiharenicola sp. | reverse complement strand
GGATTTCCACGCGCAGGCGGTCGGAGAAGACCTCCGCGAGCAGGTGCAGGCGGCGGGTGAGCCTGATGTCGCGGGCGTCGGTCGCCGGCCAGAAGAGGCGGATGAGGGCCTTGGGGATTTCGGTCGGCACGGAATATTCCTTCGCGAGCGGCGCGGCCGGGCCGCTGACCTTGCGCCGGTCGGCGTAGGCGGGCTTGGCGTCGCGCGCCGGCAGCGCGCCGAAGGTCCGGGCGGCGGCGGCGATCGTGGCGGCGGGATCGAAATCACCGACGATGGCGACCTCGATCGGTCCGCGGTCGAACTGCGGCGTGAGCCAGGCTTTCAGTTCGTCGAGCGTGCGGGAGAGCATCACGTCCTGCGGCGGCAGGCCGAAGCGCGGGTCGCCGTTGGCCAGGAGCGGGGCGACCTCGAGCTGCATCGGGCCGTCGGGCGTGTGGGCGAGGCGCAGGTAGAGCTGCTCGGCGGACTTGTGCACCTGGCGGATGGATTCCGGGCGGTAACCGGGGTCGGTGATGAAGGCGCAGATCAGCTGGAGCTGAAGGAGCAGGTCGTCGCGGTTGGTCGTGCCGCTGAAGACAAACGCATCGGACTGCGCGCCGAAGCCGAAGCCCACGGTCTTGCCGGCGAGGAGGCGCTGGAGGTCGTCGACGCTGTGCCGGCCCAGCCCGCCGGCGCTGAACGCCACGTTGGCCAGCAGCGCAAGGCCGGGCTTGTCCAGCGGCAGCGTGAGCGTGCCGCCGCCGAGACGGACCGAAACGCGGATGCGGCCCGCCTCGAAGTCGGTCGGCTTGAGGTTGAGGCGGACGCCGTTTTGGAAGCGGATGAGCGTCGCGCCGAGATCCTCGACGACCTTTTTGTCCGCGACTTTCCCGGCGGGGCCGAAATCGGTGTAGGCGAATTCCGCCTGCGCGATCCGGGGCGGCGCGGCCAGCGCGACCTTCGTGCTGTCGAGGTAGGCGGCCGCGACGGCCTGCGGGGCGTCGGGAATCACGACGTTGCCCGCGACGAAGATCTTGCGGCCCGGCGCCTCCTTCCACGTGGCGCGCAGCGCGGCGGCGCAGCTCTCGGGCGTGACGGCCTGCAGGGCCGGCAGGTACAGCGCCTGCTCGGCGACGGGGTGCGTGGTGACGGACCGGTCGATCAGGTCGCCGGCAATCTCGTCGGCGAGGGCATCCGAGTGGCGCGTGGCGGCGGTGCGCACGGCCTGGGCGAGGTTGTTGCGCATCTCGGCGACGGCCTCGGCGAGTTCCTCGGGCTGGAAGCCGTGTTCGAGGGCGCGGCGCAGCTCCTGTTCGGCGACGGCGAGCGCGGCCGGCCACTGGTCGGGCCGGCAGTTGATCTCGATCGAGGCGTTGCGGAAGAGGTCGAACTGCTCGGTCACGCCGACGAGGCCGCTGACGAACGGCGCCCCTTCCTTCTTGGCGAGGATCGAGAGGCGGCGGTTGAGCATGCGCAGGGCAAGGCCGCGCGGCAGGTACTTCAGGCGGTTGGCCGCGGTGTCCGCCTCGAAGGCGTAGGGCGTGACCGTCTCGAGGGCGACGTTGGTGCTGCCGGCCTCCATCTCGGTGTGGAGCGACGCCTCGACGGCCAGCGGGGCGGTGACGGTGCCGAGGCGCGGCTCGGGCAGGGCGGGGGCGCGGCCGGCCAGCGGCGCAAAGAGTTCGCGCACGAGCGGCTCGACCGCCGCGGGATCGATGTCGCCGGCGAGCACGAGGACCATCCGCTCGGGGCGGTACCACGCGTCGTAGAATTCCTGGAAGCGGGCGTGGTCCGCGGTGGTGAGCACCTCGTCGGTGCCGATCGGGAGGCGCTGGGGGATGCGCGTGTCGGGCACGAGGAACTCCAGCTCGGCGAGGGAGGTGCGCAGGCCGACGGAGTCGCGCGCGCGTTTTTCGCTGAAGATGATGCCGCGCTCCTTGTCGATTTCCTTGGCGTCGAGGAGGAGCCTGCCGGCGACATCGGCGAAGAAGGTCAGCGACTGGCGCAGGGTCTCCGGCTTGGTGTCGGGCAGCTCGAGCTGGTAGATGGTGCGGTCGAAGCTGGTCGAGGCATTGGTATCGCCGCCGAAATCCATGCCGAGCTTCTGGAAAAATTCCACGACGTCCGCGGCGGGGAAGTGCCTGCTGCCGTTGAACGCCATGTGCTCGAGGAAATGCGCGAGGCCGCGCTGGTTCTCGTTTTCGTAGACCGAGCCGACCTTGACCGCGAGGCGGGCGCTGACGCGGCCCTTGGGTTCGGCGTTGTGGAGCAGGGCATAGCGCAGGCCGTTGTCGAGCCGGCCCCACTTGATCGCCGGGTCGGCCGGCAGGTCGCTGTCCTGGTACGGGAAATCGGCGGCGAGGACGGCCAGCGGGGCCAGCAGCAGCGCGAGGAACAAGGCGGCAAGGCGGACGGGGCGAAGGAGCGGCATGGAGCCGACATTGACAGCCCGGGCGGGGAAAAGTGGCAAGTATCAAGGGTCAAGTGACAAGAGATACCGCCTCCCGCCCGTCCCTTCCCGGCCCATGGATTCCGCCAGAATAGGATGGCCAAACCTTCGAACGGCTTGCTTCACTCCGGCATGAAAACGAAAGCCAAAACCCTCCCGGAAAAGGCCAATGCCCTGTTGGCCCGCAAGAAGGGCCCCGTTTCCCGTTTCCTCGCCCAGCACTACCGGCATTTCAATGCGGCGGCGCTCCTGGACGCGGCGAAGGGTTACGAGGCCCATCTGCAGGCCGGCGGCAAGATGCTGGTGACGCTCGCGGGCGCCATGTCCACGGCCGAGCTGGGCCTTTCGCTGGCGGAGATGATCCGGAAAAACAAGGTCCACGCCATCGTCTGCACCGGCGCGAACCTCGAGGAGGACATCTTCAACCTCGTGGCCCACGACTACTACGAGCGCGTGCCGGAGTACCGGACGCTGACCGCGAAGGATGAGCAGAGGCTGCTCGACCGCCACCTCAACCGCGTGACCGACACCTGCATCCCGGAAGGCGAGGCCATGCGCCGCATCGAGGTGGCCGTCGCCGCGGAATGGGTCGCCGCCGACCGCGCCGGCGAGAAATATTTCCCGCACGAGTTCATGTACAAGATCCTCCGTTCGGGAAAGCTGCGGAAGCACTACCAGATCGACCCGCGGAATTCCTGGATGATCGCGGCCTGCGAGAAGAACCTGCCGATCATCGTGCCCGGCTGGGAGGACTCGACGCTTGGCAACATGTTCGCGGGGCGGGTCATCACCGGCGAAATCAAGGACGTCCACACCGTCCGCACCGGCATCGAGTACATGGGGTGGCTGGCCGCCTGGTACACGAAGACGGCGAAGACCCTGCGCACCGGCGAGGGTTCGGTCGGCTTCTTCCAGATCGCCGGCGGCATCGCGGGCGATTTCCCGATCTGCGTCGTGCCGATGCTGCACCAGGACCTCGGCCGCACCAGCGTGCCGCTGTGGGGCTACTTCTGCCAGATCAGCGACTCGACCACGAGCTACGGCAGCTACTCCGGCGCCGTGCCCAACGAGAAGATCACCTGGGGCAAGCTCGGCGAGAAGACCCCGAAGTACATCATCGAGTCCGACGCCACGATCGTCGCCCCGCTGGTCTTCGCCTGGGTGCTGGGACAATGAGGAGGTCGAAGGTCGAGCGTCGAAAGTCGAAGGCCGATCCATTCATAACTTTTCGGGCCATGAAACTTACACGACATGAATACCCCCATTCGTTTGCCAGGAACCCGGTTCCGTTTTGAAAAATTGGAGATTTGGCACGCCGCCCGGACTTTAAACGTGGAAATCTATCGCATGACCCAAAAGTTTCCGACTTCGGAAAGCTATGGGCTGACTTCGCAGATGCGACGGGCATCGATTTCCGTCTCGGCAAACATTGCCGAGGGCGCGGGCCGGAATTCAGATCGTGATTTCGCGCATTTCCTCGAGCAGGCCTATGCATCGGCCATGGAACTCGCATCTCACGTTTTTCTCGCTGGGGATCTGGGCTTTGTCCCTGCCGGCATCGGCGAAGGGGTTTTGGCGAAAATCAATGAACTCTCGATGCGGATCGCGGCCTTGAATCGTTCGCTTAAGATCAAGACTTCGAAAGTGGAATTGGGAAAGCCTTCGACCTTCGACGTTCGACCTTCGACCGCATGATCTGGCTTTATCGTCTCCTCTTCCTCCCGCTGCTGGTCCTCGCCTCGCCGTACTACCTCTGGCGGATGCGGCGGCGCGGGGGCTACGGCGAGGGCTTCGGCCAGCGCTTCGGCGGCACGGACCCGCTGCCGGCCAAGGCCTTCGGCCGGAAACGCATCTGGCTGCAGGCGGTCAGTGTCGGGGAGATGCTGGCCATCGCGCCGCTGCTCGAGGCGTTCCGGCGCGACGGCCTCGCGGAGGTCTATCTCACCACGACCACCAGCACGGGCTACCGGCTCGCGAAGGAGAAGTACGGCGCCCTCACGATTGGCATCGGTTATTTTCCGCTCGATTTCTGGCTGTTCAGCGCCCGGGCCTGGGACCGCGTGCAACCCGACCTCTGCATCCTGATGGAAGGCGAGCGCTGGCCCGAGCACGTGCGCCAGGCGGCAAGCCGCAGCGTGCCGGTCGTGTGCGTCAACGCCCGCCTGTCCGACCGCAGCTACCGGCGGTCGGTGCGCTTTGGCTTCCTGCTGCGTCCGCTGGCGCGCGGCCTCACCCGCATCCTGTGCGCGTCGCGGCGCGACGAGCAGCGCTTCAAGTCGCTGGGTTTTCCGCCGGAAATCCTCCGGACGACGGGCAACCTCAAGCTCGACGTGGACATCCCGCTGCTGTCGATGGCGGAGCAGGCGCTGCTGCGGAAGGAACTGGGCCTTGGCGACGGGCTCGTGCTGCTGGGCTCCTCGACCTGGCCGGGCGAGGAGGAGGCGCTGGTCGAGGCGCTGAAACGGGCGCGCGGCAAGGGCCTGCGGGTCTCGCTGCTGCTGGTGCCCCGCCATGCCGAGCGTCGCGAGGAACTGCGCGGCCTGCTGGAAAAGTCCGGGCTGACGTTTCATTTCCGCTCGGCGGGCGTCGCGCCCGGGACGGTCGACGTGGCGGTCGGCGACACGACCGGCGAGCTCCGCAAGTTCACGCAGCTGGCCGACCTGGCATTCATCGGCAAGAGCCTCGCGCCGCACGACGGGGGGCAGACGCCGGTCGAGGCCGCGTTGCTCGGCAAGCCGGCGCTGCACGGCCCGCACATGACCAATTTCCGCGAGATCATCCGCACGCTGGCCGAGGCGGAGGCGGTGCGGAAGGTGGAGACCCACGAGCAGCTCGTGCACGTGGCCGTCGAGCTGTTGCAGGACGAGATCCAGCGCGCCGAGCTGATCGAAAATGCCCGTCAGTGGTCAGCGGCCAACCGCGGCGCGACGGAACGCACCCTGACGGTGATCCGTGAATTGCTGGGCCCCCGACCCAATTCAGGGGAAAGCCGCCGGCACCTTTGAATATCTGCGAGCGGTCGGATCCTGACGAATGGACATGATTGGAATCTGAAATCAGGGCCGGCCGGTTCGATTCAATTAATGGAAGAACCACCAGGCGCAGGCGGACGCGATGATCGCACCGGCGGCGGCGGTGAACCAGAGCATGAAGATGCCACCGGGGTCGTCGCGGTCGAGGCAGTTGCGGCGCGGGTCGGCCGGGTCGTAGAAGACCTCGACCTCGTCGCCCATCACGAACTGGTAGATGAAATCGGCCTCCTCGTCCTTGCTCCAGAACAAGCCGCCGGAGAGGCGCCCGGTACAGCCCTCGATGCGTTCGCCGACGGTGAACTCGTAGCGGAGGGCGCTGTGCGTGCGGTCCGGGTCCTGCTCCTCGTAGAAGACCGCCTCGAGGATCTTCCCCCTGGTGCTGGGCCAGCGCCGGGCGCGGGCCAGGAGCCAGGACTTGCGCAGGGCGGACGTCCCGCACCACAGGGCCGCGCCGTAGCCCGCGGCGATGGCGAGGAAGATTTTTTCATTGGCCATGCGGGGGCGGGAAGGGCTGGCAGGGAGCAAGAGCCAACCCGCCCGGCGTGGCAACGGCGGAGTCGCGGGCGTGGAGGAAGCGGGCAGGGCGGACAGCGGCGATGGCGTGGATCCTTCGTTGCGCCCGGGCTGACGCGGTGGCCGCGCCACTTTCCACTTGAACCCGGGCGGGGGCTGGGGAGTCTTGGGGCCGATGTCCTACGCCGCCTATCTGCCCTTCCTGATCCAGGTCGTCCTGGCCGCCGTGATCACCGGCACCGTCATCGCGCTCAGCCACCTGTTGGGCCAGCGCGCGAAGGGCAGCAAGATCAAGGACGCCGCCTACGAATGCGGCATCCATTCCGACGGCAGCACGCACACGCGTTTCTCGGTGAAGTTCTACGTCACGGCGATGCTCTTCATCCTGTTCGACATCGAGGTCGTGTTCCTCATCCCGTGGACGTTCGTCTACCGCCACTTCCTCGCGCACCACATCGCGATCCTCGCCCCGATGATGTTCTTCCTCGGCGTGCTCGTCCTCGGCCTCTTCTACGAGGTGAAGAAGGGCGCGCTGGAGTGGGAGAAGTAAGGCCGCGGGCCGGCGGCAAAGTTCAAACGCCAAAGCGCCAAACGCCCAAAAATTTCAGCTTTCCCGTTTTATTTGGCGTTTGGATTTTGTGATTTGAAATTTCCCAACCGGTGCGCCTCGACAAATACATCTCCCGCAGCCGGGTGGCGGACCTCGGCAGCGCCGACCTCGAGGGTGCGCTGGTCGAGCTCCTGAACCTCACGGTCGAGCGGTTTCCCGACCTGAACAAGGACACGCTGCTCAAGGGCCTGCTGCGCCGCGAGAGCACGATGACAACCTACCTTGGGCTGGGCGTGGCCATGCCGCACGTGCGCGTGAAGATGGGCCGCCGCTACATCCTCGCCGTCGGCCGCAGCCACTACGGCATCCGCTACGACAGCGCGATCGAGAGCGAGCCGGTGAAGCTCGTGATCATGCTGATCGCCGACGAGAAGACGCGCGATTACCTGCAGCTGCTCGCGGCGCTCGCCCGGCTGATGCAGGAACCCGACTTCGTGGACAGCCTGGTCAAGGCGCCGGACCTCGACACGCTCTACGACCGGCTCTTCGCGGGTTTTGGCGGCGTGGCGGCCAAGCCGCTCCCGGCGGCGCAGACCCGCGTCAACCGGGTGGTCCTGCGCGAGGCCGAGAAGATCGCCACCGCCAGCGGCTGCACCGGCCTGATGCTGTTTGGCGACACCTTCAGCCGGCGGTTTCGCGCGCCGAAGTGGGAGACCTCGATCAAGACGATCCTCGTCAGCCGCAACCTGCCGGACGGCGCGGCGCGCCCCGGCCGCTTCAACGAGGCGATCCAGGTGCGGTCGTTCTCCAACCAGCGCATGGCCCAGCTCCGCAGCGCCGTGCTGGTGGGCCTGACGCGCGGGTTCATCACCTTCAAGGACCGGCTGTGCTGCATCGGCGGCATCGCGGGTTCGGACCAGTTCGACTCGATCATGGTCGTGGACGTGGAGAAGGAGTTCCAGTCGCTGCTGACCGGGCACGCGGACCTCCTGCCGGCGGACGTGAAGCCCGAGGTGCTCGAACGCGTGATCGCGGTGGCGACGGAGCTGGCGGTGGAGGGCCGCGAGGGGCGGCCGGTGGGCTGCCTGTTCGTGCTCGGCGACAACGAAAAGCTGGTGCAGCTGACCAAGCCGCTCGTGCTGAATCCGTTTTACGGCTACAAGGAGGAGGATCGGAACATCCTCAATCCCTTCATGGATGAAACCATCAAGGAATTCTCCTCGATCGACGGCGCCTTCGTGATCCGGGGCGACGGGGTGGTGGAGGCGGCCGGCTCGCTCATCCAGGCGGCTGACTACAACCACGCGCTGCCGAGCGGGCTGGGCTCGCGCCACGCGGCGGCGGCGGCGATCTCGGTGGCGGCGGATTGCATCGCACTGACGGTTTCGTCGAGCACCGGACAGGTGAACCTCTTCCGGCGCGGCGTGATGATGCCGCTGACGGAAAAGAAAGTGAGCGCGTAAGAAGCAAGGAGCCAGGAGCTTGGAACCGGGAGCCAAGCCGGGGTGGTTGCCGATTTCCACATCGGCGACAGGCGTCGGGGTGGAAACCGACGCCCACCTCGATCCAACAAGATTTAAGTTGCGCGGGCCCCGCCGGAACCCTTTCTTTCGACCCTTCCAACCCATTTAAAGCCATGCAAGAAACCGTCACCCTGGAATGCA
>CAYZSN010000222.1:0-5522 GCA_964481095.1 uncultured Oleiharenicola sp. | reverse complement strand
GAGCGCGGTGATCGTGCCGATCCACATGATGACGGTCAGCGCGTCGGCGACCATCAGGACGTTGATGCGGCAGAGCATGAAGATACCGGCGGCCACCATAGTGGCGGCGAGGATGAGCGCGGACACGGGCTTCGGGCCTTCCATCGCGTCCGGCAGCCACACCTGCAGGGGCATCTGGGCCGACTTGCCCACCGCGCCGCAGAACAACAAGAGCGGGATGGCGGTGCTGAACACAAGGCCGTGGGTTTCGCCGAGCTTGTTCAACTCGCTGAAATTGACGGTGCCGTTCGCCCAGTAGCACATGATGATGCCGAGCAGGAAACCGAAGTCGCCCACGCGGTTGACGATGAAGGCCTTCTTCGCGGCGTCCGCCGCCGACTGCTTCTGGTGATAGTGGTTGATCAGCAGCCAGGAGCTGAAGCCCACCAGCTCCCAGAAAATGAAAATCATGAACAGGTTGTCGGCGAGGACGATGCCGATCATCGAGAACATGAAGATCGAGAGGCCGCCGAAGAACCGCGCCCGTGCGGAGTCATCGTGCATGTAGCCGAGCGAGAAGAGGTGGATCAGGAAGCCGACGAAGCCGACGATGAAGAGCATCAGCGCGGCGAGGTCGTCGTACTTGATGCCGAGCGAGAGCGAGAAATTGCCGAACCGCAGCCATTCCCAGGATGCGCCCGGAAAGTCCCGCTCGCCGTGGACCAACATAATGATCGAAATCGCCGCGATGGCCCCGGCGGTGAGGGTGGAGACGTAGGAGGCCACCGCGCCGCGCTTGCGCAGGAAGCAGGCGATCAGCACCGCGGACGCCAGCGGCAGCAGGAGGACAAGGATCGCGTGGTTGAGCATCGAATGCATGGCGTCAGAGAGCAGGAGTCGAACGACGAGCGTCGAAGGACGAAAGCCGGCAAGGCACAATCAGGTTCGGTGGCTTGAGTGCTCGACCTTCGACTTTGGACTTTCGACAAGGCTGCATGTCAGTGCTTCAAATGGTTCAGCTCCTCGACCTGCACGGTGTAGCGCTGGCGGAAGAGGGCGACGATGATGGCCAGGCCGACGGCGACCTCGGCCGCGGCGATCGTCAGGACAAAGAAAACGAAGACGCTGCCGTCGAGCGTCCCGTTGAACCGGGAGAACGCGACCAGCGCGAGGGTCGACGCGAGCAGCATGAGCTCGAGGCACATGTAGATCACGAGGGTGTTCTTGCGCAGCAGCACGCCGAAGAAGCCGATGACGAACAGGACGGCGGCCACCAGGAGGTACGACGGCAGGCCGAAGTATTGCCCGTCGGGGACCAGGCCGGCCATGGCGAGGACGGGGTTCATGCGCCGCCCTCCTTCGGATCGAAGCGCTTGCTGAGGACGATCACGCCGAGCATGGCGATGAGGAGCATGAAGCCCACGATTTGCACCGGCAGGAGGTAGGTGGTGAAGAGCTGGGCCGCGTAATCCTGCAGCGTGGGCACGGGCACCACCTCGGGGGCGTGCGGGAGCACCCCGCGGTCCACCATCGTGCAGATGCCGGTGATGAGCAGCCCGGCGCCGATGATCGCGGCGGCGACGGTCATCTTCTTGAACGGCTTCGCGGCGCCCGGCGTGGTGTCGAGCAGCATGATGATGAAGAGGAACAGCGCGACGACCGCGCCCGCGTAGACCAGCAGGAGCACGAAGGCCAGCAGCGCCGCGTCGAGCAGCACGAAGAGCCCGGCCAGGCCCACGAGGGAAACGAGCAGGAACATCGCGGCGTTGACCGCGTTGCGGTTGACCACGACCAGCAGCGCGCAGGCCATGGTCAGGATCGAGAAGATGACGAAAAGCGTGTCAGCCATGGTCGGGGAAGGGCTGAAAGACTGAAGGGCTGGATGGCTGAATGGTGAAGCGCAGCCGGTTATCCATGCGGAAAGCAAAGCAGTGGGAGACGAAGGAAATCATCGAAGGAGGAAAGATGTTCAGCTTTTCAGTCATTCGGTTCTTCAGCCTTTCAATGCGCGTTGCCGTGCTCGGCCGCGTCCTTCTTCTTGTCCCACTTGAAATGCTGGTCCGGCAGCGTGCCGCCGAGTTCGTAGAGCTTGGCCTTGTCGTTCACCATCTCGGCGCGGGTGTAGCCCGACATGGAGAACTGGTTCTGCAGGAAGATGGCCTCCTCGGGGCAGACCTCCTGGCACAGGCCGCAGTAGATGCACCGCAGCATGTCGATGTCGAAGGCCTTGGGCCCTTTCTCGACGTGCGCGCGCTCCGGCTGGTCGGCCGGGATCTCGCCCGGCGTGATGCGGATGGCCTTGGGCGGGCAGACGAACTCGCAGAGCTGGCAGGAGACGCATTTCTCGCGGCCGTTGGGATCCATCACCAGCGTGGGCACGCCGCGGTAGCCCGGCGGGATGGCCGGGCGCTGCTCCGGGTACTCCAGCGTGACGTTCGGCGCGAAGAGATGCTTCAGCGTGACCTTCATGCCCGCGATGATTTGCGGGAGGTAGAGGCGCTCCGGGAGCGAGAGGGGTTTGCGTTCGACGACGTAAGCCATGGGGCTCAGGAAAAGGTTTTTTGTTGCGGGAAGCGGAGGACGAGCGCGAGGACCGCCAGCGCGCCGGCGACGAGGCCGGCCAGCGCCAGCCAGCCGAGGTTGAGCTGGATGACGGCGATCGCGAGGGCGTAGAAGACGAGGTTGCCGATGGCAAGCGGCAGCAGCTTCTGCCAGCCGAGCTTCATCACCTGGTCGTAGCGGAAGCGCGGCACCGTCCAGCGCACCCACATGAAGAGGAAGATGAAGAACACGACCTTGCCCATGAAGACGCCGATCGAAATGAGGCCCATCACGACCGGGTGCAGGAATACCGGGGAGAGGTGGGCGGCCAGCCAGCCCACGACGCCCGAGAGCGGCAGGAACGGCAGCGGATTCCAGCCGCCGAGGAAAAGCAGGATGAAGACGCCCGAGCCGATCATCATGTGCGAATACTCCGCCACGAAGAAGAGGCCCCACTTCATCGCGCCGTATTCCGTGTGGAAGCCGCCGACAAGGTCGGCCTCGCCCTCCGCCATGTCGAAGGGCAGGCGGTTGGTTTCGGCGAAGAGCGCGACGAGGAACACCACGGCCGAGATCGGCATGTAGAAGATGAACCAGAGCCCGTCCCACGCGAGCCCCGCGCCCGACTGGGCCTGGACCACGCGGAAGAGGCTGAGCGTACCCTCGCCACCCGGCGTGTTGACCCAGAGGAACACCGGCACCACCGCGAGCGTCATGGACAGCTCATAGGAGATGAGCTGGGCCGAGGCGCGCACGCCGCCGAGGAAGGGGTATTTCGAATTCGAGGCCCAGCCGGCGAGGATGAGCGAGTAAACCCCGAGGGAGCTGACCGCGAACACGGCCAGGATGCCGACATCGAGATTCGCCAGCACGAGCGGCACGAGCTGGCCGGCGCCGTCGAGGTAGGCGCCGAAGGGCACGACCGTCACCGTCGTCAGGGCCGGGATCATGCCGACCACCGGCGCGAGCAGGAAATAGAACTTGTTCACGTGGCCGGGGAGCGAGTCCTCCTTGAAGAACATCTTCGCCCCGTCGGCCATGAGGTGGAACAGGCCGAGGCGCTGCAAGACGCCGATCCCGGGCACCCAGGCCAGCCAAGGTGGCAGCGCGCGGTTCGGGCCGGGGCGGCCCTGCATCCACGCCGAAATCTTGCGCTCGATCAACGAGCAGGCGCCGCCGATCGGGAACATGACGCCGATCACGCACAGGCCCTTGATCACGCCCTGCAGCAGCGGGTGGAGATTGTTCCAGAATGCGATGGCCGCGTTCATGCGTTGGCGGCCACGGGCACCGCCGCGGGTTTGAAGTGAAGCGTCTCGCCCTCGCAGAAGGGCAGACCGGCCCAGGCGTCGCTGCCCAGGAGCTGGCCGGCGGACGAAAGCGCGGCGTGGCTGATGCCGGCGAGCGCGGGCACCTCGGCGGCGAGCGCGGTCCAGACCGCGCCGAGCTCGAAGGAAACCATGCCACCGCCGGCGGCGGCGACGAGTTCGGCCAGCGTCACGAGGTCGTCCGCCACGCCCTGCGGGCCGGGCACGGCCTTGGCGAACTTCTGCAGGCGGAACTGCTGGTTCACGAACGAGCCGGACTTTTCGAAAACCGTGAGGGACGGAATGACAACCTTGGCGGCGTCGCTCGTGGCGTTCCGGTGCGTGCCGAGGTAGATGACGGCGACCTTCGCCAGCTGCGCGGCGGCCAGGCCGGCGGACGTGAGATCCTCGCCCACGGAGAGGACGGTCTTCACCTTCCCGGCATCGATGTCGGCGGCGAGGCCGGCGAGCTTCTGTGACGGCAGCGCGGTGATGAGGCCGGTGACGAGCGCCCCGCGCACGTTCGGGTTGCGGTCGGCGGAGATGAGCAGGCGGTCGCCCTGCCCCACCCGACTGACCAGCGAGGCGGAAACCTTCAGCGCCTCGGCGAGCTTTTTCGTCAGGAATTGTTCCTCCACCGAACTGCGGCCCGAACCGACGATGGCGACGGAACCGGCGCGGAGCAGTTCGCCCGCGCGCCCGATGGCGGCGGAAGTCAGGGCCGTCGTGCCTTCAATCGTGGCGGCGGCCAGGCGGTCGTCGGCCTTCACCTGCTTGTAGAGCACGCGGCCGGAATCGGCGAGCCAGGTGTCGTTCACCGCGTCGTTGCGGCGCGGGGTGATGCGGTAGAGCACGCCCTCGCGGCTCCAGACGTCGGTGTTCACGCCGACGGAGGACTCCGTGTCGATGCCCGGGGTCTGCTTGAGAAACCAGACGCGCATCTTGAACCGGAAGTCCGTCGAGGTCAGCGCGCCGACCGGGCAGATGTCCACCGTGTTGAGCGAGTAGTTGTTCTCGAGCGCGCGGCCCGGGTAGCACGTCAGCGTGCTGTAGCTGCCGCGGTCGACGAAGCCGAGGACGTCGTCCTGCGCGACCTCCTTGCAGAAGCGGACGCAGCGCGAGCAGAGGATGCAGCGTTCGTCGTCGAGCGTGACGCGCGGCCCGAGCTGGGTGCGCTTCGGCTTCACGTTCTTCTGCTCGACGAAGCGCGAGTAGCCGCGGCCGTAGGCGGTGGAGTGTTCCTGCAGCTTGCACTCCCCGGCCTGGTCGCAGATCGGGCAGTCGAGCGGGTGGTTGATGAGCAGCATCTCCGTCACGCCCTCGCGGCAGTCCTTCACCATCGGCGAATTCGTGCGGATGTGCAAGCCCGGCGAGGCGTTCGTGCCGCAACCGATCTGCGGGCGCGGGATCCAGTTGATCTTCTGCTTGCCGGTGGCCGCGTCCATGACCGGCGCCTTGGTCGCCGGATCGACCGCCGGCAGGCCCATTTCGATGAGACACATGCGGCAGTTGCCGACGATGGAGAGCTTCGGGTGGTAGCAGTAGTGCGGGATCTCGACGCCGGCGAGCTTGGCGGCCTCGATCACGTTCGTGCCCTTCGGCACGGCGATGTCCTTGCCGTCAATGTTGACGGTCACGAGGTCGGCGGGTTTGGCAGCGGAAGACATTTCGAAATTTTTCTTTAACCACTAATGG
>CAYZSN010000221.1:0-12713 GCA_964481095.1 uncultured Oleiharenicola sp. | reverse complement strand
CGTGAAGGGGATGAGCTTGCGGGCGCCGGACGAGCCGCTCGTTGGCACGAGGTGCGCGACACGCCCGGCGGTCAGGACGCTTGGCTCGCCCAGCTGGATACGGCGGATCCAGGGCGCGTGATCGTCGTACGTGGCGAGCGGCACGCGGCGGGTAAACTCCTCGGCGGTGCGAATGTGGGCGAAATCAAACTGCCGGCCAAACGCGCTGGCGGCGTGGCGCCGCAGGAGCCCGCGCAGCACCTGCGCCTGGGTTTCGACGGGAGCGTGCAGCTGGCGCCGGAAACGCCGGGCCATGCCGCTTTGCGAGGCGAACCAGGCGAGATTGGCCGTGGCGGCGATCATGACACGGGGCGGTCGACCATGCGCTGGCCGGCGGGAGTCAGGTTTGCGGACGTGAGTTCGGTGAGACAGACGAGCTCGTCCCCGGCGGCATGTCCCGGGTTGCGGCGCAGAAAGTATTCCACGTGCGGATCGGTGGTCCGGCCGGCGGGAAGCTCGGCCAGCGCGGCGCGCAGGCGCTGCGGGCGCATGAAGCGAACGAGTCCATTATCCGCGTCGTAGCCCGCACCGAAGCGTTCGCGGGCGAGGTGCTCGAGCAGGCGCTGGCGATCCGGCGGCGTCGGGCGTTCATAGTGAGGAAAGAATTCGCGCCAGAAGACCGGCAGGAAGCGGTAGGTGCGGAAGCCCGACGTGAGCAGCAGCCAGTAGAAGCGTCCGCGCGGAAATTCGCGGCGCAGGCGGTTGACGGTCGCGATCCAGGCGCGGGAGAGCAGCGGGCTGTTCCAGGCGTCGGGCGCGACGATCGTGTCGCCCGAATAGACGACGGTGACCGGCTCGCCCGCGAAGGCGGTCTCGTAGACCAGCAGGGTCGAGAAACCGACGAGCGTGTCGCCGCGCTCGAGCAGGATCACATGGCTCTTCCCGGCGAGGTCGGCCGCGAACTGCGCTTCATCCACGCCCTCGAAATGTTCAGCCAGCAGGGCGCACATCGCGGCCCGCAACCCAGGCGTGAGTGCGGCACGGGGGAGCGTGCGGGAGGAGGGGGCGGTGGCGGTGGAAATCACAGGAAACCGGGTTCGGGTTGCAGCGGGCGCGCATCGAGCGGGCCGACCTTGGCGGGGGAATCCGGCCAGTTCACGGCGTAAAGACGGCTCGCGTAGTGGCGGCCGCGAAAGGTGCGGGAGATTGCCGGCCAGAGCGGATGCCGGCCGGCAAGACCGAGTGCGACGCAGTCGAGCCCGCGCCGCGCGGCTCCGTCCAGGGCGGCGCGGACCAAGGCAGGCAGCAACGCAGTGGCTTCGGGCGTGGCGGCCAGCGGGGACAGGAAGGCCTGGGCGAGCGGGGTTCCGGGCGCAGGCAGGGAAGGCCAGGCGAAGACCGGACTGAGCAGATTTGCCAACGGCCGGGTGAAGGAAAGCCACGAGGCGTAGCCGTGCACCATGATTTGGCGGAACGAACGCTGATCCCAAACCGCGACACAGCCGAGCAGCGCCCCGCCGCGGCGCAGCACAAGAAAATCCGCGGGCTTCAGGCCGTGGCGTCCGAGCCGGGCCAGGCATTCGGCCGTCCAATGTGGCGCAAGATTGTACGGGCGGTTGCATTCGTCGAGCAGCCGGGCGAGTTGCTCGCCTGGCACGCGATCGCCGGTGACGAGTTCGACGCCGGCGGGCAGCGCGGGCGCCGAGCCGGCCCGCGGGCGCAGCAGCAGCGTGTTGAACTCGTCGAGAAACTCATAGCGCGGCAGGTGGCGCGCCCCCCGCTCCAGCAAACGGCGGGCACGGGTGTTGTCGGCGATGATGCTCGTGAAGCAGAAGTCGGCTGGGTCGCGCGCGTACTCCGCGGCGAAGAACGCGTAGCCGCGCAGGACGATTTCGGCGCGCCCCAAGACGCTGGCATCGAGCCGCAGCTCGCCGAGGTAGGCGCAGCGCCGGACCCCGCCGTTGAGCCAGCACGGGCGGATGACGCAGCGGCCGGCGGCGACGAGGCGGCCATCCTCCCGCGCGAGCAGGGTGCGGTCCTCGGCGCCGGCAATGGACGTGCCCGCGAAATAGTCCGGCTCGTGGGCGAACCCCACGCGGATCACGCCGCGCATGGGATTGCGCAGCAGCAGTGTGCGCAGCTCGGCGTCGTCGGCCGGCTGGGCGAAGGCGAAGTGCAGCCGCGCGGCCGGCGCGTCAGCCGGCCTGGAGGAGCTCGCCCTGCCAGGCTTCGTCGCCAAGTGGGTAGTGGTCACGGAGGGAGACATCGGCGCGGTGCAACGCATTGATCAGGTAGAAATTCCGCCACATGAAACCGTTGCTGCGGTTCACCGGTGCGAGGCTGCGGCGCAGGATGCTCGGCCAGGAATAAAACCTGCGCCGGGCGGCGAGGCAGCCGCGCCGGAGCTCCTCCGGGTCCATGCCGCGCGGCTGGAAGGGAATGCAGTTGTAGCTGTAGCGGTCGTCGAGCCACCAGTTCTCGTAGAGCATGCGGTTCTCCCGCACGAGGCGCGCGTAGAGCGGCGTGCCGGGGAACGGCGTGAGGTGGTTGAAGGCGGCGATGTAGAGCGCGTGCTCCTGCGCGAACTCGACCGTGGGCGCGAAGCTCGCGGGCGTGTCGCCGTCGTAGCCGAAGATGAACGTGCCATAGACGCGGATGCGGTGGCGGCGGAGGTTGGCCAGCGCCTTCTCGAAGCCGCCGCGCGCCAGGTTGAACGTCTTGTTCATCGACTGGAGGTTCGCCGGGTTGAGGCTCTCGAAGCCGATGAGCACGCCCTGGCACCCGCTGCGCGCGAGCAGGTCGAGGAACTCCTCGTCATGCGCGGCATTGATGCTCGACTGGCTGACCCAGCGGATGCCGAGCGGGATGAGCGCCCGGAAAAACTCCTTCGCCTGGGCGAGGTTGGACGTGATGTTGTCGTCGACGAAGAAAAAGAGCTTCTTCGTGTCCTTGAGCCGGCGCAGCTCGTCAAGGATGTCTTCGTGCGGCCGGCGCGTCTGCGTGGACTCGAACACGGTCTGCACGGCGCAGAACTCGCACTTGAAGTGGCAGCCGCGCCCGGCCTCGACGAGGCCGACGGGCAGGTAGCGCTTGCCATGGAAAATCGAGCGGTCGGGCCGCAGGCCGGCGAGACCGGGGCGCCCCTCCGAGCGGTACATTCGTTTCAGCCGGCCGTGGCGGGCGTCGTCGACCACCTGGGGCCACGTCACCTCGGCCTCGCCGACCACGACGGCCTCGGCGTAGCGCGCGACCTCGTCGGGGCACAGCGCGGCGTGGAAGCCGCCCATGACGACGGGAACCTTGCGCTTCCGGAACTCGGTGGCGATCTGGTAGGCGCGCTTGGCGGTGTAGGTTTCGACGCTGAGGGCGACGAGGTCGGCCGGTTCGTCGAAGGGAATTTCCTCCATGCGGTCGTCGTAGAAGCGCACGGCGACATCCTTTGGCGTGAGCCCGGCGAGCGTGGCGGCGGGCAGCGGCTCCATCTGCCAGGTGCGGATGTACGTGCGGTCGCCGGCATGCCGCCCGATGCAGGGATGGACGATCGTCAGGCGCATGCGGTCACGCGGCGGCAGGTTGGCGCGAAGGAGCCCGGCCGATGATCCAGTCGCAGTTGTAGAAGCGGTTCAGGTTGTGCGCGTAGAAGCGGTAACCGAGATTGGTGCCGAGCTTCACCGGCCACGGGGCGGGCGAGTGGCGGATGCGGCGCGCGATCGAACGGAAGCTGTAGGCGTGCTTCCAGGCGGACTCGACGCCGAGCTGGAGCTGCCCGACGGACATCTTTCTCGGCTGGAAGACGACGTGCTGTGCGTCGTAGAGCTCCCAGTTCCTCGTGAGGATGCGGCCCTCGGCCTCGAGACGCTTGTAGAGGCCGGTGTTGGGGAAGGGCGTGACGACGGCGAAGCGGGGCAGGTCGATGTGCGCCTGCACGGCAAACTCGGCGGTCTTCAGGAAAATATCCGGCTCGTCCTCATCGAGGCCGAAGACGAAGCAGCCCTGCAGCGCGATGCCGTGTTCGTGCAGGCGGCGGACGACGAGGCCGTAGTTGTCGGGCGAGTTGAAGCTCTTGTGGGTGAGCTTGAGGTTCGCGGGCGAGATGGACTCGAGGCCCATCAGCAGGCCGCGGCAGCCGCTGCGGCCGCAGAGCTCGAGCAGCTCGGGATCGCTGGCGAGCAGCACGGTGGCCAGGCCGTACCATTGGAGCTTCAGCGGGACCAGCGCGCGGAACAGCTCGAGCGCGTACCCGCGGTGGGCGACGAGATTGAGGTCGATGAAGATGAGTTTCTTCGCGCCGTGCTGCGTGATGTCGGCCACGACGTCGGCGACGGGCTTCTGGAAGGGCTTCCTGCCCCACGCGGTCGGCACCACGCAGAAGTCGCAGCTGTGCACGCAGCCGCGCGTGGCCTCGAAGACGTTGTTCGTGAGGAAATGTTCGCCCGGCAGCAGGTCGCGCCGCGGGAAGGGGCGGCCGCCGAGGTCGAGGCCGGGCGACTGCGTGTAGCGCGGCTGCATCCGGCCCGCGTGGAAATCGCGCAGCAGCTGCGGCCAGGTGTCCTCGGCGTAACCGGTGACGATGGCGTCGGCGTGCGGCTGCGCGTCCTCGGGGATGAGCGTGATGTGCGGCCCGCCGAGCACGACCTTGATGCCGCGCCGGCGGAAACCGGCGGCCAGCTCGTAGGCGCGCACGGCGGTGCCGGTGATGACGGTGAGCCCGACGAGGTCCGCCTGCAGGTCGGCGGGCACGTCGGCGATGCCTTCGTCGATCAGCTGCACGTCGACCGGCAGCTCGGGCGGGATGAGCGCGGCGAGCGTGGTGAGCGTGAGCGGCTGGTAGCGCAGCGATTTTTTCCAGATGCCGCCGCGGTGGCGGTACAGCGGACCCTTGGGTGAGATCAACACCACCCGCAGACGGCCCGAAGCATGAGAGGACAACATTTCGGAGGAATTGCAGCTTGATCTACTTTCCCGCGCGGCAAGCCTCAAGGGGATTCTCCGGTGAGAATCGAATCACTGCGATGTCAACAGTTGCGAATCACGATCATCCGATTCCGTGGCGATTGAACCTCGTCGTCACCGTCCTGCAGCTGGCGGGTTTCGCGGCCTGCGTGTACGGCGCCCGGCAGGTGGGGAGCTGGTGGGCGCTGGCGTTGCTCACGCTCGCCTTCGGGATTCTCGGCAATTCGATCTACTCGGTCGTCCACGAAGCGGAGCATGGCATGCTGCTGCCGCACCGCTGGTGGAACGATTTCCTCGGCGCGTGCATGGCGCTGCTGTTTCCCGCGCCCTTCCATCTCATCCGCCAGGGCCACCTCGGCCATCACCTGCGCAACCGCTCGGACGACGAGGCGTTCGACTTCTATTTCGAGGGCGACCACAAGATCTGGAAGATCCTCGTCTGGTACGGCATTCTCACCGGCCTGTACTGGGTCGTGGTGGTGCTGGGCAACGTCGTCTTCCTGCTGCTGCCCTTCAAGTCGGACAAGAAGTACTGGCACGTGGACCAGGCCTCGACGGCGTTCATGGAGTCGCTGAACCCGGCTTACCGGCGCCTGATCTCGCTCGAATGCGCCGCGGCGATCCTGCTGCACGTGGGAATTGTCCGGGGTCTGCACGTCCCGGTGGTGAACTACCTGGTGATGTACGCCGGCTTCGGGTTCATGTGGTCGGCCATGCAGTACGTGCACCACTACGGCACCGAGCGGCACGTGACGCGCGGCGCGCGCAACCTCTGGATCTGGGCGCCGCTGGATGCTTTCTGGCTCAATCACAACTGGCACCTCGCCCATCACCAGAAGCCGCTCATCCCCTGGGTCTACCTGCCGATCCTCGAAACCGAAGGTGACGCGCGGCGCGGGTTCCTGCTCACGGCTTACTTGAAAATGTGGCGCGGCCCGCGGCCGGCGAAGGAGACGGTGAAGAACAAGTCGGCGGGCATGCTCATCCCGTGACGGCGGGCGAACGGCTCCGGGCGCACTGGCGGCCCAAGCTGGGTTGGAGCGGGGTGCTGGCGCTGCTGTTCTGGACCGGTTACTCGTATCTCGGCCGGCACGCCTTCTTTCCCTTGCGCACGGTGCCGCTCACCTGGTTCGACCGCAGCATCCCGTTCAGTCCCGGATGGTGGGGCTGGGTTTATCTCTCGCAGTTCCTGTACACCGGGTTTCTGCCTTGGCTGCTGGTCACCCGGGAGGAAATCCGGCGTTACGTCACCAGCTTTGCCTTGCTGAGCGGGCTCTCGTTCCTGGTCTTTTTTCTTTTCCCGGTGGCGTCGCCCCGGCCCGACCTTGGGCCCGATTCCAGCGCGATGCTGCTCATCGCCGGTTACGACGGCGCGCTCAATGCGTTTCCGTCGCTGCACGCAGGCTTCCTGGTGTTGATGGCGATGCTGGCCTGGCGCCTCGCCGGCCCGCGGAAACCGTGGCCTGCGGTGGCGGTCGGGTTGATCTGGGGCGGCGCGATCCTCTATGCGACGATCGCGACGCGGCAGCACTACGCGATCGACCTCGTTGCCGGCGCCGCGCTCGGCGCGCTCGCCGGTTGGCTGGCGTGGCGCACCGCGCCGGCTGCGGCGGTCGCGGTGACGATGCGGCGCAACTGAGGGATGACATCCCACGCGGGTTGCAGGTAGTGATCCGAACCCCAGAGGGGAAACACGGTGCCGGGCACGCCGGTGAGGTCGCCGAGCAGGATGCCGCCGCCATCGTTCGGGCCGAGCGGCGCGAGCCGTTCGTAGCCGCGGGGCGCCCAGCGATGTGCGAGGTGGTGGCGCAACGGGCAGCCGCACACGTGTACGATGCGGAGGTGCGGCGGCAGGGCCGGCCACGTGGCCAGCGGCGCGTCGACGTGACCGGCGATTTCGTCCAGCACCCCGGCCTGATGGCCCTGCAGGCGCAGCAACAGACGGAAGGCGGCGGAGCGCAGCGGCCGCGCCTTCAGCCACGCCATCAGCGGCGTGCCCTGGACGATGCCGCTGAAACTGACCCAGCCGGCGACGTTCGCAAAAGCCGCGGCCGCCCGCGGCGAACGCAGCGCCCACTTCACGTCGGCGCCGCCTTTGCTCAGGCTGGTGAGGAGGATGCGCACGCGGGGCCGGGCTTCGAGCCAGTCGAGGATGGCGCCGGCGTTTTCCTCCAGGTGACCGAAGCTGCGGATGGGAATGACCTCCACCTTCGGGGCCAGGCCTTGCACCATTTCCACGATGCGCAGCCCGTCGGCGCCGGTATGCTTGTGCTGCCCGTGAAACGCGCCCGGCACGACGGCGATGAGGTCGACCGCGCCGCCTCCGCCCGCCGCCAAGGTTTGCTGATCGAGCCCGGCTTCGGCAGCCTGCCGCTGCGCACGGTCAAAGAATACCGCCGTGGCCAGTTCGATCCCGTCGGTCGCGCCGAGCTGGGCGAGGCGGGCGGCGGTGAGCTCGGACCACGCCAAGCCCGGCAGCGCGGCGGCCCGGGCGAGCAGCGCGGCATCCTCCGGTGTCGGCGGATTCTGGCCCGCCGGAGTCACGCCGCGGCGGACGCGGACTTCTTCTGCCCCAGCAAGCCGCGGAGAATGAGGCCCGCGAGCAGGCCGGCGACCGCGCCGCCCACGCCGGCCCACATCGAGACCTTGCGGATGGCGAGGCTCAGGATCGGGTTGTCGAAGGCGTTCACCGAGGCGTGATAGCCGGTGACGAGCCAGCGATCGCCATGTTTGGCCGTGGTGATCGTGAACGGGCTGTTGAGGGCCAGGTGGCGGCCATCGCTCAGGACGAATTCGTCGTG
This sequence comes from uncultured Oleiharenicola sp., assembly GCA_964481095.1. Lineage (GTDB taxonomy): Bacteria > Verrucomicrobiota > Verrucomicrobiia > Opitutales > Opitutaceae > Lacunisphaera. Next base: position 4,980 of record CAYZSN010000221.1, on the reverse strand, counting down.
CAGGTTGCCCCAGGAGTAGGCCCAGTCGCCGTAGATGTGGCGGCCCTCGATCTCGGGTGACGCCTTGATCTCGCGCACCACGCGGTCGGGCCCGGTCATCATCCGGTTGTAGTAGGCGCGCACCTCGGCGGGGCCGTGGCTGACCTCCCCGTTCTGCCAGGTGACGGTCACATCGGCGGCGAGGTAGGTCAGCGCCTTGTCGATGTCGCCTTTGAAGAAGCTGTCGACGAGGCCGGTGCGCAGCTGGCCGATGGCGGCTTCGGCCTCGGCGTCGGTGGCGGGGGATTGCGCCCTGGCGGGCAGGGCGGCGGCGAACGCAAGGCAGAGGAGCGGGAGGATTTTTTTCATGGGGGCGGTGGAGCTAACGGTGAATCGGGCAAAGCCAGTCGACGTACTCGACGAGGACGCGGTCGGCTTCGATCATGCGGGCGCGCTCGTAGCGCAGGCCGGCGGAGCGATCGACATCCGACCGCACAAATTCGCGGATGAAATGCCGGCGGATCCGCGCATCGGCCGGATCCAGCAGCATGCGGCCCAGGACAGAGCCGCGGCGTGAAATCCAGACCAGGTCACGGACGAGCGTCCGGCCGGAAGGCAGTGGCACGAAGCTGACCAGGCCGCAGGTCGTGGTGCGCGGGAAGCGGGCCGTGACCAGCACGAAGTTGCCGCACCAGTTGGTCACTTCCATGGCCACCTCGTCGCCGGAAAAGGTCCGGGTGAGACGGTCGAACCAGGAATCGCCTGTGACCTTGAACCGGGCGCGCAGCCGGCGGGCGAACGGATGCGGGCTGTCCATGACCGGTTCCGAACAAAGTGTGCGGTCGTGCGCGACGCGGAAATGCTGCAGGTCGAAGCCATTCGCGCTGACCAGGTACCAGGGCGCGTCCACGGTGAATTCAAAGCGCGGTGCGGCCAGCAGCCCGGCAGGCGCCGTGTCCTCGAAGAACGGCAGGGGAAAGCGCGCCTCGACCTGGTTGAAGAAGAACACATGGCCGCTGCGTTCCTCGACCGGGTATGATTTCTGGCGCGCGAGGGCGGGGATGTCGGTGGTGACCGGGATGCGGGCGCAGCGGCCGTCCGTGGAATACTCCCAGCCATGCAGCGGGCAGGCGAGGTGCTCGCCGACGACGCAGCCCCGCGCGAGATCCGCGCCCATGTGGCTGCAGCGGGAGGAGAGCACACTGCACCGTCCGCTGGCGGTGCGAAACGCAACAAAGCTCTGGCCGTTGGGCAGCTCGAAGCGCAGCGGGCGATCCAGCTCGGAGACATGGCCGAGGTAGTACCAGGAGTTGGGCGCGAGGGCGAAGTCCTCATGCCGGGCATGCGCGACCTCGCGATTGGCCCCCCGCGAGCGCGCCGCTGTTTCAAGCGGACTCATCGGCGGCAGGATGCAAGAGCCTGCCCGCAGGGTCACCAAGAAAATGCGGCCGGCCGGTCGTTTCGGCGAAGCCGTCCGCTAATGATTGCGGGGCACTGTGCTCATAGTGTGAGCGCATTGATTGACTCCCGGCCGGTGGCGGAGAGGCTGGGGGCCGAATGAGCCAGAGTGCGACCGGTGTCACCGCCCCCCGCATCACCGCCGAATCCACGGCGATCCACATCCTGTTCGCCCTGAGCGTCTCGCACCTGCTGAACGACGTGTTCCAGGTGATGCTGCCCGCGATCTACCCGGTCCTGAAGTCATCGCACAACCTGACGTACACGCAGCTGAGCAACATCACCCTCGTCTACCAGCTCGTCGGCTCGCTGCTGCAGCCCGCCGTGGGCTTCTTCACCGACCGGCGCCCGCTCCCTTATTCGCTGCCGCTGGGCATGACGATTTCGCTGGTGAGCATGGTGCTGCTGTCACAGGCCACGACCTACCCGATGCTGCTGTTGGCGGCGGGGGTCATGGGCCTGTCGTCCTCGATCTTCCATCCCGAGGCCTCGCGCGTGGCGCGCCTGGCATCAGGCGGCCGGCACGGTTTCGCGCAATCGCTGTTCCAGGTCGGCGGCAACCTCGGGACCTCCTTCGGCCCGCTGCTGGCGGCGGCGGTCGTGACCGCGCACGGCCAGCGGGAAATCCTGTGGTTCGTGCTCCCGGCGCTGGTGGGCATCGCGCTGCTCGGCTGGATCAGCCGCTGGTATGCCGCGCACCTGGCCGAGCGCCTCAACCAGCCGCGCGCGGCGGCGGTTCGCGCCCCGGGTGTCTCGCGCAACCAGGTGATCCTGGCCATCGCGGTGCTCGTCGCACTGGTGTTCTCGAAGTACATCTACCTGATCAGCCTGACGAACTACTACACCTTCTACCTGATCGAGAAATTCGGCGTGTCGGTGCAGGCGGCGCAGGTCTACCTGTTCGTGTTCCTCTTCGCCGTGGCGGCGGGTACGTACGCCGGCGGCCCGGTGGGCGATCGCATCGGCCGCAAGAAGGTCATCTGGATTTCCATCCTGGGTGTGGCGCCGTTTTCGCTGGTGCTGCCGCACGTGGGGCTCGTCACGGCGGTTGTCCTCACGGTCTTCATCGGCCTGATCCTGGCCTCGGCGTTTTCCGCCATGATTGTCTATGCGCAGGAACTCGTGCCGGGCAACGTCGGCCTGATCGCAGGCCTGTTCTTCGGCCTGGCGTTCGGTTTCGCCGGCATCGGCTCGGCGCTCCTCGGCCGGCTCGCCGACCACACGAGCATCAACTACGTCTTCCATGTCTGTGCCTGGATGCCGCTGATCGGCCTGCTGGCGGGCTTCCTGCCGGAAGTGGAGAAGCCGGGCCGGGCGGCTACATAGGCGGACGCGAGCCGCCGGGCGGAAGCCACGGCAATTTGTCGAGGTCGGCGTTGCCGCCGGTCACGATCAGGCCGACGCGCAGGCCCTTTGCAGCCAGCTTGCCTTCGAGCAACGCGGCGTAGGGCACGGCGGCGGAGGGCTCGATCACGATGTGCAGAGCCTCCCAGATCGTGCGCATGGCGGAGACGATGCTCTCCTCGGAAACGGTGAGGATGTCGTCGACGTATTGCTGGATGATCGGGAAATTCTTCTCGCCCGGGCAATTGGTGCGGAGGCCGTCGGCAATGGTGGCGGGGGTGGGAATGGAGATGCGGCGGCCGGCCTGGAACGATTGCGCCACGTCGTTGCCGAGGGCGGGTTCGATCCCATAGACCTTGATGCCCGGCTTCAGCGCCTTGGCGGCCACGGCGGTGCCGCTGAGCAGTCCGCCGCCGCCGACGGGGCAAAGGACGACATCAAGATCCGGGGCATCCTCCAGCAGCTCGAGCGTGGCGGTGCCCTGTCCGGCCGCGACACGCAGGTCGTCGAACGGCGGCACGATGGTGGCGCCGGTTTGCCGGGCCACGCGGGCGCAGGCCTCCTCGCGCGCCGTGAGGTTGGGTTCGGTGAACGTGATCCAGCCGCCGTAGCTGCCGACGTTGCGCACCTTGGCTTCGGCGGCGCCGGCCGGCATGATGATGTGGGCGGTGATGCCGCGGAGCTGGGCGGCGCGGGCCAGGGCGGCGGCGTGGTTGCCGGAGGAATGGGTGACGACACCCGTGGCGGCCTCGGCGTCGGTCAGCGAAAAGACGGCGTTGCACGCGCCGCGCGACTTGAACGCGCCCGCTTCCTGGAAGTTCTCGCACTTGAAAAACAGGTGGCCGCCGCTGGCCGCGTCGAGGCGGTCGCTCGTGAGCACGGGCGTGCGCTTGATGAACGGCCGGATGCGTTCATGGGCTTCGCGGATGGCGGCGAGGGTGAGGGACATTGGCGGACAGATTGGTTAACCACGAAATACACGAAGTACACGAAAACAAAAACCGAGGATAACACGAAGGAACGGGAACAAATACTCTCTGCTGTCATCCTGAACCGTGCGAAGGATCCAAAGGGAGCGGGCGTAAGAAACCAAGGCTTGGGTCCTTCGCACGGCTCAGGATGACGATATGGAGAGAACTTTGCTGCTTCGCTCCTTGGTGTTTTCCCATGTTTTCGCGTGATTCGCGGGCGGATTCCCCTAGGCTGCCGGCACCATGAGCGTCAAAAAACTCCTCCACACCCGCATGCGGGTAAACGACATCGAGCGTTCGGTTAAGTTCTACGAACAGGCGCTGGGCCTGAAGGCCACCCGCCGGCACACCTCGCCGCGCGGCGCGCAGCTGGTGTTCCTGGCGACGCCGGGCAGCGAGGAGGAGATCGAGCTCTGCCAGATGCCGCCGGGCGCCGAGCCCGTGAAGGTCCAGCCCGACCTGATGCACCTGGCGTTCGGCGTGGACGACCTCGAGGCCTTTGCCGCCGAGCTGAAAAAGAAGGGCTTCGCGCTGAGCGACGGCCCGACCAAGACCGGCAGCGGGTCGGTCATCGCCTTCATCGATGCGCCGGAAGGCTATGAGGTCGAATTGATCCAGAAGGGGAAATGAACCGCGGCTCTCCCTGTAGGAGCCTGCTTGCAGGCGATTCGGGGCCCAGGCATGAGGGTGCGGTCTCTCATCGCTTGTAAACAAGCTCCTACGGAATGACCGCTGAAGGAGATACGCCATCTGCCCGCTGGGCCCGGGCTTGGCCCGACGCGCTGGCATTTGCGGGTGGGCTGGCGGTGGCATGGTTCGGGGGCTGGGAGACCACCGACCTCGTGTGGAGCCTGTGGCTGTCGAGCCTCGTCGTCGGCTACGCGACGATTGTCTGGACGATTTTCGGGCCGGCGGTGTTCATCGGCCGCGAGGCGCTCCGGGACCACACGGTCAAGTTCAACGGGAAGGACGTGGCGATCGGGGCGCTGGGCGGGACGGCCTACCTCGTGGGCGGCCTGTTCGTGCTGGCGTTCTTCACCTTCCATTTCGGCATGTTTCATTTCGTGCACTCGGCGTTCCTGAGTTCGTTTTTCCCGCTCAACCCGGGGCCGCACCCCCAGATGCCCGGGCTCGCACTCTATGCCGAGGTCTTCCGGCGCTACTGGATTTTCCTGCCCGTGGCGTTCCTGGCCGAGCGCGCGGCGTTCCGGTGGCCGACGCCCAAGCC
>CAYZSN010000220.1:0-7682 GCA_964481095.1 uncultured Oleiharenicola sp. | reverse complement strand
AGCCATGGCTGCGGGACAAAAACAGGATTACTACGAACTGCTCGGGGTGGCCAAGGGGGTCAACGAGGAGGACTTGAAGAAGGCTTATCGCAAGAAGGCCGTGCAATATCATCCGGACAAGAATCCGGGCAGCAAGGAGGCGGAGGAGATGTTCAAGAAAGTCTCCGAGGCCTATGAGGTGCTCAAGGACCCGGAGAAGCGCGCCGCGTACGATCGCTATGGGCACGCGGCGTTTCAGCAGGCCGGCGGCGGGCCGCGCGGCGGTGCAGGTTTTCCCGCAGGCGGCGGCTTCCACGATCCCTTCGACATTTTCCGCGAGGTCTTCGGCCAAGGCGGCGGTGGGGGCGGCGGAATCTTCGACGAATTCTTCGGCGGGGGCGGCGGAGGCAACGGTGGCGGCGCGGGCCGGGGTTCCGACCTGCGCTATGATCTCGAAATCTCGCTCGAGGAAGCGGCGCGCGGCGTCGAAAAGGAAATTTCCTTCCGCCGGCTCGGAGAGTGCAAGCACTGCTCCGGCACCGGCGCGGAGCCCGGCTCTAAGAAAACGACCTGCCCGACCTGCCGTGGCGCCGGCCAGGTGACGACCTCGCGCGGATTTTTCCATGTGCGGCAGGTGTGTCCAACCTGCCATGGCACGGGGGTGCGCTTCGAGAAAGCCTGCGTCAAATGCTCGGGTGAAGGCCGCCTCAACGAAACCGCGAAGATCAACGTGAGGATCCCACCCGGCGTGGACACGGGCTCCAAGCTGCGTTCATCCGGCAATGGCGAGGCGGGCGTGATGGGCGGGTCTGCGGGCGACCTTTACATCGTCGTTCACGTCAAGGAGCACGAGATCTTCGAGCGGCAGGGCGACGACCTCTTCATGGAGGTGCCGATCAAGTTCACGCTGGCGACGCTCGGCGGCACGATCCAGGTGCCCACCATGGAAGGGAAGGCGTCGTTGAAAATTCCCGCGGGAACCCAGTCGGGCACCACCTTTCGCCTGAAGGGCCGGGGCATGCCGGCGCTGCGCGGCGGCAGCCAGGGCGACCAGCTGATCCGCGTCCACGTGGAAGTGCCGACGTCGCTGAACGCCGACCAGAAAAAGAAGCTCGAGGAATTCGGCCTGGCCTGTGGCGACGCCGAACAGCCGACGTCGAAGAGTTTTTTCGACAAGGCGAAGAAATTTTTCTGAGCCATCCTAGGCCGCGGGCTTCGGGCGCGGCTTCCGGGTGAGCAAGGCCGGCACGCGTTTCACGGCGACATGGTAGAAAACCAGAAAGAGCAGCATGCCAGCCAAGGCATAGAGCAGGCCCTCGAGGGTCACCGGTACGGCCGGCTTGTAGATTGTCCACGTGCCGCGCGCGATTTCGAAATCGAAATGCCGGAGGAAAATGAAAGGACGCGTCCACGGTGAAGCCGCCAGCAGCGCATCGTGAGCGGCTTGCAGGGTGGCGACGCGCTCAATGGACGAACTCATGACCCCGCCGAGGTGGCTGACGCCGACATCGGGATTGGCCCTAGTTTGGGCGATGAATTCCTCAAGCGGGACGCCCGCATGCGCGGCGGCATCCTGATAGGAAACCACCTGGCGCCGGGCCTCGGCGAGGTGTCCGCCGAGCCGCTGCAGGTATTGCTGCATGAATTCGGGGCCTTGGGAAAGCAGCACGGCGCCCAGTACGCAAAGCAGGCGGTCGATGAGGCCATCGAAAATGCGCAGGAATCCCGGGCCCGGTTTCATGCCAAGAGCGTGGGTCGGATCCAGGCCAAGGCAAGGCAGGGGATGATTTCACGGCGCGTTGATATTTTTTTGGAAATTGGCGTGCGTCGGCCGGAGGGCTTTGAGCTAATCCGGCAATGCGAGTCGTGATCCTGGGTTCCGGAAGGGGAAGCAATGCCGAGGCCATTTTGCTGGCCCAACAGGCCGGGAAACTGGGCCGGGCCCGAGTGGTGCAGATATTATCCGACCAGCCGTCGGCGGGAATCCTGGCCTTGGGACCGCGCTTTGGCGTGGCGGCGAACTACGTCGACCCGGCGCCATTCAGAACGAAGCTCGAAGGGGAAGGAGAGGAGCGGTTCATTGCGGCGGTCAATGCGGCCAAGCCCGATCTGGTCGTGCTGGCTGGATTCATGCGCGTGCTGAAACCGAAATTTCTCCACGCCTTTGCCGGCAGGATCATCAACCTGCATCCGAGCCTGCTGCCGGCCTTTCCCGGGCTGGACGGCATCGGGCAGGCATTGCGGGCGGGCGTGAAGGAAACCGGCTGCACGGTGCACGAAGTCACCTTGGAGGTGGATGCGGGCCGGATCATCGAGCAGGCCAGGGTGGCGGTGGATCCGACGGACACCCTCGAAACCCTGGCAGCCAAGGTTCACCAAGCCGAACACCGTTTGTTGCCAGCGGTCATCGCACGATTGAGCGTAAGCAGGAGCGATCATGGCGGTCTTTGAATTGAAAGTCGAAGTGCTCCCTGCGGCCGTGCCCGCCATTGGGGAACTGTTGGCGGAGCGGGAGGAGCAGAACCTGATGATGCTCGAGGACAAGCCGTCAGCACGGGCCTGGCTGGCAGGTTACTTCGAGGAGAGGGACCGGGCGCAAGCGACCTGGCAGGAGTTCGCCGGGGTCATGAATCCGACCTGGCTCATGACGGAGCCGGCCGTGCACGAACTGGCCGACAAGAACTGGAAAGAAAGCTACAAGGAGCACTTCAAGGCATGGAAATTTGGCCGGCTGCATTGGGTGCCGGTGTGGGAACGCGAGGCGTTCAAGCTGCCGGCGGGCGAGGAAGTCCTGTGGCTGGATCCGGGCATGGCGTTCGGCACGGGAAATCATGAAACGACCCGGCTGGTCGTGGAGCGTTTGGTCCGCAGCAAGACCAAGGGCGGCTTGAACGGCCGCGTGATTGATGCCGGCTGTGGATCGGGCATTCTGGCGCTGTCCGCAGCCAAACTGGGTTATCAAAATATCGCGGCGTTCGACAACGATCCGCTGGCCGTTGAGGTGAGCAAGGGGAACGCCGCGCTCAACGAGCTCGCGGGACGTGTGGAGTTTTATGTCGGGGATCTCGTCACCGGTCTGGCTGGACGCCAGGCAGAGCTCGTGCTGGCCAACATCCAGGCTGACGTGCTTATGGAATTTGCCCGCGAACTGATCCAGGCGGTCGCTCCCGGTGGCATATTGGTGTTGAGCGGAATCCTGGCGACGGAGCTCACGCAGGTGCAGGCGGTCTTCGAAGCGATGCCGCGCGGCTGGAAGACAGATTCGCGGGTTATGGGCGAGTGGAGCGACCTGGTGGTTTCGAGAGCTTAAAGAAAACGCCACACGGCGTGGAGCATCGAGATGTTGCCAAGGGCCCAGAGCGGCCAGAAGGCGCGTTGAGACGACGAAGGCAGGAGGAGGTTGAAGGCGATTGTCATGGGCAGGATCACCCGGCTGACGGCCCAGTAGCCCGACCACACCCAGGGGCTCAGGAACACGAAGAGCAATGCGTAGATCGCGCCCACTCTCCACCAGCTGGATTGAAGATCGGGATGTCGGCAAAGAGTCCAGGCTTGGGTGATGAAACCCACAGCCCCGAACAGGCCCATGCTGAAACGCCCGTCCCAGTTTCCGCCGGCGAGTTCGGCCAGGCATGTTTGGAAATGTTGGATCAGGCCGAGCAACGGCCAGGTAAAATTGCCGAGGCCGTCACCTTGGGCCGATGAAGGCAGTCGCAAACCGACATAATAGGACCAAGCGATCAACGGAAGCGCAGCCAGACAGAACGAGAGCAGGGCTCGCTGCAGGCGAAACCCGGGCTTGGGCTCGCCGAAGCAAAGCGCGAAGGCGCCGAGCAAATTGGATTCCTTGGCGAGATTCCCGAGGGTGAGCCAAATCGTGGTCCGGACGTTGCGTTCCCTGGCTTGGGCGGCGACGGCCATGGCCAGGCAGAGAAGTGCCGGCAGGTCCACGAGGGACTGTCGAACGCTTTCGAGTACACCCATGCTGAACATGCAACCCAGCCATCGGGCGAAGTTGGTTGGCTCAAAAACTGGGAGGGACTTTGCCAGCAGCCAAGCCAAGGCGAACCAGCAAAGCACGTTGAGCACGGCGTACACCTGCAGGATCCACCAAGGGTTGCCGAACCCGACAATGAAAGCGATGCCCGGGGTCAGGATGCGCCGGGCGCGATAAGAGGGAACGTCGAGGGTGCGCCCCGTGTCGGGATGGCGGAGCAGGGGATCGAGGGCGAGTTGGGCATAAAACTGGCCATCGTAGCCATTGGATTGAGGCACGGTGGCGACAGACATTCCTTCCAACAAAACATGTCGGCGCGTTTGCCAGGTTTCTCCGAAACGGATCAGGCTGGTGAACCCGGTGTGCGCGTTGAATTTAAGCGCAACCAGGATGGCAAAAAAACTGGCGGCAATCCAATAGGCCCGGTGGTTCATCGCACAAAAAATAACCGCGAAACGGGTGTATCGCGGTTAGATGACATGGGCCGGAGCAAACTCGCCTCAGAAAAGATCAGTCGGCGTGCGCGACATGAAGTCTTCCATGTAAGCGGTGGTGGCCTTGCCCTCGATGAACACCGGGTCGCTCATGATGGCCTTGTGCAGGGGAATTGTCGTCTTGATGCCACGGATCAGGTATTCGCTCAGGGCCCGGTAGGAACGCTGCAGGGCCACCTTGCGGGTCGGTCCGTAGCAGATGAGCTTGCCGATCATGCTGTCGTAATAGGGCGGGATGTTATAACCGCTGTAAGCATGCGAATCCACGCGCACGCCATGGCCACCCGGGGCATAATAGAGTGAAATCGTGCCAGGCGACGGCGAGAAGTTCCGCGCCGGATCCTCCGCATTGATGCGGCATTCGATGGCGTGTTTCTCGAACTTGATGTCGCCTTGGTCGAAATCCAGCTTCTCGCCGTTGGCCACGCGGATCTGCTGTTTGATCAGGTCGATGCCCGTGACCTCTTCGGTCACCGGGTGTTCAACCTGGATGCGCGTGTTCATCTCGATGAAGTAATAGTTACCCTTGGCATCGACGAGAAACTCGATCGTGCCGGCGTTTTGGTATTCGGCCGCTTCGGCCGCCTTGACGGCCGCTTTGCCCATTTTTTTGCGGAGATCGGCAGTCAGGAACGGGGAAGGGGATTCTTCAATAAGCTTTTGGTGCCGGCGTTGGACCGAGCAATCGCGTTCCCCGAGATGCAGCACCTTGCCATGACTATCGGCCAGAATCTGAAACTCAATGTGGCGGGGTTTCTCGATGTATTTCTCGATGTAGACGGCGCCATTTCCGAAGGCCTTTTCCGCTTCATTGCGGGCCACATGAAACTCTTTGGCGAACGACACATCATTGTGGGCGATGCGCATGCCGCGGCCGCCGCCGCCGGCCACCGCCTTGATGATGACGGGATACCCGATCTTCCGGGCCACCTTGACGGCTTCCGTTTCATTTTCGACCGGGCCATCGGAACCAGGCACCGTGATCACGCCCGCCTTGCGCACCGTATCCTTTGCAATGGCTTTGTCGCCCATGATGCGGATGCTTTTCGACTTCGGGCCAATGAACTTGATGTTACAGGACTCGCATTGCTCCGCGAATTTTGAGTTCTCTGAAAGAAAACCATAGCCTGGATGGATCGCATCAACATCGGCGATTTCTGCGGCGCTGATAATGCGATCTGCGCGCAAATAACTGTCGCTGCTGCGCGGCCCGCCTATGCAGATCGCTTCGTCTGCCAGCTGGACATGCAAGGACTGAACGTCGGCTTCCGAATAGACGGCCAAGGTCTTGATGCCCATTTCACGGCAGGCCCGGATAATGCGAAGCGCGATTTCACCGCGATTGGCGATGAGGATCTTCTGGATCATGATAGAGATATAATGAGCCGGACAGCGTAGCCGCCCGACCAGAAGGAATACTCCTTAGCCGAGCTTTATTTTGAACAGGCGTTGGCCGTATTCCACGGGCTGGCCGTTCTCAACCAGGACCTCCACCACCGAACCTTTAACTTCCGCCTGAATCTCGTTCATGATTTTCATGGCCTCGATGATGCAGACGACAGTCTTTTCTTCCACTTTGGCTCCATTCTCAACAAACGACGGGTTCTCTGGCGAAGGCGAGCGGTAGAAAGTTCCGACCATGGGCGATTTGACGTAAGCAAACCCCGTTTCTTCGCCGGCTGAACTTGTTCCTGGCGCTGGCAGAACAGGTCGGGCCGCTGCGGGGGCCACTTCCGCCACCGAGGCAGGGAAAGGATGGGCCGACGAAGGGGCGGTCATGATCATCGGCTGCCCGCCAGAACCCCGTTTGATCTTAATTTTGAAGCCTTCCTCTTCGAATTCGAATTCGGACAATTCCGATCGCTTCATCAGATCAATGATCTGTTTAATTTGTTTTAGGTCCAAGCGGTCGTTCCTGGTTAAGTTAGGTCAGCAAAGGTTAATGCCGTTAATGAAGGCGGCGTTCAAAAGAACTTTGGGAAGGCAATGCAACCATTGAATAGCCCTTTGCTGGTTTTTGCGTAAAAAGCGCGATTTTAAGCGGGAAAACCTGGGGTTTTTGGTAAAAATGCCTCGTTTTTTGGAGAATTTCATTTTGGGGAAACGAGTGAATTTCCAACCCAATTGCAGTTACGCGAAACCATATTCCCTCGCAGGTCTCTAGAAGGGGTGGCTACAGGGGTGGATGGGAAAGCGACTGGGGTGCGCTTTGGTTCACAAAAACGGGCTCTCAATTCACCATTACTGGAGGGCGGAATTGAATGCAAAGGCGCAAGGCGAGAGCTGTCCGTCGGAGATGGCTTTGGTTTATCTATGATACAAGTTTGATTGAACTCATGTATCTGCAGAATAGATACGAATCGGATTAGGCATGTTAACTTGGATCGGGATTTCCCATGCGAAGATTTATTGGAGAAATTTCAGGGAAAAATATTATATATGATATTATAGGATAATTAATTGCACATTCGATAGAATTCGTGAACAAAAAGGTCTTGATAAAGAAAACCCGGTTTGCATTTTCCGCGCTCCCTTCGATCGATCAGGTCGCATCCAGCGCGAATGTGATGAACGAAGGAGAGAGAAAGAATCGCGTTCCTTACCAAAACTTTTTTCGAAAAATTCGGGAAAAGGATTGACGGAGCAAAATGCGAATGTTCTCGTAGAAATCTTTCCCTTAACTGGGAGCGGTTCTTTGAAATTTACTTTGTGCGATTGATTGGGACCCCCAATCAACATATTCCAAAACACGAACTTCGGTTTGTGTCCCGTCATCTTCGGATGACGGGTTTTAAAGTAGTTCATGAATCACTAGGATTTGTGACTCTCTTTTTTCGGAGAGTTTGATCCTGGCTCAGAATGAACGCTGGCGGCGTGGTTAAGACATGCAAGTCGAACGGTTTTTCAGATGTAGCAATACATTTGAAAAGCAGTGGCGAACGGGTGCGTAACACGTGAACAATCTACCTTTTAGTGTGGAATAGCTCGGCGAAAGCCGGATTAATACCGCATGTGGTTGGTTCCCTCCTGGGAGCCATACTAAAGTCAGGGACCGCAAGGCCTGGCGCTATTAGAGGAGTTCGCGGCCTATCAGCTAGTTGGCGAGGTAACGGCTCACCAAGGCTAAGACGGGTAGCTGATCTGAGAGGATGATCAGCCACACTGGAACTGAGACACGGTCCAGACACCTACGGGTGGCAGCAGTTTCGAAT
>CAYZSN010000219.1:0-3175 GCA_964481095.1 uncultured Oleiharenicola sp. | reverse complement strand
ATGTTGCGCAGGCCGCCGCAGGCCTCGGCGCCGATGCCCTTGATGGAGAATTTCAGGTTCGTGCCCGGGCCCTTGAGGTGCACGCGGTCGGTCCTGCTCATCAGGGCCTCGAGCGCGGCCATGCCCGGGCCGTAGCGCCGGTAGTCGAAGGTGCAGACGCGGAAGAAGAAGTCCTCGAACGCCTCGGTGCTCATGCCCGCCTGCTGGGCCATCGCGCTCGACGGCCAGCGCAGGACGACCCATTTCGTCCTGTTCACGCGGTGGTCGAGCACGGGCTTGAGCAGCTTGGCCACGAGTTGCACCCGCTCGGCGGGGACGTCGGAGGTTTCGAAGATGTTGTCGGAGCCGCGCGCCGCGATGTAGGCGTCCATCTTCTGCATGCGCGCCAGCTCGATGTCGGCCGTGACCTGGTACTGCTCGGCGACCGCGCCCCGCAGCATCTCGCGCGTGATGCGGGCGCGCTGCAGGTTCACGTAGGGAATCGCGCCGAGCTCCCGCGTCGCGCGGATCAGCGCGATCACGAAATCCTCCGGGACGTCGAAGGCGTCGATCAGGACGCGCTCGCCCTTCTTCAGTTCGCAGGAGAAGCCGGTCAGGACCTCGGCCAGCCGGTCGAAACGGGAGTCATTCATGGCTCCACGCTCGCCCCGCCACCGGCGGCCTTCAATAGAAATTCTCCTGGCGCCTGTGTTTGAATGCGGGAGGGGCTTTGCGCCCCGACGTTCCGCATCCACGGCAGTCGGGGCATAAAGCCCCTCCCCCATCTGGCAAACCGTCACGGCTCCGCCGCCGCCGGCTCCTCGTTCAGCGGCCTGCCGTGCGGGAAGCAGATCTTGCCGACGGCCTCGTCGAAGTCGGCCGCGCCGCGCAGGATCTCGATTTCCAGCCGCAGGTAATAGCACGGCACCGGCATCTTCCGGCCCGGGTCGAGGCGCACGGCGTCCTTCTCGGTCGTGATCAGCATGTCCACCCGCGCCTCGCGCGCCTCGGTGAAGACCGACTCCAGGTCGTCCGATGTGAACCGGTGGTGGTCGAGGAAGCGCCGGATGTAATTGAGCTTCGCGCCCGTCTCGCGCAGCAGCGCCTCGAAGCCCTCCGGGGCCGCGATGCCGCTGAACGCGCCGATCTTCCGGCCAGCCAGCGTCGAGAGCGGGATGCGCTCCTCGCCGCCGATCCGCTGGAGGTATTGCGGCTTGTGCGCGCACTCGATGATTTCCGCGTCCGGGTTGAAGCGGTGGATCATCGCCTCGAGCTCCTCGTCGCGCACGCCCCGGGACTTGGTGAGGAAGACGTAGGAGGCGCGCCGCAGGTGCTTGATCGGCTCGCGCAGGATGCCGCGCGGGAGCAGGAAGCCGTTGCCGAAGGGATTGGTCTTGTCCACCAGCAGCAGGTTCAGCCGGCCCTTGAGCGGCAGGTACTGGAAGCCGTCGTCGAGCACGAGCGTGTCGCACCCGAAATGCTTGATCGCGTAGGCGCCCGCCTTCACGCGGTCCTTGTCCACGAGCACGACGACGCCCGGCAGGTTGCGCGCGAGCATGAAGGGCTCGTCGCCCGCCACCTCGGAATCGAGCAGCACGGCGCGGCCGTCGCTCACGATGCGCGGCGGCGCCTCCTCGGTGTGGTTGAGCCAGAACCACCATTTTTTCCAGAACGGGGGGGTCTTGCTCTTGTAGCCGCGGCTGAGGATGGCGACCTTGCGGCCGCGGTCGTGGAGCGCGCGGGCGAACTTTTCCACCACGGGCGTTTTCCCGGTTCCGCCCACGGTAAGATTGCCGACGACCACCACCAGGCAACCGAGCGGCTGGTCGCGCAGGATGCGGTTGCGGTAGAGCCAGAGCCGGAGCTGCACAATCCCGCTGAACAGGTACGAGCACACCTGCAGGAACGCCCCGAACAGCGTCGCGAGCGTGCCCTCGCGCCGGCCCATGATCACGTCGATGAGGAACTGCTCGGACGCCTCGGCTTTATGACGGAACCATCGGTTGGGCATGAACAAATTGGCTTTGACGCTTGGAAAGGGGCGGGTTGTGAGTCTGGTTGCTAGCCGCTGGGCATGTTTCATGCAACACCGGCCTCGCCACTTTCCATGAGCTACAAACTTTTCATTCCCGGGCCGATCGCGGTCTCCGAAAAAACGCTGCGGGCGATGGCCCAGCCGATGATCGGCCATCGCAGCACCGACTTTGTCGCCCTGTACCAGTCCATCCAGCCCGACCTGCAGGCGCTGGTCTACACCAGGGACCCCGTGTACCTCTCGACGAGCAGCGCGTTCGGCTCGATGGAGGGCGCCATCCGCAATCTCGTCAAAAGGAAGGTCCTCTGCTGCATGAACGGCGCGTTCGCCGACAAGTGGAACGACGTCGCCCTGCGCTGCGGCAAGCAGACCACCGCGCTCAAGTTCGAATGGGGCCAGCCCGTCGACCCGGCGAAGGTGAAGGCCGAGCTCGCCACCGGCGCCTACGACGCCATCACGCTCATCCACAACGAGACCTCGTGCGGCTGCATGAGCGACCTCGCCGCCATCATGGCGGTGGTGCGCGAATTCCCCGACGTCGTCTCGATCGTCGACACCGTCAGCTCGTTCAGCGCGCTGCCGATCAAGAAGGACGAGCTCGGCATCGACGTGTTCATCACCGGCTCGCAGAAGGCCCTCGCCCTGCCCCCGGGCCTGTCGTTCATCTCGGCCTCGAAGAAGGCGCTCGACCGCGCGGCCACGATCGCCGACCGCGGCTACTATTTCGACTTCGTCGAGTTCCAGAAGAACCACGAGAACGGCATGACGCCGAGCACGCCGGTCATCCCGCTGATCTACGGCCTCAAGTCGAAGCTCGCCGACATCAAGGCCGAGGGCGCCGACGTCCGCTATGCCCGCCACGCCCGCCTGAACAAGACGGTGCGCGACTGGGCGCTGGCCAAGGGCTTCAAGCTGTTCCCCAAGGAGGGCTACGGCTCGGTCACGCTCAATTGCTTCGCCAACACGCTCAACGTCGACCTCGCCGCGCTGAACAAGATCCTGAAGTCGAAGCACGGCCTCGTGATCGATGGCGGCTACGGCAAGCTGAAGGGAAAGACCTTCCGCATCTCCAACATGGGCGACGAGACCGACGAGACCATCGCCGCCCTCCTTGCCGCACTCGACTCGGCGCTCGGGAAGCTGGGAGTGACGTGAGAGGCA
>CAYZSN010000218.1:0-3206 GCA_964481095.1 uncultured Oleiharenicola sp. | reverse complement strand
GGTGCCGGCGGCGCCGGGTTCATGCCCGGGTAGAAGCAGAGCGTCAGGAAATCGGTGTAGTGGCGGCGCTCCCGGGCGTGGTCGGGCAGCGGATCGCGGTTGGGCTGGCCGGGTTGGGCCGCGTGGCGGGTGGGACGGCGGGGCGTCCGGTGGTTTTGGTCGGTTTTCATGGAGGAAAGGTTTCGGACCTTTTCCCCTCCGGGCCGCGCGCCTCGGGGCTCAACAAAAAGCCCCTCCGGCGTGGCACCGGAGGGGCGAAAGTCGGGCAGACGATCAGAACCCCCGCGGCGCGCCGTTGACGGCGGACACGACGACGGACGAAAGGCTGGAGGCGCCAATCAGGGCGGGAGCTTTTTGTCCGGGCAGGTTCATGAAGTTGCCCCGAAGAAACTCCGCCCCGGCCCGTTGTCCACCGGCTGAAGGGCGTCCGGTCGCATTTGGGCCGCACTGTATCGGTGCCCGGCCGTTTGTGTTTTGGCGGCGCGTAGTTTCCCTCGTCGCACCACATGCCCGCACTCTTTGACCCGCTCCAGCTTGGCGATCTCCGCCTGCCCAACCGCATCATCATGGCTCCCCTCACGCGGGCCCGCGCCGTGGACCAGCGCGTCCCCAACGCGCTCATGGCGGAATATTACCGCCAGCGCGCGACCGCCGGGCTGATCCTCAGCGAGGCGACGGCGGTGGATCCGCTGGGCGTGGGCTACGCCAACACCCCCGGCATCTGGACCGGGGAACAGGTCGCGGGTTGGAAGCTGGTCACGCGGGCCGTGCACGACGCGGGCGGGCGGATTTTTCTCCAGCTCTGGCATGTCGGCCGCATTTCCGACCCGTCGTTCCTCGACGGGCGGCCACCGGTGGCGCCGAGCGCCATCGCCGCGCGAGGCCACGTGAGCCTGTTGCGGCCGGAACGGCCGTACCCGGTGCCGCGCGCGCTGGGGCGCGACGAGATTCCCGGCGTCGTGGCCGCCTACCGGCGCGGCGCGGAGAACGCGCAGGCCGCCGGCTTCGACGGCGTGGAGATCCACGGCGCCAACGGCTACCTGCTCGACCAGTTTTTGCAGGACAAGTCCAACCACCGCAGCGATGACTATGGCGGTTCGATCGAGAACCGCGCGCGCCTGATGCTCGAGGTGGTGGACGCGGCCATTGCCGTGTGGGGCCGGCAGCGCGTCGGCCTGCACCTGGCGCCGCGCGGCGATGCGCACGATCTCGGGGATGCAAACCCGCTGGCGACCTTCGGCCATGTGGCGCGGGAGTGCGGCCGGCGGGGCCTCGCGTTCCTGTGCGCGCGCGAGCACACCGGGCCCGGCCGCATCGGGCCGGAGCTCAAGGCGGCCTTCGGCGGCGCCTACATTGCCAACGAGAACTTCACCCGGGAGGAGGCGGAAAGGGTCGTGGCGGCCGGCGAGGCCGACGCCGTCGCCTTCGGCAAGCTTTTCATCGCCAACCCCGACCTGCCGCGGCGCTGGGCGGAGAAGGCGCCGTTGAATCCGCCCGACAACACCACGTTCTACGGCGGCGGCCCGAAGGGTTACACCGACTATCCCGCGCTGCCGCCGGTTTGAGGGCGCCGGGGCTTCGGGGCGGGTTTCATGATCGTGTGAAACCCCATCGATTTTTCCCGCACGGGCGGCAACGGCGGCGGGTCGAGCAGCGCCATGATGCGGCGGAGGATTTCCGTGATCGCCGTCTCATGCCCGTCGAGTCGCGCAGTGAGCTTCGCCTCGAGTTTCTTGAGCTCCGCGGCCAGTTCGCGCGAACCCGAGAGCAATTCCCGCATCTGCACAAAGGCCCGCACCACGAACACGCTCATGCGCACGGCCGGCGGGCTGTTGAGGACGTTGGCCGCCATGATCGCGCCGTTTTCGGTGAAGGCGTAGGGCCGATGCTTGATATTCTGACCACGCTTCAAGGTCGCAAATTGCGACCTTGAACGCATGGCCTCTTCCGCTTCGCCCAGCGTCAGCTGAAAAAGAAAATCGGGGGGAAAACGCCACAGGTTGCGTTTGACCTGCTCGTTCAGTCTCTTGGTGGTGACGCCATACAAGCCGGCCAGGTCGGAATCGACGATTACTTTCTGCCCGCGGATGGTTCGGATCAGGGACCCAACGGTCTCGGACGGGATGACATGGGTACGCTTCTGCCTAGGAGGCGACCCGTGGCCAAGGCAAACGCGAGCGGTAGTGCGACCTCAAGCCGCATTTGCGCGTGACGAGGCTCCACGGCAGACCCCGCTACCGTCATCCTGAGCCGTGCGAAGGATCCAAGGAAAGCACGGGCGCGCGTTCCCCGCTTGGGTCCTTCTCCCGCGGCCGCGGGATCAGGATGACGGAAAAAGAAAAGCCCCGATCTTGCGACCGGGGCTTGAGAATAGCTGATGGCTGACAGCGCTTATTTCTTCAGATCCGCAATCGCCGCCTGGGCGGCCGCGAGGCGGGCCACCGGCACGCGGTAAGGCGAGCAGGACACGTAGGTGAGGCCGATCTTGTGGCAGAACTTCACGGAGTCCGGGTCGCCGCCGTGCTCGCCGCAGATGCCGAGCTTGATGCCGGGGCGGGTCTTCGCGCCCTTCTCG
Organism: uncultured Oleiharenicola sp.; assembly: GCA_964481095.1. Lineage (GTDB taxonomy): Bacteria > Verrucomicrobiota > Verrucomicrobiia > Opitutales > Opitutaceae > Lacunisphaera. Next base: position 631 of record CAYZSN010000218.1, on the reverse strand, counting down.
ATCGCGATCTGCATGAGCTGGCCGACGCCGGTCTGGTCGACCGAGGCGAACGGGTTCTTCTTGAAGACCTCGGATTCCTGGTAGGCGCCGAGGAAGGAACCGGAGTCGTCGCGCGACATGCCGAGGCAGGTCTGCGTAAGGTCGTTGGTGCCGAAGCTGAAGAACTCGGCGGTCTGCGCGATCTCGTCGGCGGTGAGCGCGCCGCGCGGGATCTCGATCATCGTGCCGACGGAGTAGGGGATCTTCACCTTCTTCTCGGCCTGCACCTTGGCGGCCACCTCGTGGACGATGGCGACCTGCAGATCGAGCTCCTTCGTGAAGCCGACGAGCGGGATCATGATCTCGGGATTCGCCTTCACGCCGGCCTTCTTGGCCTCGGCGGCGGCCTCGAAGATGGCGCGCGCCTGCATGGCGGTGATTTCCGGGTACTTGATGCCGAGGCGGCAGCCGCGGAAGCCGAGCATCGGGTTGAACTCATGCAGTTCGTGCACGCGGTGCTCGATCTTCTCGACCGGGATGTTGAGCTTCTTCGCCAGGTCGGCCTGCTGCTCCTTCGTGTTCGGGAGGAACTCGTGGAGCGGCGGGTCGAGGAAGCGGATGGTCGCCGGGTAGCCCTTCAACGCCTTGAAGA
>CAYZSN010000217.1:0-4624 GCA_964481095.1 uncultured Oleiharenicola sp. | reverse complement strand
CGAGCCGGGCCTTGTCGCGCGCCGGGTGCAACAGCTGCGCCAAGCCGGCCCGGACCTCCGGCCAGGTGCGCGCCCCGACGAGCCGGCGCGGCGTCCACGGCCCGAGCACCGGGCTTTCGATCCAGAGCCCGGCCAGCAGCGCGAGCGTCATGAGCGCGAGCGCCACCATGCGGTCACGGTCCCCGGCGACGGGCACGGGGAACGCGCAGAGGAACCACAGCACGGCGGCGATGGCCGCGAACTGGTGGAAGATGCCGGTGTGGCCGTCGGCGCGGACGAAGCCGTGCTTCCAGAGGACGAACGTGAAGCCGGCGAGCAGGAGCGCCGCGCCGAGGACCGCGGGCTCGCCGCGGCGCCGCCACGCACCCCACACGAGGCCGGCGGCGAGCAGGCCGAGCGCGAGCAGGCCGCGCCCGAGGACGCCGGCTGTTTCCTCGAGCCCCATGGCCGCGTTGTAGCCGCTGCTCAGCGAGAGGACGCCCTGCACGTAGGGCGGGATGTGGCGGACGGACTGGCCGGCGAGCAGCCAGTACAGCCCGAAGGCCGTGCCGAAGGCCGCGGTGAGCGCGAGCGCATGGCGTCCGCGACGCTGCGAGGCATGGACGCCCGCCAGCACGCCGAGGGTGGCGAAGGCGAGCAGCAGGTGCGTGCCCTTGACGAGCGAGTAGAACGCCAGCAGCGCCATGACCGGCCCGTACACACGCGCGCGCGCCGGTTCCAGCAGCAGCAGGCCCGCGAGCAGGATCGCCAGTTCGTACGGCAGGTCGGCGATGGCAGGCGCGAGGGCGAGGGTCAGCGCGAGCCAGAGCCAGCGCAGGCGGGAGGCCCGCGCCCGGTGGAAAAACCAGAGCACGAGCGCGGCGCAGCCCGCGGCGCCGGCCAGCTGGCCCGCGAAGCGCGCCCAGAACAGCAGGCCGTTGTAGGCGGAGCCGGGCAGCACGAAGCCGAGCGGGCCGTACATCGGCACGACCTCCGTGCCGTATTGGAAATGGTGCGCGGCGAACCACGCATACGAGGCGTAGTTCGAGGCATCGAGCGCCGGCTCCAGCACGCCCGTCACCGGCACGTACAGGAAGGCCGTGAGCAGCAGGCCGGCGGCGAGCCAGCCGGCGGCCGGGAGCCAGCCGCGCGGGCGCGGGGCCGGCGGTGCAGGGGACGGGGCGGACATGGGTCAGTCGATGTTCAGGCGGGAGAAATAGGTCCAGCCCCACGCATTGCCGTGCCCGGGCAGCGGTGCGGTGCGCACCAGCAGCCGGTCGCCGGCGGCGACGCCGGGCAGCGCGACCTCAGCGGACAGACGGCCGCGGTCGCCCGGCACGGTGAGCGGTTGCAGCGTGCGGCGGAAAAGCTCCTGCGGCGGCTGGCCGGGCTTCGCGAGCTCGACGATGATGTCGCCGCCGTCGGTCCGGCCCTCCCCGGTGTAGGCGCCGGGCAGGAAGCCGAACTCGAGCCGCACGCGCTTTTCGCCGCCGCGCAGGTCGAAGGTGAGCGCGCCGGGCAGGTGCACCATCACGGCCTTGCGCTCGCCGACCTCGACCACGCCCGCGTCGGCCGGCACGGTGGCCGCGGGTTCGCGATTGAAGACCGGGAAGCGGGCCGACGGGAAGTAGCCCTGCTTCAGCTGCACGCGCGTGACGTAGCACCAGTCCCACGCGTTGTTGCCGTCCGGGCCGGGGTCGGTGCGCAGCACGAGGCGGTCGCCGGCGGCGACCTTGGGCAGCGGGAGGCGCGCATGGAGGTTGCCGCGGTCGGCGGCCTGGTGCGCGGGGTCGACGAAGCGGCGGAAGAGCTCGCGCGGCGGGCCGCCCGCGGGCCGCAGCTCGACGACGAACGCGGCGCCGTCGCTGCTGCCGCGCACGACCGCCTCGGGCAGGAAGCCGAAGTCGAAGACGAATTCCTCCTCGACGCCTTCCAGCGTCCAGGTGATCCGGCCCGGCGCGTGGAGGGTCTGCAACAGCAGGCCGTCGACGTGCATCTGCTGGTTGTGTTCGCCCTCGATGCGGTCGGGCGGCGTGTTGAAGACCGGGAAACGGGTGCCGGTGAGCAGCTCCTCGATGTCGGGCTGCGCCGGCACCGGCGGGCGCGGCACGGTGTAGAACTCGACCCCGAGCTCGCCCCGGTAGCACGCGGGGTCGTGGCTGTAGATGAAGAAGCCGGAGACGGTCTTGCCGAGCTGGCGCGTGTAGAGCAGCGCGAAGTCGGCGTTGTTCTCGACGGCGGGGCTGAAGAGGAACGGCACGGACGTCATCGCCGGGATGAAGCGGCGCGATTCGGGTTCCTCGATGCCGTCGCCCTTGAGCGAGACGAACATGAGCGGCGCCTTGTAGAGGAAGTTGCGCAGGCGGCCCTTGAGGCTCGGCCGGATGTCGAAGCGCGTGAGCAGGAGCTGGTCGTCCGCGACCTTGGGCACGGGCACATATTCGCCGAACTTGAAGGTCCGCCTCGACAGCAGCTTCGGCTCGGTCGCCTGCGGCGCGTCCTGCAGGCGCAGCAGCAGGTGGCCGCGCTCGATCAGCACCGGCTGGTAGTGGCTGAGGATCTCCAGCATCGTCAGGCCGTCGTCCTGCGCGGCGAGGCGGTTGTCGATCGTCTCGAAACGGAACAGGTAGAAGTCGGGCCGGCGCTGGGGGTCGCGGATGAAGTCGCGGTTCATCCCCATCAGGTAGGCGTTGTAGGAGTTGAACGCACCGCCGCCCATCGGGCGCGGGCGGTAGTTCAGGTTGTTCAGCGGGATGATGCCGTGCTGCACGCCGAACAAGTCGATCGGCCGGTCGCCGGCGGCCTGCCGCGTCAGCGCCATCACCTGGATGTCGCGCGTCTCGGCGAGCTTCCGGTCGAGGCGCGCCTTGGTCGCGGCCGGGTGCAGGAGCTGGTCGAGGTTCATCCGCACGTGCTCGACGTTCCAGGTGACGACCAGCCAGCGGAGGCGCAGCAGGCTGATGCGGTTGTTCTCGATCCAGAAGCCGGCGAGCACGCCCAGCAGCATGAGCACGGTGGCGGCGAGGCGCGCGGGGCGCGCGACGGGCGGGGCGGCCGGGGCGGCGTAGGCGGCGAGGAACCAGAAGACCGCGGCGACCGCGGTGAAGTGGTGGAAGATGTACACGTGGCCGTCGGCGCGGACGAAGCCGTGCTTCCACTTCACGAACGCAAAGCCGGCGAAGAGCAGCGTGGTCGCCAGCATGCCGGCCTCGCGGCGGCGCTGCCACCAGCCCCAGGCGAACGCCGCGACCAGCAGCGCCGCGGCGACCAGCCCGCGCCCGAGCGCGCCGCGGTCCTCGTCCAGCGCCATGGCCTCGTTGTAGCCGCCGGTCAGCGCGCGGACGCCCCGGAGGAACGACGGGATGTTGAGCGGGTTCTGCCCGGCCAGCAGCCAGAAGAGCAGGAACGCCGCGGCGTACGCGCCGGCGAGCAGCGCGAGGCGGCGCCGGTCGCGCCGCCAGGCGGTGTCGGCGAGCACCAGGCCGAGCGTCGCGCCGCCGAGAACAAGGTGCGTGCCCTTCACCAGCGAAAGGAAGCCGAGCAGGCCGGCGACGAGCGCGGCCCACGCCGCGGCCGGGCGCTGCAGGAGAAACAGGCCGGCGAGCAGGATCATCCATTCCAGCGGCAGGTCCTCGATCACCGGGCTCAGCAGCATCAGCAGCGCCAGCCAGAGCCAGCGCCACGCCGACTCGCGGCTGCGGTGGAAGAACCAGAGCGCCAGCGCGGACAGGACGCCGACGCACGCGAGCTGCAGGAACTGGCGCGTCCAGTAGAGCAGGCCGTTGTAGACCGAGCCGTACATCACGTAGCCGTAGGGGCCGGTCATTGGCACCACTTCGGGGCCGTATTGGAAGTGATGGGCGGCGAAGTAGGTGTACGAGGCGTAGTTCGACGAATCCAGCAGCGTGTCCATCACCGATGACACCGGGGAGAAGAAGAAGACGGCCAGCGCCGCCCATGCGAGGAGCACGCCGGCGCGCCGCAGGACGGGGGACTGCAGGAATGACGGCGCCGGCGGCATGGTCATTCGATAACCACCTCGCGCCAGTAGGCCCAGTCCCAAGCGGCGTTGCGGTACGGCGGGTTGAAGGAGCGGAACAGCAGCCGTCCGCTCACCGGCGGCAACGCGAGGTCGAAGTCCTGCGCGCCTCGATCCGCGGTTTCCCCGGCGGGATCCAGGTACCGGTGCAGCAGGACGCGGTGCGTGCCGTCGGTGCCGAGGAACTCGATCGAGAAGTCCACGCCGTCCGTCTTGCCGGGCTTGTCGTAGGCGCCGGCGGCGATGCCGAACGACCCGTGCGCGCGGCGGGCGGTGCCGTCGGCGGAAAATTCCAGCAGGCTGTCGGGATGGACGAACAGGAGCGCTTCCTGGCTGGGCGGCGACTCGACGAACGGCAGGCTGTACGTGGCACCGGCGGGGACGCGGTTGAACGCGCGAAAGCCGGGCGGCCGGGCGGCGTGCAGCTGGTCCCCGGCGAGCTGCAGGCCGGGCACGGTGGAAAGGCGGTATTCCCAGCGGGCCGACCACAGCCAGGCGGCGGCCGGCGGCAGCACAACGGTGAGCTCGGTCGCGCGGCGCGGCGGCTGCCCGTGCTGCCATTGCTGGAACTCGAGGTTGCCGCGGATCAGCGGATCCACGAGGAAG
>CAYZSN010000216.1:0-4533 GCA_964481095.1 uncultured Oleiharenicola sp. | reverse complement strand
GGCCTCGCCGACGATCTCGATGTCGGATTGCGTCTCGAGGATCAGCCTAAGTCCTTCGCGGACGAGGGCCTCATCGTCGACGAGCAGTACCCGAATCACGTGGAGGCGGCGTCGAGCGGGAGTCGGACGCGCACTTCGTACCCGCCGTCCGGCCGGCGGCTGTGGGTCTGGAAATCATAGACCGGCAGCCGGCAGGCCCGGCCCGAGCGCAGGGTGTGGAGCGAGTCCGCAAAATGCGCCCAGTCGAGCGCGTCCGGATGGTCGAAGTTGACCCGCCCGCGTTCCGCCGGGGGCAGGTGCGACCAGTCCCGGTAGAAGCTGTCCTGCGAGAGGCGCCCGGCCTTTTTCCCCAGCAGGTGCTGCAGCCGGTCCGCGAGCCAGGTCTTGCCCGCCCCGCTGCCGCCCGTGATGGCGACGAGGGTCACTGGATAGTCCTCGTTCATCCGGCCAGCTCCTGGGTGCGGGTTGGCTTCACGCGCTCGAAAAGATCCTCCAGGCCGTCGATGTAGCGGGGGAAATCGAAGCGCTCCGCCGCGAGCGCCCGCCCCTGCGCGCCCAGCCGCCGCGCATATTCCACGTCGCGCAACAGGGTTTCCACGCGCGCGGCAAAGCCGGCGCGGTCCATCCACGGCGCGAGCAGGCCGTTGACGCCGTCCTCGAGCCATTCGCGCACGCCGCCGACGTCGAAGGCCACCACCGGCAGGGCGTGCCGCAGCGCCTCCAGGCCGGACAGCCCGAACGGCTCGGGCCAGACCGAGCTGAAAACCGCGAGCGTGGCGCCCTGGTAGCAGGCGGCCACTTCCTCCGCCGGCACGTAGCCCCGGAAGGTCACGCAGTGGCCGAGCCCGAGGCTGAGGGCAAGTCGCTCACAATAGGCGCGGTGGTTGCCGTCGCCGAGGATGACGCACTCGAAGGGCAGGCGCACGAGCGCGAGCGACTCGAGCAGCACGTCGACGCCCTTGCCGCGCACGATCTGCCCGGCGAAGACGATCCGGTTCCGGCGGAACGTGCCGGCTGCAGCCGGGGCCGCGGGCAGCGGCCGGCCCGGCACCGGCGCGTGGATCTCGATCTGCTCGCGGGCAAAACCGTTCCGGCGCAGCTCCTCGAACATGTATTCGCTGGCGACGATCAGCCGGGCGAAGCTGCGGTGCAGCGCCAGTTCCTGCCGTTTCCGCAGGTACTCGCCGATCGCCAGGCCCCAGCCGCCGGCCGTGCGCTGGACGACGCCGCCACAGGGAAAAAGGCAGAGCGGCGAAAACGCCCGGGTGCAGGGCTCGCGGCTCCACGAGGAATAGCGGCAGCCGCGCAGGCAGAAGAGGTGGTGGTCGTGCACCATGCGCACCACGGGCACGTCGCCCGCCGCCAGGCCGGCGGTCAGCGCCAGCCCCGGCGAGTTGTGCAGGAACACCACCTCCGGGTGAAATGCGGCCAGGGCGGTGCGCGCGGCGCCGGGACCCTCCGCGGAAAAACGCCGCGGAAACAGCGCGCGCCACGGCTCTTCCCCGCGGCCCGTGGGGGCGCCATGCAGCAAAGCCAGCTCGTGGCCGCGGTCCTTCAGCGCGGACGCGACTTCGAAGAGGTTGGCCTCGGCTCCCGCCCAGGCCCCCAGGCGTTCATGCACCAGCAGCAGCTTCATGGCGCGAAATGCTTCCTTTCATGGGCCACACCATACTCGCCGTCCCGCGCGATCCCCAGTGGGTCGAAACCCACAAAACGGCGCGGGCTGCGCCTACGTAGGTGCTTGCCTATCGGGCGGCGCCCCGGGGGGCCATCGGGCGAACCGCCACGGGGAACTCAGCCGCCGCTGGCGCGGCGCGACTCGACGCGCACGAAGCCTTTCGCATAAGCGTAGGTCACGAGCTCCGCGCTCGTGCGCAGGCCGAGCTTGGCCATGATGCGGCAGCGATGGTTGCGCACCGTGATCTCGCACAGGTTCACCGCGGTGGCGATCTCGTCGTTGCCCAGCCCCTGGCCGAAGAGCCGCAGCAAATCCTGCTCCCGGCCGGAAAGGATCTTGTCGAACGCGCCCGGGTCGCTGCGGAAGGCCGCCCACGCCTTCAGCGCGCGCGGGGAAAAATACCGCTCGCCGGCCATCACCGCCCGGATCGCGGCGGCCAGCTGGCCCGAGGTGTGGTCGTTCTTGTCCACGAAACCGTTCAGCCGCGAGCCGAGCACGCGATAGACGGTGAACTCGTCGACGTAGCCGGAGAGGCCGATGATCTTCGCCTTCGGGCAGACCGCGAGGAGATCGTCGATCAAGTCCAGCCCGTCGCAATCCGGCAGCGCAAGGTCGAGGATGATGATGCCGGGCTTGACGCGGCGGCAGAGGGCGAGGCCCGTGGCCGCGTCGCCGGCGCCGCGCGCGGTCGAGCCGGGAATCGCCTCGGTGCAGGCGCGCAGGAGCAGGTCCCGCATCAGCGCGTGGTCTTCAATGACGGCAATCTTCATCGGCAAAACGACAATTCCAGCATTCCCGGGTTCAGCAAGCACGGAGGTGTGGTGTTTAAACACCAAATGCATCCTTTGACGCAGTAGCATTCACCCCCCACCTTTCCGGGGTAGAATCCTTCCCTTCCCTAAGTTTTTACCGAGCGGGCGCGGAACAACCAGGGATTCCGCCATTTTTCGCCAGCTCCATGCCGTCTTCCTCCCATTCCCCCTTCGATCCCGCGCGGCCGGCGCAGAATCCGGGTTCGCTCGACCTGGCGATGACCGGCGGGAAGGTCGGGTTGTGGGACTGGGAGGTGGGCACCCCGAATGTGAAATGGACCGACGCCGTCTACGCGATCCATGGCGTCGACCCGGCCACTTTCAAGGTGACCTTGGAAAATTTCACCGCCCTCATCCACCCCGACGACCGGGCCCGCGTGCAGAAGGCGATCCAGGACACCCTCGAAAAGGACGCCCCCTACGACCTCGAGTTCCGGATCATCCGGCCAGACGGAAAGGAAGCCTGGCTCTTCACCAACGCCACGGTCGTGCGCGAGGATGGCCGCCCGGTCCGGATGATCGGCGCCACCGTGGACATCACGGCCCGGCGGCATGCCGATGACACCAGCCGCTGGCTCGCGGCCATCGTCGACTCCTCCGACGACGCGATCATCAGCAAGGACCTCAACAGCATCATCACGAGCTGGAACGCGGGGGCCCAGCGCCTCTTCGGCTACACCGCCCGCGAAGTGATCGGCCGGCCGGTGACGCTCCTGATGCCCGACGGCCGCAAGGACGAGGAAGTCGGCCTGCTGGAAAAAATCCGCCGCGGCGAACGCGTCGAGCACTACGAAACGGTGCGGCAGCGCAAGGACGGCACGCTCCTCGAGGTCTCCCTTACCCTCTCGCCGGTGAAGGCGGCGGACGGGAAAATCGTCGGCGCCTCGAAGATCGTCCGCGACATCTCGGAGCGCAAGCGGAGCCAGGAGGCCCTGCAGGCCAGCGAGGAGCGCTTCCGGCTCCTGACGAGCCACGCGCCGGTGGGTATCTTTCTTTCCGACGAGGCGGGGGGCTGCGTGTTCGTCAACGCGCGCTGGAAGGAAATGGCCGGCCTCTCCAACGCCCGCGCGCAGGGCACCGGCTGGGCGGCCGCGCTGCACCCGGACGACCGCGAGCGCGTGCTCGCCGAATGGCACGTGGCGGTGGAACGCGGGCATCCCGCGGTCGCCGAGTACCGGTTCCTGCGCCCGGATGGCAGCGTCGTATGGGTCCACGGCAGCGCGGTGCGGTACGACAACGGCGGATTCCAGGGCTACCTCGGCAGCTGCCTCGACATCACCCCGCGCAAGCTCGCGGAGCTGCAGACGGATTTCCTGCACCGCCTCGGCGACAAGGTGGCCGCCATGAGCCGGCCGGACGAGATCATGGAGGCCAGCCAGGCCGCGCTCGGCGAATTCCTCGGCGTGGACCGCTGCTATTTCTTCGAGGTTGACGCGCAACGGGTCGTGGCGCGGATCGGCCATGACTGGCACCGGCCGCACCTCCCGCCGGTGGCGGGCGAGCACCGTCTCGCCGACTTCGGCTCGCCGGAGTTCGTGGCCCTCCTGGCGAAAACGCGCACGCCCATCGCCGACCTGCTGGAGCATCCCGCCACCCGCCGGCACGGGCCGAGTTATGCGGCGCTGCGGATGCGCGCACTGGCCACGTCCGCCTTCTGGCAGGACGGCCGCTGGAAGCTTTCCCTCGCGATCGCCCACCGCGAGCCGCGGAATTGGACGGCCGCGGAACTGGAGCTGCTGGAGAACGTCGCGGCCCGCGTGGGCCCGATCATCGAGCGCGCGCGGGCCAGCCAGGCGCTCCAGGAGAGCGAAAAGCTGCACCGCCAGCTCCTGTCCGAGCTGCCCATCGCCTGCTACACGCTGGACGCCGACGGCCGGGTGGAATTTTTCAACGAGGCGGCGGTCGAGCTGTGGGGCCGCCGGCCGGTCATCGGCCAGGAGCTGTGGGGCGGTTCGCAGGAAATGGCCCAGATCGACGGCCAGCCGATGCCGCTCGAGAAATGCCCGGCCGCGATGGCCCTGAAGACCGGCAAACCGGTGCGCG
>CAYZSN010000215.1:0-8497 GCA_964481095.1 uncultured Oleiharenicola sp. | reverse complement strand
CCGGTGGTGCAGGCCGGCGATCCCGACTGGCGCGCCTACTACACGGTCAACCTGCTCAACCTGCCCCACCATTACCACAACGGCGGCATCTGGCCGTTCGTCGGCGGCATGTGGGTCCGGTTCATCCACCGGCTGGGCTTCCGGGACGTCGCCTGCCGGGAACTCGTGCGCCTTGCCCAGCTCAACCAGCTCGGCCGCGACCAGGAATGGGAGTTCAACGAGTGGGCGCATGGCACCACCGGCCGGCCGATGGGCAAGGCGTTCCAGGCGTGGTCCGCCGCGTCGTTCATCCGCGCGTGCCAGGAGGTCGAGGTCGACCCCGCGCACCTGGGGGACTGACGCGAAAGTCCAGAACCCAGAGCTGGGAGGTCCAGCGCAAGGCGGACTGAGGCGAAGCGCTTGCTCCAAGCCCCGAGCTCCCGGCTCGCCTCACTTCAGCCCGTACGATTCCGGCTTGAGCCCGCGGGCCCGCAGGGCGTCGACCAACGCCGGCAGGTCGAGTTTCGCGCCGGGCTTCACGCCGTGGCGCGCATACCAGCCGAGGTTCATTTCCAGCGCGAGCTGGCGCGGGGCCACCGAGCGCACGGAACGCTCGTCATGCGCGTACATCGGATAAATTTCCCGGAGCGTGCCGTCGGGATCGAGATAGCCGATGTCGAGCGGGATCTCGGTGTTGCGCATCCAGAAGCCCATCGGCTGCGGCTCCGCGAAGACAAAGACCATGCCCTCGTTCTCGCCCATCGTTTTGACGAACATCAGGCCCTTCTGCATTTCGTTGGGGAGCGCCGCCACCTGCATCGACACGACCTGGTCGCCGATCCTGATCGGGAAACGGTCGTCCACCGACTTGGCGGGCGCTGGTTTCTTGGCCTCGGCGCCGCAGGCGGCGAGCAGGGCGAGCACAGAGAGGGCAAACAGCGGGATGAAGCGGCGCGGGCTCATGCGATGCCCGATAACCCAACCATAAATCACAAATCGTAAATCATAAATTCCGCCACGCGGCGGTTGCGGGCCCGCCACTTTCACCCTCACTCTCACTTCATGGCCGTCCTCCCTCCCCTCCTCTACGCCGACACCCACCGCAGCGCCGACATGCTCTATTTCGGCCGGGTCGGCGTCCACGATCCCTTCATCGCCTTCGGGGCGAAGGGCAGGAAGATCACCCTCCAAAGCGCGCTCGAGTTCGGCCGCGTCAAGCGCACCGGGGATTTCGACGCCGTGCTGCCGCTGGAGCTCTGGCGGGACAAGGCCCGCGCCCGTTACGGCGCCAGGGCCGGCGTCGCCGAGATTATCGCCACCGTCACGCGCGCCCACGGCCTGCGCCGTTTCCGCGTGGCCGACGACTTCCCGGCCAACCTGTACGTCAGGCTGGGCCGGCTCGGCCTGAAGCTCGATTTCGCCAACGGCCTGCTTTTCCCCGAACGCGAGATCAAGACCGCCGCCGAGGCGGAACACATCCGCGAGGGCAACCGCCTGTGCTCGGTCGGCTTCACCGTGGCCGAGAAAATCCTCCGCGCCGCGCGCATCAGGGGCCGCACGCTGGCGCACCGCGGCCGGGTGCTGACTTCCGAAAGCCTCCGCTTCGCGCTCGAGACCGCGATCCACGAACAGGGCGGCAACCCGCAGGACACGATCGTCGCCGGTGGTGACCAGGCCTGCGACCCGCATGAGCGCGGGTCGGGCCCGCTGCGCCCGCACGAACTCATCATCATCGACATTTTTCCCCGCGTCGTGGCGACCGGCTATCATGGCGACATGACCCGCACCTACCTCAAGGGCCGGCCGCGCGAGGTGCAGCGCCGGATGGTCGAGACCGTGCGCGAAGGCCAGAAACGCGCGCTGCGGGTGATCCGCGCCGGCGTCGACGGGCGCGAGGTGCACCGCGTGGTGACCGATTGCTTCGCGGACGCCGGCTATGAAACCCGCCACGGCAGGAACGGCTCGGTGGGCTTCATCCACGGCACGGGCCACGGGCTCGGGCTCGAGGTGCACGACCCGGGCCGCATCTCGCCGACCGTCGCCCTGCCGCTGAAGGCCGGCGCCGTGCTCACCGTGGAACCGGGGCTTTATTACCCGGGCATCGGCGGCTGCCGCTGGGAGGATGTCGTCTGGGTGACGAAGACCGGCAGCAAGCTCCTGTCGAAGCACCCCTACAACTGGGAAATCCGCTGACGTGCCCGAGCTGGCCGAAGTTGAATTCTTCCGCCGCCGCTGGAGTGCCGGCCACGGCGCGAAGGTCCTCGCGGTGAAGCTCCACCACGGAAAGAAGGTCTTCCGCGGCTGCGACACCGCACTGCTTGAACGCAAGCTGACCGGCGCCCGCCTCATCGGCTCGGAGGCCAAGGCCAAGCAGATGCTCTTCCACTTCGCCCCGCGCGGCTGGCTCGGCATCCACCTCGGCATGAGCGGCGAGCTGCGCGTCGAGGCGCCGGGCTACATGGCGACGAAGCACGACCACCTTATACTCGTGCAGAAGGAGCGGCAGCTCGTCTTCAACGACCCGCGCATGTTCGGCGCCGTGCTTTTCAATGCCGGCGAGGATGAACCCGGCTGGTGGACGCGCATCGCGCCCGCCATCCTGTCGAGGGAGTTCACCGTCGAGGCCGTCGCGAAATTCCTGCGGCGCCGCAGCCGCGCCCCGATCAAGGCCGTGCTGCTGATGCAGGAGCGTTTCCCCGGCATCGGCAACTGGATGGCCGACGAGGTCCTCTGGCGCGCCGCGATCCATCCCGAGCAGAAGGCCGGTTCGCTGGCGCCCGCGCAGGTGCGGGTGCTGCACCGCGAATGCCGCAAGGTCTGCGCCCTCGCCCTCGACACGATCGCGGGACGCGGCCGCGCGCTGCCGCCGAACCTGAACGTGCACATTCCCAAGTCATGGCTGTTCTGGCACCGCTGGGAGGACGGCGGCCTTTGCCCGCGCACGAAAAAACCACTCCGGCGCAAGGAAATCGGCGGCCGCACAACGTGCTGGTCGCCCGCCCGGCAGAAGCTACGCTGAACCCATGGCGGCCAAGACCCGACTCGACGAACTGCTGGTGGCGCGCGGGCTCGCGCCGAGCCGGGCGCAGGCCAAGGCCCTGATCATGTCGGGCCGCGTCCGCCACGGCACCGAGCGGCTCGACAAGCCCGGCAAGGAATATCCCAACGCGGTCGAGCTCACGGTCGACCAGCCGCCGCGCTTCGTGAGCCGCGGCGGCGAGAAGCTGGCCGCCTATTTGGAAAAATTCCCCCTCGATCTCACCGGCGCGCACCTCCTCGACATCGGCGCCTCCACCGGCGGCTTCACCGACTGCGCGTTGCAGGCCGGCGCAGCCAGCGCGACCTGCGTCGACGTCGGCCACGGCCAGCTCCACGACCGGCTGCGCCGCGACCCGCGCGTCACCAATCTCGAGAAAACGAACGCCCGCCACCTTGCCGCCGGCGATCTGCCGCGCGCCACCTATGACGTCGTGGTGATGGACCTGTCGTTCATCTCGCTGAAGAATGTCCTGCCGGCCGTCTGGCCGTTCCTGCGTCCGGGCGGCACGCTGGTCGCGCTGGTGAAGCCGCAATTCGAGGCGGGCAAGGCCGAGGTCGACAAGGGCCAGGGCATCATTCGCGACGACGCAGTGCGGGAGCGCGTGCTGGCCGAGGTACGCGATTTCGCCGCGAAGGAACTGCCCGGGGCGTCCGTCCGCGGTGAAATGGAATGCCCGGTGCACGGCGCCGACGGCAATCGCGAGTACCTGCTGGGGCTGGCGAAAAGCGGCTGAATCAGCCCAATCCGCTGCGCTCAGGATGACAGAATGAGAGGAGAATGAACGTTGAACGTTCCACGTTGGACGTTCAACGTGCAGCTCGTTTCCCCATGGCCCTCATCCGCAGACTCGCCTTCGTCGTCAACCAGGACAAAGCCGGCGCCGCCGCGCTGGCCCGCGAACTCATCGCGATCGCCCGCACGGTGGGCGTGCGCCGCATCAAGGTGAGGCCCGCGCGCAAGCTGCCGGCGGGGTATTTCAAGGGTTGCGACGCCGGATGCATCATCGGCGGCGACGGCACGCTGCTCGGCGCCGTGCAGGAGGCGGCCATGGCCGGCGTTCCGTTGATCGGCGTCAACCAGGGCAGCCTCGGCTACCTCACCAGCTTTTCGCCCGACGAGGCGCGCGCCTGCTTCGGGGAGGTCCTGCTCGGCCGCTACCGCGTCGCCCAGCGCACCCTGCTCGAATGCCGTTCCGCCCCGGGACGGAAGGACCTCGCCCTGAACGACGTGTTGATCAAGGCCGAGGTGAACTCGCAGCTCGTGCGCCTCGAGGTCCGCGCCGACGGCGAGCTCGTGACCGACTATTTCTGCGACGGCCTCGTGCTGTCCACGCCCACCGGCTCGACCGCCTACAACCTGTCCGCCGGCGGCCCGATCATCCACCCGACGGCGGGCGTGATCGCGATGACGCCGATCTGCCCGCACACGCTCAGCAACCGCACGATCGTCTTCAAGGACACCGTGAAGCTGACCATCCGCAACTGCTCGACCGGTTCGCGGCTGCTCGTCGCGCTCGACGGCCAGCGCAACCGCGGCGTGGTGAAGGGTTCGAGCGCGGTTTCGATCGCCAAGCGCCGGCTCGGCCTCGTGCAGCGCGCCGATTACTCCCACTTCGGCGTCATGCGCGCCAAGCTCAAGTGGAGCGGCGGGTTGACGGACAAGAAATGATCCGCCGCGGTGCGCGCGGGAACGTTGAACATCCAACGTCCAGGGTGACCTTGCTGCTTCGTCATCCTGAGCCGTGCGAAGGACCCAAGCGGTGTGGATAATTCGTCCGTCCCCTTGGATCCTTCGCACGGTTCAGGATGACGGTCGAGAAAGTGGCGGGGTGATTCGAAAAATCTGAACGTTGGAGATGGAGCGTTGAACGTTTGGCGGCCCCGCCGGCCGCGTTGGGCATAAAAAATCCCCGGCGGCCCCCGGGGTTATTGAGGAACGACTGGAAACCTGTTGCTACCGTTTCGCCTCCTCCTTGGCCGCCTTCTTCGCCTCGCGTTCCGCCTTGCTGGCGTCCTGCTCGGCCTGTTCGTCGGCTTTCTTCCGGGCCCGCTCGTCGTCGTCGAGCTTGCCGTTCTTGTTGGCGTCGTATTTCGCGAGGTTGGCCTCGCGGGTTTCCTTCGCCTTGGCCTTGGCGCCTTCCTTGGCCGCGGCCTTTTCCTCGTCGTTCAGCTTGCCGTCATGATCCGCGTCGTACTTCTGCTGGTTTTTGCTCAGCGACTTTTCCTTCGCGGACCCCTCCGCCCGGGCCAGGGCCGGGGCGGCCAACAACACAAGCGCCAGGAGACCCGGCGCGATCAGGGTGATTTTGCGTATGATTTTCATAGGCGCCGGCAGGTTGGGCCGGCGCGGAAGCCGCGGACAAGGAACACCGCCGCCTGAAATCAGGGTTTGACCACCAGTTGAACGCGCCGGTCGCTCACGAAATAATTGCGCGCAAAGGCTTGTATGTCCGCCCGCGTGACCGCGTCGATCCGCGCGTCGTAGGTGCGCCAGTCGTTGACCGGCAGCCCGTACACGGCGTTGAGCGCCGCCTGCATGGCGCGCGCCGAGTTGGTCTGCAGCCCCATGCGCTTGCCGGCCTTGAGCCGCACGCGGCAGCGTTCCAGCTCCTCCTCGGTCACCCCGCCCTCGCGCACCCGCTGGACCTCGCGGTCGAGCTCCGTGATGACCTCCCCGTACTGCTGCGGGCTGGTGCCGGCGTAGAAATAGAACATGCCCGCCTGCAGGCCGTGGATGCGGCTGGACCGGACGAAGTAGGCCAGGCCCTTCTGCTCCCGCACGCGTTCGAAGAGGTGCGAGGACATGCCGCTGAACAATTCGTCAGCCACCTCGCTCACGAGGTAATCCGGGGCCAGCAGGCCCGGGCCCGGGAAGGCCTGGAAAACGATCGCCTGCTGGCGCGGCTGGACCTCGGTGAAGTCGCCCGCGACGACCGCAAGCCGGCCCGCGGCCTGCGGCGCCGGGGCCTTCGCCAGCCGGCCGAGGAAGGCCTTCAGTTTCGGCCCGAGTTTCCTGGGGTCGAACGCGCCCGAGACCGCCAGCACGGCGTTGCCTGCCACGGTGAGCCGCGCGTGCAGCGCCTTCAGGTCGGCGGCCGAGATGGCCTTGAGGCCGGGCTCGTCACCGCCGCTCTCGATGGCGAAGGGATGGCCGGCGAAGAATTTCTCGCGGAGTTTCTTGCGCCCGACGGTCACGACATCGTCGAGGCTCTCCTTCAGGCTTGCCAGCGCCGCCTCGCGCTCGGTCTCGAGCTGCGCGGGCTTGAATGCCGGCCGCAGGATGGCGTCGCCGATCAGTTCCAACGCCAGGTCCGCGTCGCCCGGCAGCACCTCGGCGGTCAGGCCGAAGCTGTTGTTGCCGGAAAACTCATGGAAGGATCCGCCCACCGCCTCGATGGCGCGCGCCACTTCCTCCGCGGAACGCTTGGCCGTGTCCTTGGCCAGCAGGGTCGCGAGCAGCGCGTTGAGCCCGCGCCGGCCGGCCGGCTCGAACATCGGGCCGCCGCCGAACGCGAGGCGGAAGTGCAGGTTCGGCAGCGCGTGGTTCGGCTGCAGCAGCAGGCGCGCACCGTTGGGCAGCGTCACCTCGTCAAAGTCCAGCGATGACCCCGACACCTTGGCCGCCGGCGCGGCCTTCGTCGCCGCCGCGAGCGGGTTGCTGGAAACCACGGTGAGCGTCGCGGGCACGAGATACTTCCTCATCACCTGCTTCAGCTTCGCCGGGGTGAGCGCGAACAGCCGCTGGAAGTATTGCCGCGTGTAATTGATGTCGCCCACCACGACCTCGCCGGCGCCGAGGCGCGAGGCCTGGCCGGACATGGTCTTGCGCATGTTGATTTCGGAGGTGACCGCCTGGCGCACGGCCTTGGCGAGGGCGGCGGCGGTTACGCCCTTCCGCATGATGCGGCCGAGTTCCTGCTGGATCGCCTCCTCCGCCCGCCCGCGCTTGTCGGGATCCGTCACGTAGGAAATGTAGAACAGGCCGCCGGTGCCGGGACTCCAGGACATCGCATCGATGTTGTGCACGAGGCGGGCCTTCTCGCGCAGCGACTGCCAGAGCAGCGAACTGTCGCCGTGGCCGAGCACCATCG
Organism: uncultured Oleiharenicola sp.; assembly: GCA_964481095.1. Lineage (GTDB taxonomy): Bacteria > Verrucomicrobiota > Verrucomicrobiia > Opitutales > Opitutaceae > Lacunisphaera. The sequence goes on along the minus strand of CAYZSN010000215.1, from coordinate 1,388 downwards.
CCAGCATGTCGAGCGCGGGCGTGTCGGGATGCGCGAGACCCGGAATCTGCCAGCCGAGGCCGCCGCGTGCCACCTGGACATCCTCAAAAAGATGCTGGTCGCGCCGCGACAGCTGGGCCGGCTCGCCGGGCACCAGCACGGGGGCGAGACGAACCCGCGGCGCCTTCCCGAAATGCTCGGCAATCGCGGCGCGCGTGGCGGCCGGTTCGAAGTCGCCGACAATCACAACGACAAGGTTGTTCGGCACGTAGCGGGCGCGGTAGTACGCCAGCAGGTCGTCGCGGTTGCTCGCGGCAAAGACCTCGCGATGCCCGATGATGGGCTCGCGGTACGGATGGGTGCGGAACGCGGTCTCGAACAGCGCCTGCGACAGCCGCTGGTCCGGATCGTCGAGGCACATGTCGATCTCGCGCAGGATCACGTCCTTTTCCTTTGTGACCTCGCCCGCGGGGAGCGTGGAGTGCAGGACGGCGTCGGCGAGCAGGTCGATGGCGACCGCCGTGTGGTTCGCCGGCACGTCAATGTAGTAGACCGTGCGGTCGAATGTCGTGTAGGCGTTGATGTAGCCGCCGTGGGCCTGGACCGTCGCGGAGATTTCGCGGCCGGCCCGGCGTTCGGTGCCCTTGAAGAGCATGTGCTCAAGATAGTGCGAGAGACCCGCGCCGAGGTAGGCACCCTCGTGGATGCTGCCGGTCTTGACCCACACCTGGACGGAACTGACCGGCGCAGCCGTGTCGCGCTTGAGCAGCACGGTCAGGCCGTTGGGCAAAGTGTAGCGTTCGATGGGTTCGCGCCAGAGGTTCTCGAGCAGGCTGAGGTCGCGCGTGGAAGCGGAGGAAAGCTTGGGCATTGAGCGGAAAATCAGTTCTCGGAGGACACCCCGCGCGAGCGGCGGGAGCCCTTGGGAAGGAAGGGCTTCACGAAAGCCGCCTCAAAGTCGTAGATGTCGGCGAAATCCTCGCGCCGGTCGCTCTCGGTTTTGCTGAAAACGTTGTATTCGATGAGATTGAAAACGATGTCCCCGAAATCGCCGCAACGGGTGATGCCCCACTTGTTGAGTACGGTTTTCGCAAGGGGGCCATATTGATCCAAGGCGTAATCCCGGATCCCATGGAGCAACTCGGCTCCGCTCACATGCTGGGATTTCCCCGTCCGCTCCGGCTGCTTGCGTTTCACTTCCTTAACCGTGTGGTCAAGCGCTTGGCGCACAAAATCATACGCTTTGCGGTCAAAACGTGAATCCTCCTTGCAGATGAGTCCGACGATTTCGGAAAATTCGAGGTCTTGCATGTAAAAGTACGGGGCAATTGCTAGCATAGGAAGCGGTTGGTCGCAACCTTGGAGCTGTTTACCTGTCGGAGCATGCCGACATTGTTTATTTTCGGTAA
>CAYZSN010000214.1:0-6533 GCA_964481095.1 uncultured Oleiharenicola sp. | reverse complement strand
CGTCACCGATTACGACCCGCGCAAACTGGCGGTGATCTTCCTTTCCCTGCGCGTGCTGCCGCCCGCCCCGCCGTCCGCGTGAAAATCTCCTTCATCGTCCCGCTCTACAACTGCCTGCCGCTGACGCAGGCGATGCTGGCCAGCCTGCAGGGCACGCTGCCGGCGGGGCTCGCGCATGAGATCATTTTCGCGGACGACGGCAGCGCCGACGGCACGCGGGACTGGCTGCGCACCCTCAAGCCGCCGTGCCGCGCCGTCCTCAACGAGAAAAATCTCGGCTTCGCCGGCGCCTGCAACCGCGGCGCCGCCGTAGCGCGCGGCGAGTTCCTGTTCTTCCTCAACAACGACCTCGTGCTGCTGCCCGGCTGGCTGGAGCCGATGCTGGCGGTGTTCGCCGCCCGCGCCGACGCCGGCCTCGTCGGCAACGTCCAGCTCAACCACGCCACCGGCGCGGTGGACCACACCGGGCTCGCCTTCAACGCCAAGGGCAAGCCCGAGCACATCACCACGCGCGGCCGGGGCGGCCTGCAGCCGGTCATCGCCGTCACCGGCGCGTGCTTCGCCATCCGCGCCGCCACGTGGCGGCAGCTCGGCGGCTTCGACGAAGGCTACGTGAACGGCTGCGAGGACGTGGACCTCGGCTTGCGCGCGCGGGAGGCCGGGCTCACCAACTACGTCGCGCTGCGGAGCGTCGTGCGTCACCACATCAGCGCGTCGACCGGTCGGAAGCTGCGCGACGAGCACAACACCGCGCGGTTGCTGCAGCGCTGGCGCGCCTTCATCCTGCCGCGGATCCCGCGGGCCTGCGCCCGGGCCTGCGTGGCGGCGGCCTGGGAAAACCCACGGGACTACGCGCACTCGCGGCTCGCCCGCGAGGCCGTGCTGTACGCCGCGCACCTGCTGCCCGCGCCGACGCGGCACCTGCGCGCGGCGGCGGCGGCTTCGCTCGACCTGGAGGCCGCCCGCTGGGCCCAGCTGCTGGAAAACGCCCCGCCCCGCCCGGCCCGGGAGGTCGCGGCCATCCTGTTCCCCGCCTACCAGGACGGCGCGTCCGTCTATTGAGCGCCGCTGCGCTCCACGGAGCGCACGGTGGACTGCGGCCGGCCGTTGACCGTGAGAAACATCCGGCCGAGATACTCGCCGATCAGGCCGAGCATCACGAGCTGTGTGCCGGAAAACACCAGCAGCGCGCCCATCAGCATGCCCCAGCCGTAGTCGGGACCCTGGTTGGTGAAGCGCAGGTAGAAGATGAAGCCGAGGCCCACCAGCCCGCCCGTCGCGATGAGCAGGCCGAGCAGCGTGGCCAGGCGCAGGGGCATCACGGAAAAATTGACGAAGGTGCTGGCCCAGAGCCGGACCAGGCGGCGCAGCGTGTACCCGCTCCGGCCGGTGGTGCGCTCCTCATGCCGTACCTCGAGGGCGCCGATGCTCTGCGTAACCTGGAGGATCAAGCCATCGATGTAGGGATAAGGGCCGCGCTGGAGCGCCACCTCGCGCGCGGTGAACGCGCTCACACAGCGGAAACTGGAGAGATAAAAGCCCGGCGGCTTGTCGAGCACCCAATCCGTGAGCCGGTTGGTGATCCAGCTGCCCACATTCCGCCACAGCGCATGCCTTTTCACCTCATAGTGGCCGTAGACCACATCGAGCCCGCGATCCTTTGCATGCTGCCAAAGGCGCACGGCTTCGTCGGGCGGATTCTGGCCGTCGTCGTCGAGGTTCACGATGTAGGCGCCGCGGGCGTGCCGGTAACCGGTGATGACCGCGTTGTGCTCGCCGTAATTGCGCGAGTGGTTGACGAAGACGACGGGCACACGCGCTTCGCGCAGCAGTTCGCGGCACAGGCCCGCCGTCGCGTCGCGGCTGCCGTCGTTGACCAGCACAATCTCATGCCCGCCCGGAACGTCCAGGGCTTCGATTGCCTTGACGAGGGGTACGATGGTTTCCGCGCTGTAGAAAAGCGGGATGACGAAACTCAAGGCCGGGGGCATGCGGGGTGACCGGGGCATGCAGGCGGATTTTTCGCCCGGCGTCAGCAATGAACTGCGCGGCCCCGGCGCAGCTAGTGGCGGCGCGGGTGCAACTCGAACCCGAACAGCTCCACTCCCAGCTGGCGGCCATCCTGGCTGCCGGGGCTGCCCGCGGGGCACGCAAGGGTCAGCGTGGATCCGCCGGCCGGGATCGGCACGCCCGTCAGGACAAACTCCTGTGGCGTCGGGCCGATGTCCCATGTTGCAATCGTTTTTTCGCCCAATAGCAGTGTCAGTTTTTCCGCACGGAACGCGCCGAGCCGCAGCTTCAGGTCGGCGCGCACCACTCCGCCCGTGGCGTTGGCCAGGGCAATCCGGCCGGCGCCGTCGCTCCAGCGCCAGCGCGCCGAACCGGCGGTTTCGAGCGCGTGCCAGCCCCCGGCAAAATCCGCGCGCAGCAGCGGGGTCCCGGCCCGCTGCAGGAAAAAAGTGCGGTTGAGTACGATCCACTCCGCCGGGTCGGGCGGCGCCACGCGGACCAGCGAATCCTGAAGGTTCCATTCCCCGCGCAGCGGCGTCGGCCGCCGCCCTTCGTAGGTCGGCAGCGCGAAGTACTGCTCCTTGCGCAGCAGGAAGGCATTGGCCCACAAACGCGGCCACATTTCCGCCGGCAGCACGTTGACCGAATGCACCGCGGGATTCGTCTCGAGCAACTGCAGCGCCGCGAGGTCGGGACCAACGACCAGCGGCCGCGTCGCGGCCCGGTTCCGCAGCGGCGCGCCCGCCAGCCAGGCCGCGAGCACAAACCCCAGCGGCACCACCTGCAGCCACCCGCGCGGCAGGAACCGCCACCAGGCCAGCAATCCTGCCAGCAGCACCGGCTGAAAACACGCCAGCAGCTTGTAGGCGTCGTAGCTCGCATTGCTGCCCGGCACCGAACCCTTGGCGGAAAGGATCGCGTAGCCTGCCACCGCCGGGAGCACCAGGCCCGCCGCGGTCCACGCCCGCAGGCCGTCGCGCCGGCCCGCGGCCAGCCAGCCCCACGCCGCGGCGAGGACGAGCGCAATCGCCACGGGCAGGCCCCAGGCCGCCGCCACCGGATGCAGTTCCGCCGAGGACACCAGGCCGACCCAGCCGTCGGGCCCCAGCCGCGGGATCGGCCAGCCGTATTCGACCGTATTGTGCAGGTTCCAGCGCAGCCCGAAGCCCGTCAGGCGTTCCCAACCAAAGACACTTGCGGCCGCGATCGCGCCCGCAAGCACCGCGAGCGTCCGGCCCAGCCGCGCGCCGCGGCCGCGGCGGCCGAGCCCCCAGGCGCCGGCGCCGGCGGGCGGCGCGAGGCCCACCCCGAGGAGGAACGCGTAGCTGCCGAGCAGCAGCCACCACGCGACACCGATCACGCCCGCCCAAGCCCAGGCACGGCGCATGGTGCCGGCCCGGAGCAATCCGAAGATGCCCCACGCCAGCACGCCCACCGCCGCGGCCGCGAGCATCTGCCCGAGCGCCACCTGCGCCACCGCGTAATTCTGCACCGGCCCGAGCCCGACGAGCGCCGCCACCGCGAGCGCCGCCCGGCGCGGCAGTCGCACCACCGCGCGCGCCACCAGCACCGTCACCGGCACCAGCGTCGCCACGAGCAGCGTGCCCAGCAGGCTCACCAGCTCGTGGGGCCGCCGGCCGAGCAGCGTGGCGTCCAGGGCCAAGAGCGCCGCCGGCGTGAAATGGTTCAGCTGCCGCCAGTGCGCATGAAAATTGTCCACCTGCAGGATGCCGGAGACTTCGTTCTGCCCGACGAAGCCGCTGCGGTCGTCCGGGCGGAATTCCTGCAGCATGCGCGCGCCGGCGGCGTAGTCCGCCGCATCGCAGCTCCCGCTCGCGATGGCCGTGGGCGCGCCGCCGCGCTTCGCCCACGGGCTCGCCGCCAGCAACGCCACGAGCAAGGCCAGCGCGAGCACGCCGCCGGAGCGCCACGCTTGGAGACCGGCCGGCTTTTTCCACCACGCCGCGAGGAGAAGTCCCAGCGGGATTGCGCTCGCGGCGGGGCCGTAGGCATCGGTGCCGGCCAGTGGCAGCCAGCCGCCCACCCAGACCACGGCCGACTGCAGGGCCAGGCCCAGTGGCAGCGCCAGCAGCGGCCAGCAGAAGGTCCAGCGCCGGGGCAGGACCAGCCACGCCAGGCCCGCGCCCCAGAAAAATGCCAGCAACACGAGCGCGGCCGAAGTGAGGTAATAGAGCATGCCCGGCCACCAGATAGCAGCAGGTTCGAGCCCGCGGGAAGCGCAAAACCGGAACAGCGGTCGCGACCGGCCTGCCGGGGCATTTTCGCGCGGTTGCACCGCCACAAATGTAGATTTACAACCTCGCAGCCCTCCCCGATAAAACCCCTCCTCCGCTCATCACCTGCATGCTGCATCGCCTCCGCCCCAAGTTCTCCGGCCTGTTTCACGACGAAGTCGCCACCGACTCGTTCTGGATCCGCGAGCAGGGTGTGCTTGCGCTGCCCTCGCTGGAAGGCGTCGCCACGCTGGCCATCGTCGGTGAAGTGCTGCCGCCGGCGGCCTCCGACCCGACCTCGGCGGGCACACCCGGCCTGAAGGTCCGGTTCGACGGCCGCGAGGTCGCCGCCCGGCCCGCGCTGGCGGTCGGCCCCTTCCGCATTGAAATCGCGGTCCCCGCCGGCACCTCCGCCCAGGGCCACACCCTGGCATTGCAGCTGACCGGCGTGGACGCCGGCAACCGGAAGGCGTGGCTCGGCCGCGTCACCGGCCTCGGCTTCCTGCAGCCGTGGCGCCACCAAGCGCTCAACCGCCGCCTCCGCCTCCAGCGCGTCGAGGCCGGCCGCGAGGTCCTGTTCGATTTCGGCAACCGCTCCGCGCCGTGGAATGTCGCGTTCGCGCGCCGCTTCCTCCGCCTCGGCCTGAACATCGCCGGCTTTTTCCGCGCCGACCTCGGCGTGGGCGAATCCGTGCGCTGCATGGCGCGCGCCGCCGACGCCGCGGCGCTCGAGACCGCGCTCATCAACCTGAAGCTGCACTGCATCAACCCCCAGACCGACGATTCCTTCACCGCCCGCCTGCAGGAGACGAACCCGCACCCGGTGAACGTCTTTCACCTCGACGCGCCGGTCTCGGCCGACATCGACCACCACCACGGCAAGGCTTTCCGCGCCGGCAAATACAACATCGGCTACTGGGCGTGGGAGCTGCCGGAGTTTCCCGACGCGTGGATCCCGCACGCCAACCCTTTCGACGAAATCTGGACGCCGTCGCGCTTCACCACCGAGGCGATCGCCGCGAAGGTGCCGCTGCCGGTGCTGACGATGCCGCACGCGATCTCGTTCGCGCGGCCTGCGGGGGATTTCCGCCGGAAGTACGGCCTGCCCCCCGACAAGTTCCTGTTCCTCTTCCTCTACGACCTGAACTCCTACTCGGAGCGCAAAAATCCCGGCGCGGTGCTCGACGCCTTCCGCCGCTCGGGCCTCGCCGGCCGCGGCGCCGCCCTGGTCATCAAGGTCCACAACGTCCCGCGCAACCCCGCCGACTTCGAGCGCCTGCGCGAGGCCGTCGCGAGCCTGCCCGGCACCACGCTCATCACGCAGACGCTCACGCGCGCCGAGATCTACGAGCTCCAGTCCGCCTGCGATTGCTTCGTGTCGCTGCACCGCTCCGAGGGCTTCGGCCTCGCGGTGGCGGAGTGCATGTACCTCGGCAAGCCGGTCATCGCGACGGACTGGTCGGGCACGACGGACTACGTCCGCGCCGCCAACGCCTGCCCGGTGCGCTGCGACCTCGTCACCCTCGACCGCACCCACGGCCCGTACGCCAAGGGCCAGACGTGGGCGGCGCCCGACATCGACCACGCCGCGTGGTGGATGCAGCAGCTGCAGGGCGACGCCGCGCTCGCGCGCCGGCTCGGCGCGGCCGCCCGCGCCACGGTCGAGCAGGAACTCTCCCCCGCCGTCATCGGCGCCCGCTATCGCCGCCGGCTCGAGGCGATCGCCTGCTGGTAAGCCGTCATGAACCAGCTCGAGGGTCTTCTCATCCTGTTGGGGCTGCCCGCGAGCCTGCTGTTGAGCGGCTACTGGCTGGCCGCCCTGCTGGAGGGAAACGAACCGTGGGAACGCCTGGCCTTCGCGCTGCCGGCCGGCCTCGCCGTCCTGCTGGCGGAGATCGCAGCGGTGAATTTTTTCCACCCGCTCGCCGGGGCGTGGGCCTACGCGTGCCTCGCGCCCGCCGCGTTCACGCTGCTGCTGCCGCGCAGCCGGGTTTGCCTCGGACGCGACCTCGTCGCCGCCGGAAAGACCGCCCCGCGGCCCGTCGTCCTCGCCGGCGTGCTGTTTTTCGTCCTCCTGCTCTGGCCCGTGCTCCGCACGCCGACCGCGCTGTTCTACGACGGCACGAGCAACCACGACAGCTTCTTCTGGGTGTCGGGCGCCGAGCACCTGAAGCGGCACACCTACATGGAGCTGCCGGTGGTGAACGCGGTCCAGCCGCTCACCAACAATGCGTCCGCCCTGGTCGGCTGGAAGCCGGTGTGGGGCCGCATCGGCGCGGAAGGGCTGCT
>CAYZSN010000213.1:0-9207 GCA_964481095.1 uncultured Oleiharenicola sp. | reverse complement strand
GGTGCCGAAATCGACGGCGCCGTAATTCAGCGCCACGGCTTCGCTGACGCGCAGGCCGCCGCCGTAGAGGATTTCCAGCACGAGCCGGTCGCGCAGGGCGGTGAACGCGCCGATGGTTTCGTTGCGCAGCAGTTTTTCCGGGCCGGCCAGCAGCCGCAGCACCTGGTCCTCGGTCAGGAACTTGGGCAGGGCCTTCTCCAGCTTGGGCAGCGGCACGCCGCTGAAGGGATTGCGCGCCAGCCGGCCCCGCCGCATCCAGTAGCGGCAGAAGGAGCGCAGCCCTGAAACGTGGTTGTGGAGCGTGCGCCGCCCGAACCGTCGCTGCGCCTCGATCACGAAGTCCCGCACGTCGCGCGCCCCGAGCGTCTCGAGCTGGGCGGCGCTGCGGCCGTTTTGGACGAGCCAGCGGTGCAGATCCTCGAACGCCTGCCGGTAGTTGCGCACCGTGTACGCGGAGTAGCGCCGTTCCTTCGCGAGGTGGTCGAGGAAGGGCTGCAGCCACGAGGCGGCCACCGCCGGCGGCAGCGCTTGGTCGGAATGGGCCGATTTTTTCATTGTGGCCGCGTCCCCGGCAAAAGCGGTGCGGATTGTGGGAGGGTTCATGGCCGGCCCGCCGCCACCTTCGCTTCGACCTCGCGCATCACGCGGTCGCATTCCTTGCGGAGCGCCATTTCGGGATCGATCCCGGCCTGCCGGCACGCGGCGGCCAGCTCGTAAAGCTGGCGTCCGGCGGTTTCCTCGCGCAGGCCGGCGGCGAGCTGCGCGATGCGCCCGCGGTCCACGGCGCCATCCGCGGGCAGCGCCTGCTTGGCGATGCGCTTCACCACCTCCTCGGCGAACATCAGCGCGGGCAGGCGCGGCGGCAGTTGCTTGAATAGCGCCGACTCGGTCTTGCCCGCGGCCGCCTTCTCGCCGGCCTTCACCTTTTCCCACACCTCGATCACCTCGGCGGAGTTGTCGGCCCGGCCGCCGCCGAACACGTGCGGGTGGCGGCGGATGAGCTTGGCGTTGATGTCGCGGGCCACGTCGTCGAAATCGAAATCGCCGCGCTCTGCGGCGAGCTGCGCATGGAACACCACCTGGATCAGCACGTCGCCGAGCTCCTCGCGCATGTGCGGCAGGTCGTGGCGGTCGATCGTGTCGAGCAGCTCGCTGCACTCGTCGATCAGGCAGCGCGCGAGGGTCTGGTGGGTTTGCTCGCGGTCCCACGGGCAGCCGTCGGGCGCGCGCAGCCGGGCCATGGTCTGCCGGAGTTCGTCAATGGCGGTCATGGATTTGGGGTAACCACGAAATACCCGAAACACACTAAAAAAGGCCGGAGATTTTCAGGTTCCTTTCGTGTGTTTCGTGTGTTTCGTGGTGATCTGCCAATGGACAAACTGACGGAAATCATGGCGCACAAACGGCGCGAGATCGCCCCCCTGCTCCGCCCGGTCTTTGCCGACGAGCTCGCGGTGCTCAACCGGACGCTCCCGCGCCCGCCCTCGTTCGCCGCCGCCCTGCGCCGGCCCGACGGCCGCCTCGCCGTCATTTCCGAGATCAAGCGCCGTTCGCCCTCCGCCGGCACCATCAAGGCCGACGCCTCCGCGCTCGAGCAGGCCCGCCGCTACCGTGCCGCCGGGGCCGCCGCGCTCTCGATTCTCACCGACACGGAATACTTCGGCGGCCACCTCGCCGACCTCATCGAGGTCACGGCGGATTTCAGCCAATACCCGCCGGCGGTGCCGTGCCTGCGCAAGGATTTCATGGTGCATCCGGTCCAGGTCGTGCAGGCCCGCGAAGCCGGCGCCAGCGCGATCCTCATCATCGTCCGGGCGTTGACCGACGACGAGATCACCGCGCTGCATGACGCGGCCCGGGCCGCGGGCCTCGACGCCCTGTTCGAGATCCACACCGAGGCGGAGCTGCAGCGCGCCGTGCGGCACGGGGCAAAGATCATCGGCGTGAACAACCGCGACCTCGCCGTCTTCAAGACGGACCTTGGCCTTTCCGAGCGCCTGATCCCGCAGTTTCCGCAGCACGTCATCGCGGTCAGTGAAAGCGGCTTCTCGACGGGGGCCGATGCCGCCCGCGCCCGCGCCGCGGGAGCGCACGCCCTGCTCGTGGGCGAAGCGCTCATGAAGGCCGCCGATCCCGCCGCGCTGATCGAGGAGTTCCAGAACCATGTGGTTCGGTGAGCCCAATCCCAAGCTTCTGCCCCGGCGGGAGTTCATCCTCCGCCTGGGCTGGAGCGTGGCGACCGGCTTCATCCTCATCGGCTTTTCCCTGAGCCTCGGGATGCTGGGCTACCATTTCCTCTGCCACCTGCCGTGGATCGACGCCTTCCTCGATGCCGCGATGATCCTTTCCGGCATGGGGCCCGTCTCGCCGATCGCCACCTCGCCGGGCAAGCTGTTCGCCGGCTTTTACGCGATCTACTGCGGGGTCGCGCTGATCGGCACCACGGGCGTGATCATGGCGCCCGTCATCCACCGGGCGCTGCACAGGTTTCACCTCGAGGACAGCGACCAAAAGTAAGCGATGCCCCTTTCCCCCACGGCGACGCGCGAGCTCCTCACCCGGCTCGGCCACCAGCCCAAGCGCTTCCTCGGGCAGAATTTTCTCGTCGACGGCAACATCGTCCGCAAATCCCTCGAGCTTGCGGGCATCGCCGCCGGCGACGTGGTGGTCGAGGTCGGGCCGGGCCTCGGGACGCTGAGCTCCGCCCTGCTCGAGGCCGGGGCCGAGGTCTGGGCGGTCGAGAAGGACCGGCAGCTGCACGCGCACCTGGGCGAGGCCCTCGCGCCCGCGCAGCCGCGGCTCCATTTGCTGGAAGGCGACGCCATGGACCACCCGCTCGCCGGCCTGCCGCCGGAAAAATCCGGCCGCTTCAAGATCGTCGCCAACCTGCCTTACGCGATTTCCACGCCGTGGATGGACGCGGTGCTCGGCGGCCCGCTGCCGGAGCGCATGGTGCTGATGCTCCAGGACGAGGCGGCGAAGCGCTACGTCACCGCGCCGGGCTCGAAGCTTTTCGGGGCGATCTCCATATTCCTCCAGTCCGCCTATGCGGTCGAGCCGGGCCATCGGGTCGGCGCCGGTTGCTTCTTCCCGCGGCCGGACGTCGAGTCGGTGCTCCTCAACCTCGGCCGGCTGCCCGCGCCGTTCGTCTTTTCCGCGCCGGCCAAGGCGCTGATCCGCGCCTGCTTTCAACAGCGCCGCAAGCAGGTCGGCTCAGTCCTGCGCGACAAGCTCCCCGCCGCCGCCGCGGAAGCCTGGTACGCCCGGCTCGCGGCCGCGGGCTACGGGCCGCAATCGCGCGCCGAGCAGATCCCGGTGGCACTCTGGCGGGAGATTGCGGTCTGAGCGCGTTACCTGTCAAAATGCCCGGCGTCATTTTCCGTTCCCGCATGTTCCGGTCCCTCCTGTTCCTGGGTTGCAGCCTCCTCCTCGCGGCCACCGCCGCGGGCGCGCCGCTGGCCGGGCGCATGGACGGCGACAGCTACGTTTCACCGACCGGGGAGTTCCGCATCCGCGCGCCGGTCCTCGTCGAGCTGGGGGGCACGATCGACGACAACGACTCGGTGGTCACCTTCCACGACGACTTCGGCACCCACATCAGCATCGCCTGCTTCGAGCTTGACGCGACGCAGCGCTGGGAACTCGAGACGCGCGGCCTGCGCGACTACCTGCTCTATTTCTTCACCGATGTCGTGATGGCCAACTTTCGCGCGCGCTACCCCGAATCCACCATCGAAAGCGCCCGCTACCTCGCCGAGCTGCTGGACGGCTCGCTCATCGCGTACGCCCTGCTGCCCGGCGGCTCCTATTTCGAGCAGCAGAACAGCGTGACGGGCGCGCCCCCCGAAAATCCCGTCGTCGCCAAGCGCGGCACCCTCCTCTTCGTGCGCCACCGGCACGTCTACGTCGTGAGCACCGAGCTCGCCGAGCGCGCCACGCAGCGCAGCACGTACAAGCTGACGACCAAGGAGGAGGACGACCAGCTCTCGGCGCGGCTGACCGCGATCGTCGGCCGCATGACCTTCACCGACGAGCGGCCGCGCACGCCATGAGCGGCCAGGTGGGCGTCGGCTTTCATCCCGACGCCGATCGCCGGTGTGGACATTGACGATCACCGGCGGCATCAGGCTCCCAGCATCCGGGATTGCCTGCGCCCGCCAAACGACCGACGCTCGCCCGGTGAACAAAGCCGATCTCCTCGCCCGCATCGTGGCGCGCCTGCAGGCCGAACTCGCGCTGCTGGCCACCGCCGCACGGGCGACCCACGCCGAGGCGACGGACGAGGAGAACAAGGCCGAGGACAAGTACGACACCCGCGGCCTCGAGGCATCCTACCTCGCCCACGGCCAGTCCAAGGCCGCCGTGGAGGCGGCGCAGGCCGTGGCGCAGTTCCAGGCGCTGGCCCTGCGCGATTTCGCCGCCACCGAGCCGATCGGCCTCGGCGCGCTGGTGGGCCTCGAGGGCGGCACCCTTTATTTCGTGGGCCCGCGCGCCGGCGGCACGGAGATCGAGGTGGCCGGCAAGACGGTCATGGTGATCACGCCGCAGTCCCCGCTGGGCCGGCAGCTGCTGGGCCGCCGGCAGGGCGACGCCGTCTCCCTGGACGCCGGGGGCCGCCGCACGACCAGCCGGATCACCGCGGTGACCTGAGCCGGAAGTTGAAGGTTGAATGTTGAAGGTTGAAAGTTTGATTACCTCCCATGTCCTCCCCCACCTACGACCAGCTCCGCGCCGACATCGTCACGTCCATGAAAGCCCGCGACCAGGGCCGGACCACGGCGCTGCGCACCGCCGACGCGCAAATCAAACGCGCCGCCATGGACGCCAACAAGGAGATCGACGAGGCGCTCGTCGTCGCCACGGTCCGCAAGGCGGTCAAGAACCTGGCGGATGCGCGCAGCGAATTTGAAAAGGGCGGCCGGGCCGACCTCGTGGCCGCCAACAGCGCCGAGATCGCCATCCTGGAGAAATACCTGCCGCAGGGCCTCGATCCCGCGAAACTCGAGGCCCTCGTCGCCGAGGTGATCGCCGCGACCGGCGCCACCACGAAGAAGGAAATGGGCAAGGTCATTGGCGCTTTGAAGCAGCGGCCCGAGGCCGGGCTCATCGACTTCGGCGCCGTCAGCAAGCTCGTCCAATCCAAGCTGGCCTGAGATCGCGGCATGCCGCAAGCGGCAGCCCTACAGCCGGGGCAGCTTCAGGTAATTGTCGCGCCGGCCGCTGCGGGGGGCGCGCCGCGCCGCCGGATCGCTGTAAGGCTGGCGCCGGTAGCCGGTCCGATTGGGATCGGCCGCGCAGGCGAGCTGGAAATCCTGCATGCGCTGGAAAATCCCGAGCAATTGTTCCGGTTGCGGATACCGGTCGAGGCCCTGCCGCTCGAGGACGAGCAACAGTTCGTGCACGGCCTCCAGCGTGGACAGGCAGCCTTCCTGGGGCTGCTGCTTGATGACATAGCGGCTCGGCGCGGTCGGCGTGAACATGGCGCGCGGCAGCCGCTGCAGGCTCGGGCTCAGCCGCAGCATCTTGCGGGCGCAACTCCACGTCGCGTCGAGGAGGAAGAGCACGAGCTGGCGCCCGCGCAGTTGAAGCTTGAAGGTTGAAAGTTGAAGGTCCGATGCCGTGCTGAGATTCAGCGCCTCGGCCCCCGGATACAGCAGCACGCAGTGGTTCTTCGGGTCCGCAATCAGCGCCTGCACGCCTTCGTCGCCCTCGAAGGCCTGGCCCATGTGCAGCTCGCTGTTCGGCAGGCAGAGATGCGTCAGCCGGCCCGTGCCCGCCTTCTCCTCCTTGAATTCCTTCGGGTGCATCAGGAACACGAAGCGCGTGCGCGTGGGCATCGGGTGCAGCGAACCGCACCAGCAGTGCGCCTTTGGCCAGAAACACCGGTAACACATCGCCCTCATGCCGCCCCACTCTGCGGGACTCCGCGACATAAGCCAGTCCTTCGTTTGACCGCCGGGCCCGACTGGCTAGCCTGCCCGATGAGTTTTCCCGTTCTGCTCGGCACTTTTCCGACCATGGCCGCCGGCCTCAAGGCGACGACCACGCTGAGCAACGGCGTGCGGATGCCCTGGCTGGGCCTGGGCGTCTTCCAGGTGCCGGACGATGGCGACGCGGCGGAGGCCGTCGGCGCCGCGCTCCAGGCCGGCTACCGCCACATCGACACCGCCGCCCTCTACCGCAACGAGAGGGGCGTCGGCCGGGCGGTGAAGGCCTCGGGCATCCCGCGCGGCGAAATCTTCGTGACCACGAAGGTGTGGAACGACGACATCCGCGCCGGCCGGATCGAGGCGGCGTGTGAGGACAGCCTGAAGCGCCTCGGGCTCGATTACGTCGACCTGTACCTGCTCCACTGGCCGATCAAGGACCGGCACGCGGCGGCGTGGCGCGCGATGGAAACGATCTACCGCGCGGGCCGGGCGAAGGCGATCGGCGTCAGCAACTACATGATCCCCCATCTCGAGGAACTGCTCCCGGCCGCGAAGGTGCCGCCGGCCGTCAACCAGATCGAGTTTCATCCGTACCTGCAGAGCAAGGCGCTGCATGCGTTCTGCCGCGAGCGCGACATCCGCCTGACCGCGTGGAGCCCGCTGATGCAGGCCGGCCCGCTGCTGCGCGACCCGGTGCTCACCGGCCTCGCCCGCAAGCACGGCAAGACCGTGGCGCAGGACCACCTGCGCTGGGACCTGCAGGTCGGCGTGGTCACGATCCCGAAGTCGGTGCGCCCGGAGCGCATTGTGGAGAACGCGGCGATCTTCGACTTCGAGCTGGACGACGCGGACCTCTCGGTCATCGCCGCGCTCGACAGCAACCGGCGCAACGGCGCCGACCCGTTCAACTTCGGATTCTGACCCGGCTGCGCGGCTATCGGCTTGCCGCCCGGCGCCGGATGCGGCGTGATGCGGTCGCCCGACGGGGCGCCTGCATGACCCGCAGCCCGCACACACCAGCCGGTCCAACCACCACTCCCTGGGCGGCGCTCGCGGCCCATTGGCAGCTGCTGGGACCTCCGCTCCGCCCCGTCGCCGAGGACATCGCCCGCCTGACCGCAGCCTGGCAGGCCGCCCGGGGCGCGGAGCCGGCGGAACCGCTGGCGGTCCTGCTGCTTGGCGTGACGCCCGAATACGCGCAGCACGCCTGGGCGCCGCGGCAGGAACTCGTCGCCGTGGACAGCAGCGAAACGATGATCCGCGTGGTCTGGCCGGGCGACATCCCGGGCCGCCGCGCGCTGGTCGCCGACTGGTTGCAACTGCCCTTTCCGGACGCGAGCTTCGACCTGATCCTGTGCGACAATGGGCCTGCGCTCTTCAACAGCCTCGAACGCCTGGAGGCATTCGGCCGCGAACTGCGCCGCGTCGTGCGCCCGACCGGTTGCGCCGCCATCCGCAACCTCGAGCGGCCCGCGCGCACCGAGCCGGTCGAGGCGGCCGTCGCGGACGTCCTCGCCGGTCGGGTGGACAACTTCCATGCCTTCAAGATGCGGTTCCTGATGGCGCTACAGGGCGCTCATCCGGACCCGGGCATCGAACTCGGCGCCGCATGGGAGCAGTTCAACCGCTTGCTGCCCGACCGGGCGCAGCTCGCCGCCCGCATCGGCTGCAGCGCGCGGGTCATCGCCACGATCGACGCCTACCGCGGGCGCGCGGCGCGCTATTCGTTCTACAACGCGGCGGAAATCACCCGGGGATTCGCGGGCTTCCGGGTCGTCCCGGGACCGGCGGGGCGCTACCCTTTTGCGGAACGCTGCCCGGTGTTCGCGCTGGCCCCGGCGCCATGAGCGACTGGTTCGAGGCCTTTGCCCGCCATCCGTTGCGGCTGCCTGCGGCCACGACTTCCGCCAATGGCGGGGCGGCGGTGCAGGCCGTGCTGGCGGAATACCACCGCACCGAACGGCTCGATCCGGCGGAACTGGCCGGCCAGCAGCGGCAGTTGCTGCTGGCGCTGGCCGCGCACGCCGGCCGGGAGTCGCCGCATTTCGCCGGGCGGTTGAAGTCCGCCGGCCTGACCGCCGCGGCGCTCGCGGAACCGGGCGGCCTCCCGCGACTGCCGCCATTGACGCGCCAGGCCCTGGTGTCCGCCGGCGAGCGCCTGTTCTGCCGGAAGGTGCCGCCCGCCCACGGGCGCGTGGGTGCGACCTCGACATCCGGGTCGACCGGTGAACCGGTCACGGTCCGGCGCACGGAAATGTGCCAGTTGCATTGGTGGGCCTACACGCTGCGCGAGCATTTGTGGCACGGCCGTGATTTTTCCGGCCCACTCGCCGTCTGCCGGGCCAATGTCGCGCGCGCGGCGGAAGGTCCGGATTGGGGCCAGCCATGCAACCTCGTGTTGCGGACCGGCCCGCTGTCCGCCCGGCCGGCCACGCTGGCGACCGGGGAGCTCGCGCAATGGCTGCTCGCGTTCAAGCCCCGCCACCTCCTCGTCATGCCCGCCGTGTTGGAGGGCGTGCTGGCCGAGCTCGCGGCCGCCGGCCGCCGTCTCGACGGGCTGCAGGACATCCGCACCGTCAGCGAGACGGTCTCCTCCCGCCTGCGTGACGAAACGCGCCGCATCCTGGGCGTCGAGATTCACGACAGCTACAGTTCCCAGGAAGGCGGCGTGATGGCGACCCAGTGCCCGGAGCACGGGTCGTATCATGTCTCCGAAACGATCCTGCTCGAGATCGTGGATGTCGCCGGCCGCCCCTGTGCGCCCGGGGAGATTGGCCGCATTCTTGTCACCGACCTCCTGAATTTCGCCACCCCGCTCGTTCGCTATGAGATCGGCGACTACGCCGAGGCCGGCGCTCCCTGCCCCTGCGGGCGCGGGCTGCCGGTCGTGCGGCGCTTCCTGGGGCGCGAGCGCAACCTGGTGCTGCTGCCCGACGGGTCGCGCCACTGGCCGACGGTCGGCTTTCACCACTGGGATGGGGTGTTCCCGATCCGCCAGTTCCAGTTCGTGCAGCACGACCGCGCGCGCATCACGGCCCGGCTGTTTGCCGCCGGCCGGCCCACGGCGGAGCAGGAGGCGCGCCTGACCGCCGTCATCCAGCAGGCGCTCGGACATCCCTTCGCCCTCACCTACGAGTGGCATGACGCCCCGCTGCCGCGCGGCCCGGGCGGGAAGTTTGAGGAATTCCGCTGCGAGGCGACGTAAGCAGACACAAAAAAGCCCGTCCGGAAAGGACGGGCGGTCGGTTCACGTCGGTTTGCGCCGGCGTCGCCAGCG
>CAYZSN010000212.1:0-2974 GCA_964481095.1 uncultured Oleiharenicola sp. | reverse complement strand
GCACCGCCGTCAGCGTCACCGCCGTCCCGAACGCGTAGCTGGCCCCGCAGGGCATCGCCTGGGTCGTCGACCCGCCGGGGCAGTTCAAGCCCGTCGCCACGATCGCGCCCGTCCCCGTGCCGCTGCGATTGATCTGCAAGGCCGCCGTCGGGATGTCGACGTAGGCGTCCACCGTCCGGCCCGTCCAGAGCCCCGACGCCGGGCTGTGCGCGTAGGTGACAAAGCGATACCAGCCCGACGGCTGGCCGGTCACCGTGAAGTGATAGCCGGAGTTGAGAAAGCGCGCCCCGCGTGCGGCCGCCACGTCCGACCGCGCGTCGCCATAGGTCGCCCCGCCGAGCGCGTACGCCGGACTGCCGCTGCCGAAGTTGTGGTACGCGTTGACGCCGATGATGTCCACGCCCGTGCCCGTCGGCGCCGCCGCGTCAATCGCCCACCCGCTGATCGGGAACGGCTGCGCCACCGACTGGCCCGGCGTCGGATGCTCGAGCACGTGCTCAGATATGCGACGCCCAGCACTAGAAGCGGTCTCAAAATTCTGATTTGACGATGTTACGCTCAGCCCGGTCGCGTCGTACCGACCGAGCATGGACCTCACCGACAAGCAATGGGCCATCCTCGCGCCGTTCTTTGCGCGCGGCCGCGCCGGCGGCGCGGGCCGGCCGCCGCACGATCCGCGCGCGGTGTTGAACGGCGTGCTCTGGATCCTGCGCACCGGTGCCCGGTGGAAGGATCTGCCGCGCCACTATCCGTCGTACCAGACCTGCCATCGGCGGTTTCAACAGTGGCGGCGAACCGGGTGGCTACGCGACGCCCTGGAACGCCTCGCCGAAGACCTGCGCGATCGCGGCCAACTCGACCTGACCGAAGGCTTCATCGATGGGACCTTCAGTCCGGCGAAAAAAGGGGCGCCGCCATCGGACCTACTAAGCGAGATAAGGGCAGCAAGATCATGGCGATCTGCGACGGCCATGGTCTTCCTCTCGCCGTCCACGTGGCCCCTGCTTCGCCGGCCGAAGTCCGGCTCGTCGACGCGACGCGCGAGGACCGCTTCCTCGCGTACTGGCCCGATCGATTGATCGGCGACAAGGCCTACGATAGCGACGGCCTCGATGTCCATCTGCGCGACACCATGGGGATCGAGATGATTGCGCCGAACCGGACGAAGCGCCGCGTCACACAAGACGGCCGGCCGCTGCGCCGCTACACGCGCCGCTGGCAGATCGAGCGCCTCTTCGCGTGGTTCCACAACTATCGCCGCCTCGTGGTCCGGTGGGACCGCCTCCCCGAGAACTTCTTGGCGTTCTTTCATCTGGCGTCGATCCTCATCCTGCTACGCCAATTTTGAGACCGCTTCTACTCTACAAGCTCAGAACCCACATTCACGCGGCGGTTTCGACACGCGGATTCGCTCCGCCTGCGGAGTGGTCGCATGTGGGTCTGGCTCGACGGACAACATGAACGTGAAGCGCCCAAGCGCTGGGTCAGCGCGTCCTGGGATACGCTGTGATTCGACATTGACAAACCGCATGGTAATCGTCATTCCACGAAGGTGAAAATGCCTAGTGGCGCCATATTCCGGCCATGAACTGCATGGCTCGCGCAATTGACGGGCGAGCACTCGTCCACGATTCGTCCAGTCTGTGCTCCCTTCATACGGTGAATCATCAGCCAGTAGATTGTCACTTGCGTCCCTGGTCCCCTGAATAGCGAACATGGCGCAGTGGAAATCCCCAGAATACGTAAATCCAATGACCGAGTCGTAGTCGCCGTTATGGCATTCGAATCGATAACGGGGAACGTTTCCCGTATCTCGAATTAGCGCCAGAAATGGCGTGTCACCTGACCGACTGGCCGAATACGTTGTGGCCTCACGCAGCGGTCGAACGGCAGGCCATCGATCCTGGAAGTCTGCGCGACCTCGCTGAAACGCGAGCAGCGCGAATGTACCGATGAGAACTCGACGCGCTATTAGTTGGTGCCTTCTGGACACGGCTGATCCTCGGGAAGTGTTATCTCGACGTCGGTTATTCCATAGTCCTTGTCGCCGCCTGGAAGTTCTATGATTAACGTATCTGGAAATAGATCCAGTAGCGCCTCCTGAACCTTCGTGCCAATTGGAAAGCCTCGCGGCACTGTGCCGCCGATCGTATCGACGATTCCGTTGAAGGAGGCGCCGACCTTCGGAAAAATGCCAGAGACGCGATCGCGAATGGCCCGCAAAATTGCTCGCGACGTTGTCCATTGGCGCGGAATGACCGCAGCGCCGTCGCTTGTCACGTAGACGGCGCCAACGGTCTGACCAGAGAAACCTCCAGTCTGACCAATTGTTGCTGGATTGCCCTTGAGCACACGCGCTATGCCCTTGCAGGCCTTCATGGAGTCATCTTTTTTCTTGTCGTCGTTATTATTCGGTGGCGTCTTTCCACCAGATCCATTCTGAAGATTCGGAGGCGCGCCGTCGCTCGTCTTGGGCGTCGGCTGAAATGGCTGTCCCAAATGAATCTGCGGCCGAGCCTTCTGCGGGCCGCAAGGATCATCACAGCCACCGCTGCCGGCCCATCCTTGCGCGCTCGACCGATCCAGTGCTCCGCGTCCCCCCCCAACCGATTCTATTGCGTTAGTGCTGTCTTGATATCCAGTACAAACTGTCGCCTTTGGGCTTGGACAGGTCATTTGCATGCCGGTCGGATCCACGAATCGCAGCGGGTTGTTGCCGGCGTACGCGTACCGATTCCACGTCTGTGAATAGATGAGCGAGCCGTCCACCGGATCGACCTGCGTAAAGCGCCCCCACGTGTTCCGATAGTAGCGCGCCTCGAAGTTCATCAGGGCCGATTCCGGGTCGAGCTCCTTGCCCGCAAACCGCAGCGGGTCGCCGGTCAGCGGCTGCGTGTCCTCGCCGAACGGCAGGTAGTCATGCCGGATCACCGTCGCCCCGGTCTGGTCGCTCAGCGCGCGCACCGAGCCGATC
>CAYZSN010000211.1:0-3144 GCA_964481095.1 uncultured Oleiharenicola sp. | reverse complement strand
CGCTGAAGCACAAGATCAACACCGCGCCCGGCAGCCTCTTCTCGGTGAAGGACCGCTACCGGCACTGCCTGCGGCTGAGCTGCAGCGTCCCGTGGTCCGACGAGATCGAGGCCGCGCTGCGCCCGCTCGGCGAAATCTCCATGCCGCTGCTGTGTGTTTTCCCCTGGAGGGGGGCGCGTGGAGCGCCGACGACGGTCTCACACCGCCGCGACAGAAAACCCTGCCCGCTTTTCGCCCTCTTCCCCGTCCTCTGTCCTCTGGCCACTGTTCTCTGATGTCTCCCCCATCCCCCAACCGCTCCGCCCTGATCGCAGGCTTCGCCGCGATCTACCTGATCTGGGGTTCCACCTACCTCGGAATCCGCATCGTGGTGGAGACGATCCCGCCGTTCCTGATGGCGGGCGTGCGCTTCCTGGCCGCGGGCCTGATCGTCGCGGCGTTCATCGCCCTCACGCGCGGCTTCACGGCCACGAAAAAGCAGTGGCGCGACAACGCCATCAGCGGCGGTTTCCTTTGCCTCGGCGGCAACGGCCTCGTGTCGTGGTCCGAGCAGAAGGTGCCGTCGGGCATCGCCACGCTGATCATCTCGGCCGGGCCGGTGTTCATCGTGCTGATGGACTGGGCGGTGCACGCGTTCTTCAAGGACGGCAAGCGCGGCACCCGGCCGAAGCCCGTCACGTTCCTCGGCCTCGCCCTCGGCTTCATCGGCCTCATCGTGCTGGTCGGGCCCGACGTGCTCAAGTCCGGCGTGGGCGGACTCGACCCGTGGAGCGTGCTGGGGCTCATCGCCGCCACGTTCTTCTGGGGCTGCGGCATGATCTACATGCGTTATGCTTCCGAGCCCGCCGAGCCCTTCACCGCCTCGGCCATCCAAATGCTCGTCGGCAGCGGCTGGCTGCTCGTCACCGCGGTGCTCACCGGCGAACTGGCCCGCTTCGATCCCGCGGGCATCACCGCACGGTCGGTCGGCGCGTGGGTTTACCTCGTGACCTTCGGCTCGCTGATCGGCTTCAGCACCTTCACCTGGCTGATGAAACACAGCACGCCCGCCAAGGTCTCGACCTACGCCTACGTGAACCCGATCGTCGCGGTGTTCCTCGGCTGGCTGGTCCTGCATGAGGAGGTCAGCCCGCGCATCTTCCTCGCCGCCGCCATCATCATCGCCGGCGTGGTCATCATCACGGTCACGAAGAATGCCAAGCCGAAGGCCGTCGCGCCGACCCCGATCGAGCCGGAGCCGACCCCGGCCACGAATTCGTCGACACGCTGATCGCATGCCGCGCCTCGCCCTCATCGGTGACCACGATCCCGCGATCGTCGCGCACCGGGCGATTCCGGCGGCGTTGGCCCTCGCGGCGAAAAACACCGGCGTCGCGCTCACGTGGGACTGGATCGGCACCGACACGATCACCGACGCGTCGCGGCAGTTAGCGGGCTACGACGGCGTCTGGTGCGTCCCCGGCAGCCCGTACCGCAGCCTGGACGGCGCGCTCGCCGCGATCCGCTTCGCCCGTGAATCGCGCCGGCCGTTCCTCGGCACGTGCGGCGGCTTCCAGCACGCACTGATCGAATTCGCGCGCAACGTCGCCGGCGTGGCCGGCGCCGACCATGCCGAGACGAATGCCGCGGCGGCTGATCTCGTCGTCACCCCGCTCGCCTGCTCGCTGGTCGGGCGGCACAACGACATCACCTTCACGCCTGGCTCGCAGCTGTATCGCATCTTCTCCGGCCGGAAATCGCGCGAAGGCTATCATTGCAACTACGGGCCGAATCCCGCCTATCGCGGGCGCTTCGAGTCCGCCGGCCTGCGCTTCAGCGGCTTCGATGCGGAGAGCCAGATCCATGCATTTGAGCTGCCGGCCCAGCCGTTTTTCATCGGGACCCTGTTCCAGCCGGAACGCTCGGCCCTCGAAAACCGGCCCCATCCCCTGATTCAGGCCTTCGTGCGGGCGGCCGCAGAGTTTGTCGTTTAATAGACTACAAAGGGCTCGTTCGGAATAAGCGGTTGCTCACGGGGCTCTGATTCCTATCTTCGCCCTGCCATGAAACGTTTCGTCTGGCTGCTGGTCCTAGCCTTCTGCACCGCGCTCGCGCAGGTGCAGCCGGTGGACGTGCCGGGCGCCAAGGTGGCGAAATGTGATTGTTGCGAGAACCGGCCCAACGCGTGCGGCATGCCCGATTGCGTGGCGCAGCCCGTTGCCGGCCAGGCTGCCACCGTCCAGGCCTCGGCCGGCCAGCAGGTCGAAGCCGGGCGGCTCACCCGCGCCAAGCGCGAATATTTTTATGTGCAGTTCCTGCCGCGCCCGGCGCTCACGCCGGCGGCCGGGGTGTCCGCGCCGGCGGCCCCCCTTGCGAGTGCGCCCCTGTTCAAGGCGCACTGCAGTTTCCTGATCTAAATCCCGGGAATCGGTGTGTCCGCACGCGTCGCCGTGCCGGGCTTTGCCTTCGGTCCGCCGCGTTCGCGCATGCGGATTTGGTTTCCGTCCACCCTCCCGTCCTGGCTTTCCATGAAAACATTTCTCACCTTCCTCCTCCTTTCCCTCGCCGCCGGCCTGCTGGCCGCGGCCGAACCCGCGCACCCGCACGCCACGGTCTACCAGTGCGCCATGCACCCGTGGATCAAGTCGGACAAGCCCGGCGACAAGTGCACGATCTGCGGCATGGCCCTCGTCGCCGCGCCGGCGGATGACGAGGCCGCCGCCGATCCCAACCTCGTCACGCTCACCCCGGCCGCCGCCAGCATCACCGGCGTGCAGACCGCCGCGGTGCGGCGCGCGCCGCTGGTGCGCACGCTGCGGGTGGCGGGCGTGATCGACGACGACGACACCAAGCACCGCATCCTCGCCGCCCGCGTTCCCGGCCGCGTGGAGAAACTCTTCGTCAACTACGTCGGCGCCGAGGTGACGGCGGGCGCGCCGCTGGCCGTCATCTACAGCCCGGAGATGCTCACCGCGCAGCGACAATACGTTGAGCGGCTCCGCGCGGGTTCCGCCGCGTTCACGGTTTCCGACCGCGCCGCCGCGCGGGAAAAGCTGCTGGACCTGGGCCTGACCGAGGAGGAGGTCGTGATCCTCGAGCACACGCTGGAACCGACCGCGATGGTGAACGTGCGCTCGCCCATTTCCGGCACCGTGGTCGCGCGCC
>CAYZSN010000210.1:0-96390 GCA_964481095.1 uncultured Oleiharenicola sp. | reverse complement strand
TTTGCGTGAAGCCTGATGTTGGGAGATTTCGATACCATTGCTGCGCTCGCCACGCCCGTCGGCACTTCGGCCATTGCGGTGGTGCGTGCGAGCGGACCGGAAGTCGCCGCGCTGGTCGCGCGAATCTTCGGCGACACTTCCCCGCCCCGCAGCGCACGCCATGCCGACTACAAGGACACCGGCGGCAACCTCGTCGACGACGTGCTGTTCACGTTTTTCGCCGCACCACATTCCTTTACCGGCGAGGACACGGTGGAAATCTCCTGCCATGGCAATCCGTTCATTGCACAGAAAATCCTGGAAGACCTGCTCGCGCGCGGTTGCCGGGCCGCCGAGGCCGGCGAGTTCAGCAAACGTGCTTTCCTGAACGGCCGGATGGACCTCAGCCAAGCTGAGGCCGTGATGGATTTGATCCACGCGCGCAGCGAACGCGCGTTGGCCGCGGCCAATCAGCAGTTGCGTGGCGCGCTTGGACGGCACATGCAATCACTTATCTCACAATTGATCAATATCTTGGCCAAGATCGAAGCCTACATTGATTTTCCCGATGAAGATTTGCCGGCCGAGGATCAACGCACGCTGATGCGCGAGTTGGAGCAACTTCGTGCCGATACAAGCCGGCTCCTCGCGACCAGCCATTACGGGACGATGCTGCGCGATGGCATCCGCACCGTAATTCTCGGCGAGCCCAACGCCGGCAAAAGCAGTTTGTTGAACCGGCTCGTCGGACGCGAGCGCGCCCTCGTCAGCGCCGAGCCCGGCACGACGCGCGACTATCTCGAGGAGGTGGTTCTCGCGGGCCCGCACGCGCTGCGCCTCGTCGACACCGCGGGATTGAACCTGAAGCCTTCTTCCCTCGAGAAACGCGGCATCGACAAGGCGCTCGAGCAGGCAGCGGAAGCCGATATTTTCCTCTGGGTTCTCGATGGAACACGCCCGTTGCCTGTGCTGCCGGACGTCCTCGCAACGCGACTCACCCCCGGCAACACGATCGCGATTTTCAACAAAGCCGACCTGCCACCGGCGGTGCGCACCGCATTCGCACAGAAATTCCGCAGCGTGGAAATTTCAGCACTGACCGGCCAAGGTGTGGAAGCCCTGCGCACGGCCATCGCGCAGCTTGCGGACACCTTTCAAAGCAAGGTCGGCGACGAGCTCATCGCGATCAACGCCCGCCACGCCCAGGCGTTGAGCCAAGCCAACGAAGCTTTGGCGGGCGCCCGTCAGAAACTGGAAGGTAATGCTGCCGGAGAACTGGTCGCGAGCGATCTGCGAGGGGCGTTGGCGGCCTTCAGCGAAATTTCCGGCAAGATCGACAACGAACAGATCTTGGATCGCCTCTTTGCATCGTTTTGCATTGGAAAGTAATACTATATCAAAATATCTATTTTAATTTGCTATGATTTATAGCGATAGAGTATTCGATGTAATTGTCTGTGGCGCCGGGCATGCCGGAGTGGAAGCGTGCCTAGCAGCGGCGCGGACCGGGGCGTCCACTCTGCTTCTGACTGGCAACATCGATACGATTGCTCAAATGAGCTGCAACCCGGCGATTGGCGGCCAGGCCAAGGGACAAATCGTGCGCGAGATCGACGCGCTCGGTGGTGAGATGGCAATCAACACCGATGTGACGGGAATTCAGTTCCGCCTGCTGAATGAGTCCAAAGGCCCGGCTGTTCAGTCGCCGCGAGCGCAATGCGATAAGAAAGCCTATCAATTCCGACTCAAGCATACGCTCGAGCTGCAACCAAACCTGCAAATCTTCCAAGCTACTGTAACCGGGCTGATCTTCAAGGACGGCGCCGTGGTCGGCTGCCGGACCAATCTGGATATCGAATTCATAGGCCGGACCGTGGTGATCACGACCGGAACGTTCCTGCGTGGGTTGATGCACGTCGGGCAAAACAAAAACGAGGGCGGACGGCTGGGGGACTTCAGTGCAAAAACCCTTTCGGGAAGCCTGTTGGAGGCAGGTATCCAGCTCCAGCGTCTGAAGACCGGAACGCCACCGCGCATTCTGGGCCGGAGCATCAACTTTAGCGGGCTTCAGGAGCAGAAGGGCGACGCCGAGCCCACGCTGTTTGCCTTCCACGACACCCGGGATCCGGAGAACCTGTTCCACGTGGAACGGACAGGAGAAGCCCGGATCGGCTGGAGGCCAGGCAGTAAACAGATCTCCTGCTGGATGACCTACACGACTGCAGAGTCGGCGCAGATCGTGCGGGATAATCTCCATAAGTCGGCCATGTATTCCGGCGAGATCGTGGGTATCGGGCCGCGGTATTGCCCAAGCATCGAGGACAAATTCGTCCGCTTTGCGGATAAGCCACGACATCTGCTTTTTCTCGAACCCGAGGGGCGGAATACGAACGAGTATTATATCAATGGCCTGTCCACAAGTCTGCCATTCGATGTCCAGCTTGCCTTGGTGAGAAGTATTCCTGGGCTCGAGCACGCGATGCTTCTTCGACCGGCTTATGCCGTCGAATATGATTTCGCCCCGCCGACCCAAATGTTTCCATCCTTGGAATCTCGCAAGGTCGAGAATCTGTTTCTGGCCGGCCAGATCAACGGGACCTCAGGTTATGAGGAAGCGGCCGCCCAAGGGCTCGTGGCCGGCGTGAATGCGGCGCGCAAAGCGAGAGGTCAGCCGCCAATGATCATTCAGCGGCATGAAGGGTATATCGGGGTGCTTATCGACGATTTGGTGACCAAGGGAACGAACGAACCTTATCGCATGTTCACTAGCCGCGCAGAGCATAGGTTGCTCTTCAACCATGGCAGTGCCGAGCTTAGGTTAAGACATCATGCGGCCGAGTGTAATCTATTGACCAATAGTCGTTTATGTAAAATAGAAAACAAGACATCCAGCATTGCCCTGTGGGAATCCTTTTTGGAAAAAAACCAAACCCAAGGCGGCACGTGGGCGGAAAAAATTCGCCGGACAGATTCGGCGATCGAGCTGCCAGGGGAATTTCTGGTTCAGTCCAAAGAGGTCAGGGAAGAGACGCTCTATCGCGTACGTTATCGCGGCTACCTCGAGCGCGAAGGGCGCCACATCGAGAAAATGAAGGCCGTCGAAAGAATCCAGCTCCCCGACTCCATCGACTATCTCAAAATTCCCGGCCTGCGCCGCGAAAGCGCACTGAAGCTTCAGCAATTCCGCCCGGTCAACCTCGGCCAGGCCGGCCGCATCAGCGGCGTGAATCCCGCAGATCTCAGCGTGTTGATGGTTTTGCTCGCAACGGAAAAACGCCCTCCGGCCTAGCGGCCCCGCGCCCGCATCTCTGCCCCACGTGATAACGATGTGACATTCCTGTGACGCCCGGTTAATTCACTCGAAAGGGCCTTCCGCCCCCAAATACTCCGCGCCCTCTATGGAAAAGAAAAAGATCCTTGTCGTCGACGATGAGCCGGACGTCACCGATCTCGTGGCATATCATCTCAAGGCTAAGGGGTTCCACGTGGAGAGCCTCAACGACGCCACGGCAAGCATCTCGCGCGCCCGCGCCGGGCAGCCGGACTTGGTAATTTTAGACATAATGATGCCGCACCTGAGCGGCATCCAAGTCTGCCGGATCCTGCGCGCGGACAACAAACTGGCCAAGGTCCCGATCATTTTCCTCACCGCCAAGGCCGAGACCCACGACCGCATCGAGGGCCTCGAGTCGGGCGCCGACGATTACCTGAGCAAGCCTTTCAGCCCGAAGGAGCTCGTTCTGCGCGTGGAATCGATCCTGCGCCGCTCGGTGAATGCGAAGGAACCCGTCAGCGCCAAGCTGCACGTCGGCGACATCCTCTTGGACAGCGACACGCACCGCGTGACCGTCAAGGGCGCCCCGTTGGACCTGACCGCGACCGAATTCAAGCTGCTGCGCCTGATGATGGAGCGGCAGGGCAGGGTGCAAACCCGCGAGCACCTCCTCCTCAACGTCTGGAACTACTCCACCGAGATCGAGACGCGCACCGTCGACACCCACGTGCGCCGCCTGCGCGAAAAGCTCGGCGCGGAGGCCGGTTGGATTGAAACCATCCGCGGGGTGGGTTATCGGATTGCCGACAAAAAACTGTCGGCATGACCATTTTCATCGCAGTCGTCCTGGCGGCCGCCCTCGCGTTCGCCCTGCATGCGCTCTGGAAACAAAACCGCGCCCTCGCCGAGCTCGAGAACGCCGCGAAGCGCGGCCAGCCGCTGCTCCATGAGAACAGCCCGGCGGCCTACCTGCCCGCGTGGGGCCCGCTCGCCGACGAGGTCAACCGGCTCATCACGCAGAACTCCTCGCTGCAGCAGCAGCGCACCGACCAGCTCGCCCAGCTGGAGGCGACACTCGGCAACCTCCGCGAGGCCGTGCTCATCGTCGATGAGGCGAACTACATCCACCTTGCCAACCGCGCGCTGCGCGAAATCTTTCCCGCGGCCCGGGAGCTGATGAACCTGCGCCTGGAGCTGATCGTGCGCAGCGGCCCGTTTCTCGACTATGTCCGCGCCACGCGCGAGGGTACCGTGCTGCCCCGCGAGGAATTCGAGATCATCGACGGCCAGAGCACGCTGTGGATCGAGGCCTCGGGCGCGCCCATCCCGTCGCCCGACGGCAAGTCCCAGTGGGCGCTCTTCGTCATCCACGACATGACCGGCCAGCGGAAACTGGAGCGCGTGCGGCGCGATTTCGTCGCCAACGCCTCGCACGAACTGCGCACGCCCCTCAGCATCATCAAGGGCTACGTCGAGACCCTGGTCGACGGCCACCAGACGATGGAGCCCGCCGACCGGGACAAGTTCCTCAAGACCATCCAGCGCCACAGCGACCGCCTGAAGTCGATCATCGACGACCTGCTCGCGCTCTCGCGCCTCGAGTCGGCCACGCCCGGCCTGAAATTCGCCGAGGTTGATCTCGCCGCCTACCTGGAGGATCTCGCCGGCGAGTACCGGAAACGTCCCCAGGGAACCGAGCACACCATCGTCCTTTCGGTTGCCCCCGACCTGGACTTCGTCGAGGCTGACGAAGAAAAACTCGGCCATGTCTTCGGCAACCTGCTCGAGAACGCCTTCAAATACACGCCGAAGGGATCCGAGATCGAGCTCGGCGCCGTCGCCCTCGGTGAAAACGAGGTGGAATGCTTCGTGCGCGACAACGGCGGCGGCATTCCGCCGGCCGATCTGCCGCATCTCTTCGAGCGTTTCTTCCGTGTGGAAAAGGGCCGCTCGCGCGAAACCGGCGGCACCGGCCTGGGCCTGAGCATCGTGAAGCATATCGTGCAGCTCCATGGCGGCCGCGCGTGGGCGGAGAACCGCGAGACCGGCGGGCTCGCCATCCGGATCGTCCTGCCGCGCCGGCAGAAAGCCTGACATCCTCCTCGGTTCGGGATTGCGCCACGTGCGGGGCTCGCGCCAATAACGCACCCGTGAAGCCGGAATTCGTCGCACACGTCATGCAGCGCCGCGCCCGCCTGGGCGCCGAGCTGGCCGCCATCGTGCCGGCGAAGTCATCCCTCGTCCTCGAGATCGGCTGCGGCCACGGGCATTTCCTCGCGCGTTATGCCGCCGAGAATCCGGGCAAGCTGTGCCTCGGCGTTGATTTTATCGGCGAGCGGATCGCCCGCGCCGCCCGCAAGGCCACCCGCGCCAAGCTCGCCAACTGCCACTTCGTCCGCGCCGAGGCGCGCGAACTGATCGAATTGCTGCCCGCCGGCGTGACCTTTGCCGAAACTTGGGTGTTGTTTCCCGATCCCTGGCCCAAGAAACGCCATCACAAAAACCGCATCCTGCAGCCGGCGTTCTTCGAATTTCTCGCGGGCCGGTCGGGGCCGGGTGGGCGCCTGTATTTCCGCACCGACCATGCGGAGTATTTCCGTTTCGTGGCCGATTTTCTGCCGGGATTGAAAACTTGGCAGCCAGACCCGATTGCGCCCTGGCCGATGGAGCACGAGACGGTTTTCCAAACGCGCGCGCCCGCCTATCAGTCCTTGATCGCCGTCAGGACAGCAAATCCAGCCACACCAGCAGGAACAGCTGCGCCACCGCCGTCAGCGCCAGCAGCGCCCATGTCACCTGCATGAAAATGTTCCGGGCCAGCTTTCGTTCCCGGTTGGGATAACGCGGCTGGACCGTCCGTTCCAAAAGGTCGGTGACTGCGGGCTCCATGTTTTACAAGTGTGCGCCCGTATCCTCACTGGCAAGCCTGCGCTGAACCGCCGATAAGCGACCGGATGCCCCTCCCGCGTCACCTCTAATTAACCCCTTCCCAAAGCCTTTTTTTATTTCCAAGGTTGACGTATCTCCGAGCGAAAACCTACCTAACTACCCCCTTCCCGACACCCATCTGCCGGAAACATGTCTCGCACCATCAAATTCCTCGGCCTGATTGCAACCCTCGGCTCCGCGACCTTTGCGCATGCCGCCGAAGGAGAAGGCGAGGGAGTTGCGCCGGCGGCGGCAAAACTCGTGGATTTCGGTAATGGTTGGGCAATTACCAATGCCATGGCGACCGGCTGGGCCGTGTCGGCTGTGCTGATCGGCCTGATTATCTTCGTTCTGCGCCGTCCCCAGGTGCTTCCGAACAAGCGCCAAGCGGTCTTTGAATCCATCCTCGAGGCGCTGCACGAACTGTTCGAGCCGATCGTCGGCAAAAAAGCGTTTCCCTTCGCATTTCCGCTGCTGGTCACCTTCTTTATTTTCATCCTGCTCCAAAACTGGATGGGGCTGCTCCCCGGCGTTGGCACGATCGGCTGGGGTCATGACGTCGAGGGCCACTTCCACATGACGTCACCCTGGATCCGCCCCTTCACCTCGGATTTCAACGGTACCATCGCCCTCGCGCTCGTTTCGTTTGGCGCCTACCTGATCATCATCTTCAAGTATGCCGGCCCGAAGCTGATCCTTTGGGACCTCTTCGGCAACAAGGCCGACAAGGGCGAAACCCCGGCCTGGCTCTACCCGTTTCTTTCGCTGGTATTCCTGATCGTCGGCTTCATCGAGGTGTTCTCGATCGTCATCCGCCCCTTCACCCTTTCGGTCCGCCTTTTCGGCAATGTGTTCGGCGGCGAAAACCTGCTCCACGGCACCGGTTTCCTTTTCGTCTTTTATTTCATGGAGCTGCTCGTCGGCCTGATCCAAGCCACAGTCTTCACGCTCCTTAGCGCCGTCTACATCGGTCTCATCTGCAACCATGGCGATGACCACGACCACGCGGAGGGGCACCGCGCGGAGGCGCACCACTGAGAATTTACCGCCGGGAGCGTGCTTCGCGTGCGCACGGCGGCAACCGCAACCACAAATCCACCCACATCATGTCCCTCCTCCTCGCTGAAATCTCTGGCAACATCGCCAGCGCGTTCGGTCTCCTCGGCGCCGCCCTCGGCGTCGGTCTTATCGGCCAGAAGGCCGCCGAGGCCGTCGGTCGCAACCCCGGCGCTTCCGGCAAGGTCCTCGTCCAGGCCATCATCGGCATGGCGCTCGCCGAAGGTCTCGGCATCCTGGCCCTGTTCCTCGCGAAGTAATCCCATTTAACCGGCGGCGCGCGGGCTTCATCCCCGCGCCCCCCGTTCCCGTTCCTCCCCAGCTGGCAAATATCTTGCTCGCGGTGACCGAACCCGCCGCCCACGCCACTGAAGTCGGCCCGATTGAGGGCCTGAAACAGACCTTCGTGCACTTCGGCGTCGAGCCAAAGTACCTCGTGATGCAGATCGTCAGCTTCCTGATCCTGTTCGGGGTCCTCTACTGGTTCGGGATCAAGCCCACCATCACCACGATGGAGGAGCGCAACAAGAAGATCGCCGACGGCCTCAAGCACGCCGAGGAGACCCAGGCCCGCCTCGCCGCCGCCGCGACCGAGAGCGCCGCCATCATCAAGGCCGCCCAGCTCGAGGCCCAGAAGGCCGTCGACGAGGCCCGCAAGGCCGCCAAGGAATTCGGCGACAAGCAGCAGGCCGACGCCCTCGCGCGCGCCGCCGACACGCTCGCCAAGGCCCAGACCGCCATCGAACTCGAGCACAAGAAAATGCTCGAGCAGGCCCGCGGCGAAATCGCCCGCCTCGTGGTCAGGACCACCGAGCAGGTCCTCGCCAAGAAGCTCTCCGATGCCGACCGCGCCGCCTACAACGACGCCGCATCCAAGGAACTCGCCTCGCTGTAAGTTCCTCCCGCCTCAAGCCTCCTTCCTCCCGCCTTCCGATGGCCGCCGACAAACAAACCAAGCTCCTCGCGAAACAGCTGTTCAAGCTGAGCGTCGTCAACGGCGTCGTGTCGCCCGAGCAGGTCGCCGGCGTACTGGGCTGGGTGGAAAAGCACTCGCCCCGCCGCCCGGTCGCGCTGCTCAAGGCCTACCACCACCGCATCGCCATCGAGCTCGCGAAATCGCGCGCCGAGGTCGAGCACGCCGGCCCGATCAATGACACGACCCTGCAGTCCATCGAGGCCGCGATGACCAAAAAATACCAGCGCCCGGTCACCGCCTCCGCCAAGGCCAACCCCGCGCTGCTCGCCGGCCTGCGCATCCGCGTGGGTTCCGACGTCTACGAGTCCTCCGTCGCCGGCCAGCTCGCCAACCTTTCCGTCTAACCCCGCTTACGCTCTTAAAGCTTACACCTTAGAACTTCCCTTCCTGCCATGAGCAACGTCATCGAACAAATCGAACAGCAGATCGCCAAGCTTTCCACGAAGGCCGCGAAGAAAAACACCGGCGTCATCCGCACGATCGCCGACGGCGTGGCCAAGATCGAGGGCCTCTCCGACGTCATGTACAACGAGATGGTCTCGTTCCCCGGCGGCGTCATCGGCATCGCGCTCAACCTCGAGGAGGACGAGGTCGGCTGCGTCGTCCTCGGCGACGTCTCGAAGCTCAAGGAAGGCGACGAGGTCTCCACGACCGGCAAGCTCCTCTCCATCCCCGTCGGCAAGGGGCTCCTCGGCCGCGTGGTCGACGCCCTCGGCCGCCCGATCGATGGCAAGGGCCCGATCGAAGCCAAGGAAGCCTATCCGGTCGAGCGCATCGCCCCCGGCATCATCGCCCGCAAATCCGTCAACCAGCCGCTCTTCACCGGCATCATGGCGATCGATTCCATGATCCCGATCGGCCGCGGCCAGCGCGAACTCATCATCGGCGACCGCGGCACGGGCAAGACGACCATCTGCGTCGATACCATCATCAACCAGGCCCGCATCAACAAGGTCGGCCTCGCGTCGGGCGACAAGAACTTCCGCCCGGTCTACTCCATCTACGTCGCCGTCGGCCAGAAACAGTCGAACGTCGTCCGCACCATCTCCGCCCTCGAGGCCGCCGACGCGCTGCAGTACACCATCATCGTCGCCGCGACCGCCTCCGACAACCCGGCCAACCAGTACCTCGCCCCGTTCTCCGGCGCCGCCCTCGGCGAATGGTTCATGGAAAACGGCATGGACGCCCTGATCGTGTATGACGATCTCTCCAAGCACGCCGTCGCCTACCGCCAGATCTCGCTCATCCTGAAGCGCCCCTCCGGCCGCGAAGCTTACCCGGGCGACGTGTTCTACCTCCACTCCCGCCTGCTCGAGCGCGCCGCGCGCCTCGACGGCAAGGGCTCGCTCACCGCGCTGCCGGTCATCGAGACGCAGGCCGGCGACGTGTCCGCCTACATCCCGACGAACGTCATCTCCATCACCGACGGCCAGATCTTCCTCGAGACCGATCTCTTCAACCAGGGCATCCGTCCCGCCGTGTCGGTCGGTCTCTCCGTGTCGCGCGTCGGTTCGTCCGCCCAGATCAAGGTCACCAAGCAGGTTGGCGGCAAACTCAAGGGCGAGCTCGCCCAGTTCCGCGAACTCGCCGCCTTCGCGCAGTTCGGCTCCGACCTCGACGCCAAGACCAAGGCTACGCTCGACCGCGGGGCCCGCATCGTCGAGCTCTTCAAGCAGCTCCAGCTCAACCCGCTCGCGATCGAGGTCCAGGCCTCCATCCTCTGGGTGCTCCAGAAGAACTACTTCGATTCCATCGAGGTGAAGCACATCGTCGCCGCCTCGAACTCGCTGAAGGATTACCTCACCGCTCGCAAGGCCGACCTGCTCACCAAGATCCGCACGGAAGCCAAGCTCACCGACGAGATTGAGGCCGGCCTCAAGGCCGCCGCCGACGAATGGAAGTCCACCTTCTCCGCCAAGTAATCTCCCAGCATCCGACTCCCAGACCCTAAACCCTAGAGTCTAGATCCTACCGTGGCTTCACTCAGAGACATCCGCCGGCGCATCAAGTCGGTCAAGAACACCCGCCAGATTACCAAGGCGTTGGAGCTCGTGGCCGCCTCGAAGATGAAAAAGGCGCAGCAGGCCGCCAACGCAGGCCGCGCCTATGCCGCCCTCCTGGCCGAAATGCTCGCCGCCGTCGCCGGCCGCGTGGAGGAAGCGCAGCACCCGTTCCTCACCCGCCGTGAGGTCAAGGTCCGCGGCATCATCCTCGTCACCTCCGACATGGGCCTCGCCGGCGCGCTCAACGCCAACCTCTTCAAGCTCGTCGTCGACGAGGTCAAGGGACCGGCGAAGTTCGCCGTCATCGGCCGCAAGGGCGCGCAGTTCGTCGCCCGCACGAAGCGCGACCTCCTCGCCGACTTCCAGATCGCCGACCGCGTGCCGTTCGCCGATGTCCGCGCCGTCGCCGACTTCATGGTGAAGCAGTTCCTCGAGGGCGTCGTCGACACCGTCGAGGTGATCTACCCGCACTTCAAGAACACGCTCGTGCAGGTGCCCACGCTCCTGCCGCTCCTGCCGCTGCAGAACCTGGCGGCCGTCATCGCCGACCTGCGCGCCGATTCCGGCCACACCGCCCGGGTCGACGACCGCGAGATCCTCTTCGAACCCGACGCCAACACCGTCCTCGAGTCGCTGCTCCCGCTCTACGTCCACCGCGAGGTCTACCAGCATGTCCTCGACGCCAAGGCCTCCGAGCACTCGTCGCGCATGGTCGCGATGAAGACCGCGAAGGACAACGCCACGAAGCTGATCGGCGACCTCTCCCTCGAATACAACAAGGCCCGCCAGGCCGGCATCACGCAGGAAATCCTCGAGATCGCCGCCGCCTCGTTTGCGTCGACCTGAGCATCGCACCACTAATTCACACTAATCCCTCACAAAGAATCCGGACCCAAAACATTAATGCCCCATTAGTGTGCATTAGTGGCTACCTTCCGAAAAATCTCCCTCCCGTCATGAGCAACCAAGGCAAAATCGTCCAAGTCATCGGTGCCGTCGTCGACGTGCAGTTCGCCGAGAACACCATCCCGCCCATCTACCAGGCGCTCACCGTCGACTTCACCGTCGCCGGCAAGAAGGAGAACCTGACCCTCGAGGTGCAGCAGCACCTCGGCGAGGGCCTCGTGCGCGCGATCGCCATGTCCTCCACCGAGGGCCTCGTCCGCGGCCACCCGGTGACCGACACCGGCGCCCCGATTTCCGTCCCGGTCGGCGAGGGCATCCTCGGCCGCATCTTCGACGTCACCGGCACGCCGGTCGACGGCCGCGGCCCGGTCCCGCACACCAAGAAGTACCCGATCCACCGTCCGGCCCCGGCGCTCGCCGAGCAGGACACCAAGGCCCAGATCCTCGAGACGGGCATCAAGGTCATCGACCTGATCTGCCCCTTCATCAAGGGCGGCAAGGCCGGCGCGTTCGGTGGCGCCGGCGTCGGCAAGACCGTCGTCATTCTCGAACTCATCAATAACATCGCCAAGGCCCACGGTGGTTACTCCGTGTTCGCGGGCGTCGGCGAGCGTTCCCGCGAGGGTAACGACCTTTACCACGAAATGTCCGAGGCGGGCGTCATCAACCAGAAGGACCTCGGCAAGTCCAAGGTCGCGCTGGTGTACGGCCAGATGAACGAGCCGCCGGGCGCCCGCATGCGCGTCGCCCTCTCGGCCCTCGCCATGACCGAGTATTTCCGCGACGAGAAGAACCAGGACGTGCTGCTCTTCATCGACAACATCTTCCGCTTCTCGCAGGCCGGTTCCGAGGTGTCCGCGCTCCTTGGCCGCTCGCCGTCGGCGGTCGGTTACCAGCCGACGCTCTCGAACGAGATGGGCATCCTCCAGGAACGCATCACCTCGACGAAGAAGGGTTCCATCACCTCCGTGCAGGCCGTGTACGTGCCCGCGGACGATCTCACCGACCCGGCGCCAGCGAATACCTTCGCCCACCTCGACTCGACGATCGTGCTCGAGCGCTCCATCGCCGAACTCGGCATCTACCCGGCCGTCGACCCGCTCGCCTCCGTCTCCAAGGCGCTCCAGCCCGACATCGTCGGCGAGGAACACTACAAGGTCGCCCGTGAAGTGCAGCGCGTCCTCCAGCGCTACAAGGATCTCCAGGACATCATCGCGATCCTCGGTCTCGACGAGCTTTCCGCCGAGGACAAGCTCACCGTCTACCGCGCGCGCAAGATCCAGCGTCTCCTTTCGCAGCCGTTCGCGGTCGCCGAAGTCTTCACCGGCACGCCGGGCAAGTACGTCCCGGTCAAGGAAACCGTCCGCGGCTTCAAGATGCTGCTCGACGGCGAACTCGACCACATCGGCGAAACCGACTTCTACATGAAGGGTGGCATCGACGAGGTCATCGCGGCCCACGGCAAGAAATAAGACGGGAAACCACTAATCCACCCTAACCTCACACTAATGTTTTCTGATCTGTCCTGATTAGTGATCCATTAGTGTGCCTTAGTGGTTAAAACGAAAATGCCCTTAACGCTCGAAATCGTCACGCCGGAGGCGAAAGTCTATTCCGACACCATCGACTCCGTCGTCATCCCGACGGTCGAGGGCGAGATCGGCGTGCTTCCCGGCCACATCCCGCTGCTCACCCAGATTGAGAACGGCGAACTCCGCGTCACCAAGGGCGGCTCCTCGCAGCTGCTCGCGGTCAGTGGCGGTTTCGCCCAGATCGACGGCGACACCGTCCGTGTGCTCGCCGAGCACGCGATCACCGAGGAGAAGATCGACGAGCACGCCGTCGAGGCCGCGCTGAAGCGCGCCGAGGAGGAGCTCAAGGCCGCCAAGAACATGGACCCGCAACAATACGAGCATCTCCAGAGCCTCGTCCGTTACTCGGGCGTCCAGCTCGCCGTCAAGCGCCGCCGGCGGTAATCAACCCGCGTCGCCACTTTCAGGCGGGATCTTTGGATCCCGCTTTTTTGGGCCCGCTCAGTTTTCGACGGCAAGATGCCGGTCGCTCCGGATCACGCAGAGCAGCACGCCGCCGCGCCGCTCCTCCCACACGACCGGCGAGCCGTTGAAGTTCTCGTCGAGCTTGTAGCGCGTCACCCCCACGTAGTAGTCCGTGCCGAGGGGCAGGCGCTGGGACGCCAGGTTGTCCATCGTCATCTTCCATTTGATCCGCGGGTTCAGGAAGTGCACCAGGCAGGTGCTGGAGAAATTGTTCGCGGCGACCACGATCGACAGCGGCCGGGGGCTGAGTTCCTGCTGCTCGTTGAGCCATTCCGCCGCCGCCTTGTAGCTGGTCAGCCAGTAGTCCGTCTCGAACCGCCGGTGCACCTCGGCGCGCGGGCCGGCGAGGAAGTTCAGGTACGCATACTGGTAGGGATGCCAGAGGACGAGGGGCAGAGCGGCGAAGATCAGCAGCACCCCGCCCACGGCGCCCGCCACCATCGTGCCGTTCTCGCCGTGGCGGCTCAGCGCCGCCCACCCCCGGGCCAGCGCCAGCCCGGCGATGATCGCACACGCGGGCAGCAGGAAGACGAAATGCCGGGCGCCGTCGTAGATGTTCGGCCGCATGACCATCACGTACGCCACCGGGAAACCGATCCAGAACAGCACGAGGAAAAGCGGCGTGGTTTCACGCTGCCGCCATCCGCGCGCGCAGGTGGCGACGGCCAGGCCCGCGCCCGCCAGCAGCAGCACCAGCAGCACCGGGGAAAAATTGAGCACGAGGTAGGTCGGCAGATAAGTGAACGGCAGGGCGTTGCCGTCGATCAGCCGGCCGTTGAACAACACGGTGTAGACGTTGGGAAAGGCCGCCGCCACGCGATACGCCTCGATCGGATTCAGGAACGGGTTCTTGTGCGCATAGGGCCACGCCGAGACCATCAGCGTCCAGGCCAGCGCCAGCGCGACAAATGCTTTCACGGCCAGCGTACCCGGGCGGGCGGGCTTGAGCCGCGACCATGCGCCCGCCGCGATCACCGGCAGCAGCCGCCAGCCGAGGGCCGTCGCCAGGAAGACGAACACGAACACGCCGCCCACACGGGTGCTGAGCACCGCCCCGAAGGCCAGGCCCAGCAGCAGGAAACTGCGCCAGCTGCCGCGATCGTCGTCGAGCAACCGGCAGATCGCAAGCACGGCCCAGCTGACCGTGCAGGCGAGGGGAATGTCCTTCGAGTTGATGAAGGCCTGGCCGAAAAACTGCGGCGTAAGGACCAGGCACACCGTGGAAAAAACCGCCAGCGGCTCGCCGCCGATCCGCCGCGCGATCTTCGCGAGCGCCGGCAGTGTCGCGACCGCAAACAGGCCGGACAACAGCCCGCGCAAGGTCTGCCGGTCAAGACCCAGCAGCCGGTGGAGCGCCGCGCTCGGCAGGTCGAAGAGCGACCCATAGAGGTGCAGGTACTCCATCTGGGTTTCCTCCGGGTGCGTCATGCCCCGCAGGAAATAGTCGAGCACGCTCTCGCCATAGAGCGAATGCACCTCGGAATCCCAGCCGATGCCGTAGTCCTGGTACAAATAGAAGACCCCGACCGCGCAGCTCAGCGCCACAATCCACTCCCAATGGCCGAGGAACCAAGCGGCTGCCTTGGATTGCTTTGCGACATCAGCCATCGAGGCGCATTGGAAGGCCGTCGGCTGGCAATGTAAACCCGAAGCTTTTCCGCTGGATAACACCGGGTAATGAAGCTCTCTTGTGCTTGAAACCCAGTCTCAACTAATTCAACTGGTGCCCGCTGTGTCCGTTTCCCCGATTAATCACCGCGTCCAACTCTGCCAGCTTCCCGCCGGCTCGACGGGACGCGTGTGCGAACTGACGGGCGACGAAAGCTTCTGCCACCGTCTCCGCGAGATGGGCTGCGGGGAAGCCGCCTTGGTGACCAAGATTTCCGGTTCCTCGACCAGCCTGTGCCTCGTCAACGGCACCCGCATCGCCCTCAATCACCGCGCGGCCATGAACATCCTGGTGGAGCGCCTGCCGGCCAACGCCCGGTAGGCGGTCGCCGTGAAGCTGCCGCCGCATATCACGCCGCCCGCGCGCCGGCGGCCCGTCATGTCCGGCGAGCGCACGCCCGTCTACGCGATGGTCGGCAATCCGAATTGCGGCAAGACGACCCTCTTCAACGCCCTCACCGGTTTGCGCCAGAAGGTCGGCAACTATCCCGGCGTCACGGTCGAAAAGAAAATCGGCACGACCTACTCGCAGCACGGCCGGGCGATCCAGGTCATCGACCTGCCCGGCGCGTACTCGCTCGCCGCGCGCTCGCCGGACGAGGCCGTGCTGCGCGACGTGCTCTTCGGCCGGCGCGAAGATACGCCGCAGCCCGACCGCATCATCTGCGTCGTGGACGCGTCCAACCTCGAGCGCAACCTTTACCTCGTCCACCAGATCCTCGACCTTGGCCGGCCGGTGATCGTCGCCCTGAACATGATGGACATGGCGGCGGCCGCCGGGATGAAGGTCGACGCCGCGGAACTCGAGGGCGAACTCGGCATCCCGGTCATCCCCTGCGAGGCCGTGCACGGCAAGGGCCTCGTCGAGCTGCGCCTTGCGATGAGCCGGGTCGAGCTGCCGCTCGCCCGTCACCGCTGGGACGTGCCGGCCCCGATCGCGCCGGCGGTCGCCGAATTACAGGCCACGCTCACCGACAACGACGGGCGTCCGCCGCTCATCGCCCGCGCGGAGGCCTTGCTGCTGCTGACCGACTTCGACACCGTGCGCGTCGCCGGCTCGAAGCCGCTGAGCGACCGCACCCACGAGATCCTCGAACACTGGCGCCAGCGCTGGGCGGGGGAGGGGGCCGATTGGCCCGCCGCGCTCATCCGCAGCCGCTACGATGCCATCGCGCCGCTCTGCCGGAAAGCCGTCGTGCGCACGGCCGAAACCGGCCCGTCGCTCTCCGACCGGATCGACGCCGTGCTCTGCCACTCGTTCTGGGGCTGGCTCGTCTTCGGCGCCATCATGGCCGCGCTCTTCTTCTCCATCTTCTGGCTCGCCGAGCCGCCGATGGATTTCATCGACGCCCGCTTCGCCGACCTCGGCGATTGGGTGAAATCCGTCATGGCGCCCGGCGACCTGCGCGACCTCCTCGTCGGCGGCGTCATCGGCGGCGTGGGCCCGGTGGTGAAATTTCTCCCGCAGATCCTGATCCTGTTCTTCTTTGTCGGCCTGCTCGAGAGCACCGGCTACATGGCGCGCGCCGCCTTCATCATGGACCGCCTGATGAGCCGGGTCGGCCTGAGCGGGCGCTCCTTCATCCCGCTGCTCGGCTCCTACGCCTGCGCGATCCCGGGCATCATGGCCACGCGCACCATCGACAACGCGCGCGACCGGCTCGTCACGATCCTCGTCGCCCCGCTGATGAGCTGCTCGGCGCGCCTCCCGGTCTACCTGCTGATGATCGCCACGCTCCTGCCCGGCGACGCCGTGCCCGCGGCGAAGAAGGCCGGCATCATGCTCGGGATGTACGCGCTCGGCACGACCGGCGTGTTCTTCTTCGCGTGGCTGTTCAAGCGCACGCTCTTCCGGAGCGCGCCGCCCCACATGATCATGGAGCTGCCGCCCTACCAGCCGCCGCGCTTCCGGGAGATCACCCGGCACATGTTCGAACGCTCCTGGCTCTTCCTCAAGAACGCCGGCACCATCATCCTCGCGATCTCCATCGTGCTGTGGTTCCTCACCACCTACCCGAAGCTGCCGGATCCGCACGCCACGCCGACCGAACAGATCGCACACAGCTTCGCCGGCCGCGCCGGCCACCTGCTTGAGCCGGTCATCAAGCCGCTCGGCTTCGACTGGCGCATCGGCATCGGCCTCATCACCTCCTTCGCCGCGCGCGAGGTGTTCGTCAGCTCGATGGGCGTCATCTTCGGCGTCGAAGGCGTGGACGACGACACCACGCCGCTGCGCGACGCGCTGCGCAACTCGCACTGGCCGACGGGCGCCCCGCTGTTCACGCCGCTCGTTTGCCTTGTGCTGATGGTGTACTACGTTTTCGCCATGCAGTGCATGAGCACCGTCGCCGTCGTGAAGCGCGAGACCAACTCGTGGCGCTGGCCGCTGTTCCAGATCGCCTACATGACCGGCACCGCGTGGCTCGTGTGCTTCCTCCTCTACCAGGCGGGCCGCGCCCTGGGTTACTAGAATGTCCCCCTCCCTCCAAACCATCATCGCCCTTGCCCTCGTCGCCATCGCGGCGGGCCTGCTGCTGCGCGCGTGGTTCGCGAAGAAAAAGTCGCCGGGTTGCGGCGGCGAATGCGGCGCCGTCAGCCCCGAGGTCCGGAAGCTGCAGAAGCAGCTGAAGCGGTAACCCTGTCTTGGGTGGGGCCGGCCTGCCGGCGAGCGGCAGCCCTCCACCATTCAACCCAGCGGCTGGCGGCCAAGCGTGCCGCGCAGCGATTCCAGGTATGCGGGCGTGGCCACGCGGGCCGCTTCCGCCTTCGCGGCGGCGAGCCGGGCCGAAAGATTGAGCTGGGCCACCGCCGCGGCATTCGCCGGGTCCGCCACATGGGCCGCGAGCGTCCGCACATGCCGGGTCCACAGGGCCACGTCGGCCGCCTGCTTCGCCTTCAGCCTCGCCGCATACCAGTCGCTGGCCAGCAGGCGCTCGCGCGTGAACAGCGTCCGCACCGCCGGGGCCTCGAGGCCTTTCCCCTCGAAGCTGCCGTGCGCCATGATGTGGAGCAGGGCCTTGAGCGGCGGACACGCCAGCGCAATCGTGCCGTCGGCAAAGTAGCTCTGCGCGACGCGTTCGTGGGTGGCGCAGATGTTGTCCATGCCGTCGACAAAAACCGCCAGGTCCTGCGTCTCGGGCCGCAGCATCTCGTCGGTGAACACCGAATGCGGGTGCGTGAACACGCGCCCGAAGAACGTCCGGCCGAATTTTTCCGTGATGCGGTAGCCGAGGCGGCTCGCATGGATCCGGCGGCCCTCATGCTCGAAGTCCGCGCATTTTTCGAGGTAGCCGTTCTGGATCAGGAACGCCGGTTCGCGCTCCGCCGCGCTCATGCGGCTCCAGACTTCCGGCACCAGCAGGCTCACATCGTGGTCCACGCGGCCCCTCGGGCCGACGTAGCCGGCGGCCGACACGAACACCGGCTGGCCCACCAGCACCTGCGAGACGAGCGCGGCGTTCAGGTCGATGATCGCCGGCAGGGCGTTGAACGGGCCCTTCGTCAGCGCGCCCTCCGAGCCGGCGCCGGTGGTCGAGGGCGATTTGCCGGTCATCGAGCTGATGTACTCCATGAAAAGCTCGGGCAGCTCGAAATAGTGGATCGGGTTGAACACCGCCAGCGGCCGGATCCGGGCCGCGGGCTCGGGCGGGTTGTTCCGCCGGCCGGGCACGAAGGCCGTCACTGGCGTGAAGACCGGGGCGTCCGCCGCCAGCCGGCGGTGCAGCCGCGTGGCCATGGTCGCGAGGTGCACCCCGCGCGCATCCACGATGTCCGGACGCAGCTGCAGGTAGCGGGGGTTCTTCGACGGCTTGCCGTCCACGATGCGCGGATGCGACGAGGCGACGAAATAG
Organism: uncultured Oleiharenicola sp.; assembly: GCA_964481095.1. GTDB lineage: Bacteria > Verrucomicrobiota > Verrucomicrobiia > Opitutales > Opitutaceae > Lacunisphaera. The sequence goes on along the minus strand of CAYZSN010000210.1, from coordinate 77,692 downwards.
GCCGGGCCGGGATCGCCGTTCGCCGCCGCCTGCACGAGCTGTCTCATGGGCGCGGTGTATTTCGAGAAGCCGATCGCCTCGTCCACGATCTCCTGCGCGTCTTCGAGCGTCAGCGGCTGGAAGTTGGAGATGAAGTTCCCGGGCTGGGCCAGTTCGCGCTCCGTCAGCTTGTCGTAACCGCGGTGGATCGCGTCGTCGGGCCGCTGGAAGAGCCGCGCCTCGCAGTTCTCCACGAATTTGAGCGACGGGGCGTCCGGCGTTGCGCCGGGCGTGACCACCGACGCGGTGATGTCGTCCTCCATCTGCACCTTGGCCGCCGGGTGGAAATCCTCGCGCAGGCCGAAGACCCGCCAGGCGCCGTCGGGGTCGTAGCCCACGCGCAGGTAGCTCGCAGCGAGCTTGCGGTTGTCGCACTTCAGCTCGTTGCCGGGGTTGCCGTTGATCAGGTCGACCGAGAAGTGCGCGCGCCACGCCTCGCCCCACGCGTGGATGTAGTGGCGCTTCACCACGAAGACGATCTCGCGCACGTACTGCGGGATCGCGCGCAGCCAGGCATTGAACTCGTCGGCATATTCCCGGTCGGGCGTGAGCAGCTTGATCACCGAGCCGAGCGAGCGCTCGGGGCTCAGGATCGGCCGGATGTCCGAGCCGTTGCGGGCCGGGTCGCGGAACCGGTTGGAATAATCCCGGCGGACCAGCTCCGCCACGCGGTCCATGTCCTGGTCGAAATCCGCCACGAACACCGGGCCCGGCAGGATCGCGTCGGAGATCGCCTTGGAGATCTCCGACTTGCCGCCGCCCGAGACGGTGCACGGCTTGTGGCAGAGCGTGCCTTCGGCCACGGTGCCGACGAGGTGCCACGCCGTGTGCGCCGGCGGCTGCTCGATGTGCACCTTGTAACCCGAGGGGCGCACGTAGGTGCGCCCGGCGCGCAGCGGCAGGGTCTGCTTCTCGCCGTTGCGCTCCCAGGCCAGCGTCTGCGCGTTGAGGTCGAACGCCACGTCCTCCGGCACGTACAGGATGTCGGGATACTCGCGGTCCACGCCGTAGCCCTCGGGACGCACGTCCATCAGCGAGCCGTATTTTTCCAGGACCTCCGTGAAGGAATGGCCGCGCGACTGCACGTGCAGGTTGCCCGAGAATTCCTCGCCCAGGTCGTAGGTCGGGTAGACGAGCGCGCCGCCGGCGTGCTCCTCCTCGGCGAGGCCGTAGAGGTTCGCCGAGTAGCTGATCTGCGTCTTCACCTCCTTCTTGCAGTAACCGTAGTAGTTGTCGGCGATGAGCGTCACGATCACGCCGGACTCGTCGCGCGAGCAGAGCTTGAAGGCCGAGCCGCCGTTGTAGCACTCGTCCTCGGTCTTCCAGCACATGCCGTCGCGCCGCTGGCGCTCGGTCGCCTGGTCGAAATGCGGCAGCCCGAGCTCCTTCTTGCGCGCCGTCACCAGGTGCGGCGCGAGGATCACGCACCCGGTGGTGCCGGTCCAGCCGTCCGGGTCCAGCGCCGCGTCGTTCTCGGGCCGGCGCGGGTCGCCGGCATTGCCGAAGATGCTCTCGACGAAATCCAGGTTGGAAACCAGCGAGCCGGGCGCGAAAAACCGCACTTCCATGTGCTTCGCCGTGATGAAGCCCGCGACCGCGGGCACGACGAGCGGGCGCAGCAGCAGCGAGACGAAGCAGGCCTTCTCCTTGCTGCGGCCGGCGGTGTAGGGCAGGCGCGAGATTTCGGTCGGCGGCTTCACCGCGCGCGCCAGCAGCTGCACGAAAACGCCGGCCGGCACCGCGAGCTTGTCGTCGGGGACCGGCAGCCCGCCCTCGGCGATGTGGAAGACGCCCTGCGTCGTGCGCCGGTCATTGGCCGGGTTGTGCAGCACGCCGTTGCGCAGCCGGTAGCTCTTCAGCAGCGGCGAGGTGTAGCTGTCGCCGTCGCGCGGCAGCGACAGCTCGCGCGCCATGCCGGCCTGGTCGAGCGCGAAGGTCTGCGCCGGCAGCCGCGGCACCGCGCCGAAGCCGGCGAAGGTCCGGTCGAGATACGCCTGCAGCCGCGCGTCCGCCGCGCAGGGCGCGGCGGCGGCAAATCCATCCTTCAGCCGCTGGGCGATCAGTTGCTGCAATGCGACGCGGTCGGGAACGTGGGCGGGACGGATCATGGGGAAATGCGCCGAGAATTCCGGCTGCACGGTCCCCGTTCAAGCCGGTAGCATGCCATATCCGGCCTGCCGCGGGATTATCACGATCTTCAGGCTGGCGCCGGCGTCGGAACGGACTTGATGCGGGCGATGGGCAGCACGAGCAGCGCCGCAATGACGCAGAACGCGCCGGCCGCCATGAACGCCGGCGTGTAGCTGCCGGTGCTCGTCCGGATGAATCCCGCGCCATAGGTCGCAAACGCCGCGCCCGCCTGGTGGCTGGCCGCGATCCAGCCAAAGACGATGCCGGCCTTTTCGCGGCCGAAGACGTCGCTCGTCAGCCGCACCGTCGGCGGCACGGTGGCAACCCAATCGAGCCCGTAGAAGAGCGCGAACAAACCGAGCCCCGAGCCGGGCCCGAGCAGCACCGTCGGCAGCAGCAGCAGCGACAGCCCGCGCAGCCCGTAATAGGTGAAGAGCAAATAGCGGCAGTTGAAGCGGTCGCTCAGCCAGCCCGACGCCGTCGTGCCGATCAGGTCGAAGATGCCCATCGCCGCCAGCAGGCCGGCGGTGCGCACCTCGGGAATGCCGCAATCGAACGCCGCCGGGATCAGGTGGGTGCCGATGAGTCCGTTCGTGCTCGCGCCGCAGACGAAGAACGAGCCCGCCAGCAGCCAGAAATCGCGCCGGTATACGGCCTCGCCCAGGACTTCGACGGCGCGTTTCGCCGGATTCGCGTGCACCGGTGGTTTTCCTTCACTCTCACCTTCACTTTCCCTCTCCCCATACGGCCGCAGGCCGACGTCGCGCGGGTCGTCCCGCATCAGCCACGCCACCACCGGGATCACCAGCGCCGTGGCCGCCGCGACCACGAGGGGCGCGCCACGCCAGCCCGCGCGGGTCGCGACCGCGGCGAGGGCCGGCAGGAAAATCATCTGCCCCGTCGCCGTGCTGGCGGTGAGCAGGCCCATCACCAGCCCGCGCCGCTCCGTGAACCACCGCGTGGCCACGGCGGCGCCGAGGACCGTGGCCGCCAGCCCCGAGCCGGCACCGACCACGAAGCCCCAGAGCAGCAGGAACTGCCAGTAGTGCGTCGCCACGGTCGATAAACCGTAGCCCACGCTCAGCAGCGCGAGGCCCGCCATCATCGTCCGCCGCAGGCCGAAGCGCTGGTACAGCGCCGCCGCGAACGGCCCGATCAGGCCGAACAGCAGGATGTTCACCGACACGATCGACGAGACCTTGGCGCGGCTCCACTGGAACTCGTTGCCGATCGGCAGCATGATGACGCCCGGCGTGGCCCGCGCGCCCGCCGCCGCCAGCAGCGTGAGAAACGCCACGCCCGCGACGATCCAGCTGTAGTGGATTTTCGTGGACGTCGGCTTCGCGCTCATGCGCCACGGACAATCTCCGGCCCGCCGCCGAGGTCAAATGACGATGCGCTGTCCGCGCCTTTATGAACCCAACTGTCTGCGCGCCGGGTTTGCCATCGCGCCAACCCGTCCTAGGGTGGCGGGCATGAACGCCGCTGTCATCACCGAGATCAAGAAGCCCGTCGCCTGCCAGTCCGTGCCCGATCCGGTCGCCGGACCCGGGCAGGCCGTCGTGCGGCTCAAGGCCGCGTCGCTCAACCACCGCGACCTGTTCATCAACCTCGGCCAGTACGCCGGCATCAAGCTGCCCGTCATCCCCGGCTCCGACGGCGCGGGCGTGGTCGAGGCGGTCGGTTCTCCCGCGGACCAGGCGTGGGTCGGCCGCGAGGTCATCATCAACCCCGCGCTCGACTGGGGCGACGACCCGCGCGCGCAGGGCCCGAAGTTCCGCATCCTCGGCCTGCCGGACAGTGGCACGTTCGCGGAGAAAATTTCCATCGCCGTCGCCAACCTCGCCGCGAAGCCGGCCCGCCTCACGTGGGAACAGGCCGCCGCGCTGCCGCTCGCGGGGCTCACGGCGTGGCGCGCGCTCTTCACCCGCGCCGGCCTGAAGGCCGGGGAGAAGGTCCTCATCACCGGCATCGGCGGCGGCGCGGCGCTCTACGCGCTGCAGTTCGCCCGGGCCGCCGGGGCGCAGGTGTGGGTGACATCCAGTTCCGCGGAAAAAATCGCCCGCGCCCAGGCCCTCGGGGCCGCGGGCGGCGCCAACTACCGCGACGCCGGCTGGGTCACCGCGCTGCAAACCGCCGCGGGGGGATTGTTCGATGTGATCGTGGACAGCGCGGGCGGCGACGGCTTCCTCTCGCTGATCGAGCTGACGAAACCCGGCGGGCGCCTCGTGTTCTTCGGCGCCACCACCGGCAACCCAAAGGGCTTCGACCTGCGCCGGGGATTTTTCCGCCAGATCAACATCCTCGGCACGACCATGGGCTCGCCGCCGGATTTCGCCGGCATGACCGCCTTCGTGGCGCAGCACAAGGTCGTGCCGACCGTGGACCGCGTCTTCCCCCTCGCGCATACCGAGCAGGCCTTCCGCCACATGGAATCCGCCGCGCAGTTCGGCAAGATCGTGCTCACGATCTGAGCCACGCGAGCAGCTTTTGCACGAGCAGGACCGCGGCGTCACCGAGGAAGATGAAATAAAACACGCCGGCAATGAACACCAGGTAGCCGGCCAGCACGAACAGGCCGTCGCGCTCCAGCAGCCCGGCCGCGACCAGCAGGATGGCCCACGCGGGGATGAAATTGGTGAATGGAATCGGCAGCGGCGGCAGCAGTGCCAGCGCGGCCACGAGGATCAGCAGGGCGTGCAGCTGGCGGAGCACCGCCGTGTCGGTGAGCATGGTAAAGCGCGGCCGCAGGAATTTCTCCAGGAAGCGCAGCACTTTTTCCGCCAGGCCGAAAAGCCGGCCGAAGAATCCTGGCGGCAGCTCCTTCCGCTGGATTCTCTCCGGCAGCCAGGGCCGCTGGCCGAGCGTGAGGCGCAGCGAGATGAGCGCGATCGCCAGGCTGAAGGGCACCGCCAGGCCGGGCAGCGGGATGGGCGTGGCGAACGGCAGCGCCAGCAGCAGGATGAGCAGCGTATAGGCCCGGCCGCCAAGCGTCGCGATCACCTCGCGCAATGTCACCACGCGCTGGCCGGACAGGGCGCGCAGCTCCGCCAGCTCGACCGACAGTTTGCGGGGCGCCATCACGTGCCGCGCTTGTTGCCGTAAAGCTCGATGTGCAGGCGCGGCGCGTAGCGGTAGCCGCGCGCCTTGCACAGTTCGCCGAGCCAGCCGGCGCGGGCGCGCAGCGCCTCCACGGTGGTGCCCTCCGGCATCAGCAGCACCTTGCTGCGCGGGACCGCGCAGCCGGTTTCCCCGATCATCTGTTCCATTTCCGCGAGGTCGGCCTCGGTGCGGATGACGAATTTCAACTGGTAGTCGCCGGCGGCGATCCAGCTGGCTACGACCGCGGGCTGCCAGCGAAGCTCCGCGTGCTTTTTGCGCCACGCGTCGTTCAGCCGCGCATCGGGCGCGGCGTGGGCGAGCTTCGGGCTGAGCGAGGCGAGGTCGCACGCGATGCCGCGCGGTGGCACGGTCGCCGCCGTCTCGATCGTGATATGGTAGCCGCGTTCCGCCAGCTGGAACGCCAGCTCGTGAATCCCCGGCGCGACCATCGGTTCGCCGCCGGTCAGCACGACGTGCTTGGCCGGATGCTTCGCCACCTCGGCCACGATGGCCTCCGGTTCCATCTTCGTGCCCTCAGGTTCCCACGACGCATATGGCGTGTCGCACCAGTTGCAGCGCAGGTTGCAGCCGCTCGTGCGAACGAAGACCGACGGCATGCCGGCCAGCTCGCCTTCGCCCTGGAGCGAATAAAAAATCTCCGAGATCAGCATGGCCGCGTTACTTCGGGGCCGGTCCGTCCGGCAGGGGCGGGGTGGCCGCGTATTTGGTGGGGTCCACGAGGCCCGCGCGCTGGAACGCCTCGCGGCGCTCCACGCAGGTGCCGCATTTGCCGCAGTGGACGTCGCCACCCTTGTAGCAGGACCAGGTGCGCGCGAAATCCACGCCGAGCTTGGCGCCGGCCGCCGCGATGCCGGCCTTGTCGAGCGCGATGAACGGCCGCAGCAGCTCCACGCCGGCGTAGGTGCCGAGCCTCATGGCGTCGCCCATCGCCTTCATGAAATCCTCGCGGCAGGCCGGGTAGATCGTGTGGTCGCCCGTGTGCGCGGCGATCACCAGCCCGCCGGCCCCGGCGCTCTCGGCAAAGCCGGCGGCAGCGGCCAGCATGATGCCGTTGCGGAATGGAACGACGGTCTTCTTCATGTTCTCGTCCGCGTAATGCCCTTCGGGCACGTCGCCGCCGGACTTCAGCAGGTCGGACGCGAACCACCGGCCGATGAAGTCCAGCGGGATGATGCGGTGCGGCGCGCCGATCTTCGCGGCGTGCTCCACGGCAAAGGGAATCTCCTGGTGGTTGTGTTTGGCGCCGTAGTCGAAGCTCAGCACCGCCGCCACGGCATGCTGCGCCCGCGCCCAGTAGAGCGCGGTGACGGAGTCCATGCCACCCGAGCAGAGTACGACGACCTTCATGCCTTCAGATTGGCCATAAAATCCCATAAAAAGCACCCATTATTCAGAAGCCACAAATCCATGAAGCCCGCCCCGTGTTGCATCCTTTGGCCGGGCGTGTTTTCTGGCTTCCTGGCTTCTGAATAAAACATGCCGGCTCCCCTCCTCATCGCCCACCGCGGGGCCTCCGCGGAAACGCCGGAGAACACCCTCGCGGCGTTCCGGCGGGCGCTGGCCTTGGAGGTGGACGGCATCGAGCTGGACGTGCGGCTCACGCGCGACGGCGTGCCGGTCGTCTTCCATGACGCCCGGCTGCGCCGGCTCACGGGCGCACGCGGAGCGGTTGCGCGGAAATCCTGGGCCGAGCTGCAGGAGCTGCGCATCCGCCAGCGCGAACCCATCCCGCAACTGGCCGACGTCCTCCGGCTGACCCGCGGCCTGGCCGTGGTCCAGATCGAGCTCAAGGCCGGGCCGGTGGCGCCGGTCGTCCGCGCGATCCATGCGGCGCGTGCGGCGGAATGGGTCATCCTCGCTTCGTTCAACGCGCGCTTGGTCGCCGAGGCCGCGCAACTCGCGCCCGCCATCCCGCGCTTCCTGATTTCCGAAGGCCGGGCGGCGCCGGCCGCGCTGGTCCGCCGGCTGGCCGCCTGCGGGGCCGCGGGCGTGAGCGTGAACCACCGCGCCATCCGGTCGGCCGCCTGGATCCGGCATTTCCAAACGCGGGGCTACGCGGTCTGGTCGTGGACCGTCAACGATCCCGCCGTCGCCCGCCGCCTGGCCGGGTGGGGGATCGACGGCCTGCTGGGCGACGATCCGGCCTTGCTGCGGCGCGCGGTTTAGTTTTTTCTGCCGGCTCCCGACTGGCTGTCCGTAGGCGGACGCGTTAATGACTATCCTCCACGATCCCCTTTGTGCTGACTATGGCTCCGCGATGCGGCCGGAGCAGCCGGCTCGTGTGACCCGGAGCGCCGGCCACCTCCAGGCGGCCCACCCGGATTGGAAATGGCAGGTGCCGGCGATCGCCGGCGAAAAAACCGTCCTCGCCGCCCACGACGCGGCCCTGCTGCAGCGCCTCGGCCACGGGCCCGACCTCGACGGCGACACCCCGTACTTTCCCGGCATCCGCGAGCACGCGCTGCGTTCCGTGGGCGCGGCCCTCGCCGCCGCCGAGCTCGCGCAAAGCGGCGAAAAGGCGTTCGCGCTCATGCGCCCGCCCGGCCACCACGCCACGCGGCGCCAGGCGATGGGCTTCTGCTACCTCAACCAGATCGCCGTCGCCGCCGTGCAGCAGGCGGCCGCCGGCCGGCGCGTGGCCGTGTGGGACTTCGACGCCCACCACGGCAACGGGACGGAGGACATCCTGCGCGGCGGCGAAAGCCTCTTCTTCGCCTCGGTGCACCAATATCCCGGCTATCCCGGCACGGGCACGACCTCGGCGGGCAACATCGCCAATTTTCCCGTCGCCCCGCACACCCCGCGCGCGACCCACCTCGCCGCGCTCGCCCGCTCATGGGCGGCGGTGCAGGCCTTCCGGCCCGACCTCGTGCTGGTCTCGGCCGGCTTCGACGCCTACGCGCGCGACCCGATCACCGAGATGACCCTCGAGGCGGACGACTTCGCCGAGCTCGGCCGCTGGCTCGGCGCGGTCGGCCTCCCCGCCGCCGCCATCCTCGAAGGCGGCTACAGCCCCGACCTGCCGCGGCTGATTGACGTTTTCCTTTCCGCTTGGGACAAACCCCGCTGACCAACTTGAGCTCCACCCCGCACTACCAGTTCATCAACCAACCCGCGCAGCTGGCGCCGCTCCTCGCCGCCCTCGACCGCTCGCCCGAAATCTCGCTCGATACGGAGGCCGACAACCTCTTCCGTTACCGCACGCGCATCTGCCTCCTGCAGATCCTGGCCGACGGCGAAATCTACCTCGTGGACCTGCTGGCCGGCCTGCCGCTCGACGACGTGTGGGCGAAGCTCTCCGCCAAGCCGCTCATCATGCACGGCAGCGACTACGACCTGCGCCTGCTGCACGGCCTCTGCAATTTCCGCCCGCTCAGCCTGTTTGACACGATGTTCGCCGCGCAGCTCCTGAGCATCCCGCGCTTCGGCCTTGCCGCGCTGCTGGAGCAGTATTTCGGCGTGAAGCTCGACAAGGACCACCAGAAGGCGAACTGGTCGCAACGGCCGCTCGACCGCGGCATGCTCGACTACGCCGCGCTTGACGTGTTCTATCTCCCGGGCCTGCGCGACAAGCTGCGCGACGAGCTCACGCGCCTCGGCCGGATGGACTGGCTCGAGCAGAAATGCCGCTGGCAGATCGAGGTCGCCCGCGACGGCTTTGCCGGGCCGGATGAAAACGACTGGCGCATCGGCGGGTCCGAGAAGCTGCGCGGCCGCGGGCTCGCCGTGCTGCACGCCCTCTGGCACTGGCGCGAGGGCTGGGCCGAGAAGCTCAACACGCCCCCCTTCAAGGTCACCGGCAACGAGCTGCTCATGCGCCTGAGCCGCGCCGCCGAGGACGGCGCCTCGCCGGGCGAACTGCTCCAGGTCAACCTCGGCCGACGGCACGACCGGCTCGCCTCCTCCCTCGCCGACGCCATCCGCCGCGGCTTCGAGACCGACCCGCGCACGCTGCCGCGCCGCGAGCGCCGCCGCGATTTCGCCCCGATGAGCCCGGCCGAACTCGAACGGCAGGACCAGATCAAGGCGCTGCGCGACCGCATAGCGCACCACCTCCATCTCGACCCGACGCTCATCGCGACCCGCTCCCAGCTCGCGCTGCTTGCGCGCGATCCCGCCGGCATCGCGGGCGTCCTGCTGCCGTGGCAGGCGCGCCTTTTCCAGGCCGATCCCGCGTGGCGGGCCTAAGCCCTGGCAATCCATGCCCAGCCATTTGTCATATAATGTATGACAAACGTCCAGCGCCCCGTCGTGAGTGAATCCGCCAACATCGCCCGCCACCTTGCCGCGATGGCGGCACGGCAGCCCGGCCACCCCGCCGTGAAAATCCCGCGCGGGCGCACCGCCGGCGGCGACATCGATTATCTCACGCTGTCGTTTCGCGAGCTGGACGTGGAGGTGGCGGCCTGGGTCGACCGCCTCCAAGGAAAGGGCGTGCGCCAGGGCGACCGCGTGCTGGTCATGGTGCGGCAGGGGCTGCCGCTGATCGCCGCGGCGTTCGCGCTGTTCCGGCTCGGCGCCGTGCCGGTGGTCATCGATCCGGGCATGGGACGGAAAAATTTCCTCGCCTGCGTCGCGCGCTCGCGGCCGCGCGTGCTGCTCGGCATTCCGCTCGCGCAGGCCATGGGGCATGTCTCCCGCTCCGCGTTCGGGACGGTCGAAGTCCGCGTGTGGGTCTCGGGCTCGCCCACCGCCCGCCTTTCTTCCGGCTTTCAACCTTCAACTTTCAACTTTCAACCCGTGAACAGCGCGGCCGCGGACCTCGCGGCGGTGCTGTTCACGAGCGGTTCCACCGGCGCGCCGAAGGGCGTCTGCTACGAACACGGCATGTTCGAGGCGCAGGTGCGGCTTGTGCGCGAGGCCTACGACATCCAGCCCGGCGAGGTGGATTTGCCGATGCTGCCCATCTTCGCCCTCTTCAATCCCGCGCTGGGCCTGACCACCATTGTGCCCGAGATCAACCCGTCGCGGCCCGCGGACGTCGATCCCGCGAAGATCGTGCGCGCGATCCGGCAGGAGGGCGTCACCAACTCCTTCGGCTCACCGACGCTCTGGCGGAAAATCTTCGACCACTGCCTCGCGCACCAAGTCACGCTGCCGTCGTTGAAGCGCGTGCTCTGCGCCGGCGCCGCCGTGCCCGCCTCGCTCTGGGCCGACGCCCCGCGCGTGCTCGTGAATGGCCGCCTCCACAGCCCGTACGGCGCCACCGAGGTCCTGCCGGTGGCGACGGTCTCGGACGCGGAGGCGGTCGGCGACCAGGTCGCCGGCGCGCTCCTCGGCCGGCCCCTGCCGAAAAACCGCGTGAAGGTCATCGCGCTGCACGCGGGCCCGCTCGCCACGCTCAACCAGACCCGCGAGCTGGCCCGCGGCGAGATCGGCGAGATCATCGTCACCGGCCCGTCGGTGACGAAAACCTACGACGCGCTGCCCGAGGCCACGGCGCTCGCCAAGATTGCCGGCACGCAGCCCGACGGCTCCCCCGTCACCTGGCACCGCATGGGCGATGCCGGTTATCTCGACGCCGGCGGCACCCTGTGGTTTTGCGGCCGCATTGCCGAGCGCGTGACCACGCCGACGGGCGACCTTTATCCCGAGCCGTGCGAGCAGGTTTTCCGCCGTCATCCCCGCGTTGCGCGCTGCGCGCTCATCGGCCTGGGCCCGGCCGGCCGGCAGGAACCGGCGCTGGTCGTGCAACCGATCCAGACCTCCACGCCGACCGACCAGGTCCGCCTGCTCGGGGAATTGCGTGGGCTCGCGCTGCGCCATTCCCACACCGCCGCGATCAAACGCTTCTTCCTTCATCCCTCGCTGCCGGTCGACGTGCGGCACAACGCCAAGATCCACCGCCTGGCGCTCGCCGCGTGGGCGGCGGGCCAGAAAGGACATGTTGTCGAATGAGCGGCGGGCCGTTTTCATCCGTATTCCAAACCTGATCGTGCTCTCCGTCCGCAAAAACTTCCCCGCCTTCGTCACCGGTGCCAGCGGCTTCATCGGCGGCCGCCTTGTCGAGCGGCTGCTCGCCGAGGGCCGCAAGGTGCGCGCCCTTTCCCGGCGGCCGCTGCCCGAACTCGAGGCCAAGGGCGTCGAGGTGATCCCCGGCGACCTGCACGACGCGCATGCACTGGAGCGGGGCTGCCGCTCGGCCGAGTCCGTCTTCCACGTGGCGGGCCGCGTCGGCGTGTGGGGTTCCCGCCGCGAATTTTTCCGCGTGAACCTGGACGGCACGCGCAACCTGCTCGACGCCGCCCGGCAGGCCCGCGTGCCGCGCCTCGTTTACACGAGCTCGCCCAGCGTGGTCTACACGGGCGGCCACCTGCGCAACGTGAACGAATCCGCGCCCCTGTGCCTGCGGGCGCCCTGCGCCTACCCCACGAGCAAGGCCGCCGCCGAGCTCGCGGTGCTGCAGGCGCACACGAAGGATTTCTGCACCATCGCGCTCCGCCCGCACCTCGTGTGGGGCCCGGGCGACCGCAACGTCGTGCCGCGCGTCCTCGCCCTCGCCCAGGCCGGCAAGCTGAGGATCGTCGGCGACGGCCGGAATAGGGTGGACCTGGCGCACATTACCAACGTCGTCGACGCCCACCTGCTGGCCGAGGGCGCGCTCGTGCAGCCCAACAGCCCGGCCGGCGGCCGCGCCTACTTCATCACCAACGGCGAGCCGGTCCTGCTGTGGCCGTGGATCAACGACCTGCTGACGGCCCTCAACCATCCGCCGGTCACAAAGCACGTCCCGTTCGCCGCCGCATACGCGGCCGGCGGCGTGTTCGAGGGCATCTGGCGGCTCACGCGGCGCGCCGGCGAACCGCCGATGACGCGCTTTGTCGCCAAGGAAATGGCGACCGACCACTATTTCAACATCTCGGCCGCGCGCCGCGACCTCGGCTACCACCCGCTCGTGACGATGGCCGAGGGCACGGCCGAGCTCGTCGCGCACTACAAGGCGGGAAACGCGTTTTAGACACGGAATTTGGAACCACTAATCGATTTCGCCAAAGGCGAAATTACCTCTACCGCTCCGGCTGATCGCCTCCGCAGTTGTTTAGGGGTCTGCTAATCGCAGACCTTCAAAGCCCGCGATAAGCGGGCACCCGGAACCCCAAAGCGATGGCGATCAGCCATGGCTGCACTCTTAAAATTTCGCCTTTGGCGAAATCGATTAGTGGTTAACCCAGAACTTCACCCGTTCCGCTGCCGGACGGCCTCGAAGAGCGTGATGATCGTCGCCATCGCGACGTTGAGCGAGTCGGCCTGGCCGGCCATGGGGATGCGGACGAGCAGGTTGCTTTCCTTCAGCCAGAAGTCGCTCAGGCCGTACTGCTCGCTGCCCATGACGATCGCCAGCGCGCCGCGGAGGTCGGCCTTGGAATAGACGTGCGGCGTGTCGGGCGTCGTCGCCACGATGCGGATGCCCTTCGTGCGGAGCCACGCGTGCACGGCCGCGCTGTCGGCGACCACTACCGGCACGGAGAACAGCACGCCGGTCGAGGCGCGCACGACGTTGGGGTTGAAGATGTCGGTCACCGCGTCGCACACGATCACGCCGTCGCAGCCGGCGGCATCCGCGCTGCGCAGGATGGTGCCGAGGTTGCCGGGCTTCTCGATCGACTCCACCACGAGCAGGAAGGGGTGTGCGCCGAGCCGCAGGTCGTCGAGGCCGTGTTTCCATTGCGGGGCGACCGCGAGCAGGCCGTCGGGCCGCTCGCGATAAGCCACCTTGGCGAAGGCCTCCTTCGACAGCTCGAACAACTGCGCGCCGGCCTGCTTCGCCTGCTCGATCAGCGCCGGCTCGTTTTCGCCGAGAAACCAGTCGGGGCTGAAATACAGCTCGCGCGGCCGCACGCCCTTCTCGAGCGCGCGGCGCACCTCACGGTAGCCTTCGACCAGGAACAGCCCGGCATCGTCGCGGTCGCGCCGCTCGCGCAGCTTCACAAGCTGCTTGAGGCGGGGATTCTGGAGGCTGGTGATTTTCTCGGGTTGAACCACAGAGGCACAGAGAGCACGGAGAATTCAGACTAGGCAAATACCTAAAACTCTGTGTCCTCTGTGTCTCTGTGGTTAAGAAAAAGAAATTCAACGACCAGCCGTTCCCCTATCACCACGAATTGGAGCTGGAGATTTCCACGCTGACCAACCTCGGCGTCGGCCTCGGGCGCGTGCCGATTCCAAGCCCTCAGCGGTCAGCGATCAGCGATCAGCCAACCAGTGAGGCAGGCTCGCCTTGCCGAAGCTCCGCGGAGCGGAGCGAAGGCGGGTGGGTGGTCATGACGCCCTTCACGCTCCCCGGCGAGAAGGTGCGCGTCCGAATCTACCGCAACCACAAGAACTACTCCGAAGCCGACCTGCTCGAGGTGCTCACGCCTTCGCCACATCGCGTGGCGCCGGTGTGTCCGCTGTTCGGTCGCTGCGGCGGCTGCCAGTACCAGCACCTCGCCTATGCGGAGCAGCTGAAGTGGAAACGCCAGCAGGTGGAGGAGCTGCTGAAATTCATGGCCGGCGTGGAGTTCGCCGTCGCGCCCGTCATCGGCTCGCCGCGCGAGTTCGGCTACCGCTCGAAGATCACGCCGCATTTTCATTGCGGAGTGGGGACTGCGGAAGGCGGAGTGGCCGGACAAGTCCCGATTGGATTTCTCAAAACGGGCGCACGCTTTGAGATCGTCGACGTGCCGCAGTGCCCGATCGCCACGCCGGAAATTAATGCGAAGTTGCCCGAAGTGCGGGAGAAAACCCGGCGCCGCCTGGCGGCCGGGGAATACAAGCGTGACGCCACGATCCTGCTGCGCCACGCGCAGGAGGGCGTGATCACCGACTATGATGCCGTCATCCATGAGGTAATTCCCCAAACAAGCGGTCAGCCCAGTGGTTCGGACTCTCAACTCTCAGCTCTCAACTCTCAGCTCGAAGGGACGAAGTCCCTTCGTTTGCACTTCCTCGCCCGCGATTTCTTCCAGAACAACCCGTTCATCCTGCCGGCGTTCACCGGCTATGTGCGCGACCAGGCCGCGGCCAGCGGCGCGACGTGCCTCGTGGATGCCTACTGCGGCAGCGGGCTCTTCGCGCTGAGCTGCGCGCCGGCCTTCACCCGCGTGGCGGGGGTCGAGATCAGCGAGACGTCCGTGAAGTTCGCCACGGAGAACGCCGCCGCCAACGGCATCGGCAACGCCACCTTCTGCGCCAGCGACGCGGCGCGGATTTTCGCCGGGCTCGATTTCCCGGCGGCCGACACCGCCGTCGTGATCGATCCGCCCCGCCGCGGCTGCGACGAGTCGTTCCTGGGCCAGTTGTTCGCGTTCGGCCCGCGCGCCGTCGTCTACGTGTCGTGTGACCCGGCCACCCAGATGCGCGACCTGAAGGGCTTCCTCGCCGCCGGCTACCGGCTCACGGCGGTGCAGCCCTTCGACCTCTTCCCGCAGACGCGCCACCTCGAGTGCGTGATCACGCTGACGCGAGGAGCAGGCTGAAAGGAGCAGGGAGAAGGAAAATCCACGGGCGCGTCGGTTTTCCTTTCCGCTTTCTCCCTGCGCCCTTCTCCGCTCCCAGCCCTACCGGTGCTCCATCCACTCGGGGCTGGAGTACTGTTCGACGAGGCCGGCGAGTTCGTCCTCGCTGATCTCCGGCCACGGCGTGGGGGTCAGCTCCGCGCCGAGCCCGCGCGCCAGCTCGGCGCCGAAGAGTGTGTGGAATTTCTCCCAGTCGATCGGGGCCACGCGGCCCTTTTCGATGGATCCCTGCAGGAGCAGGCCGTGCTTGTTGCGCTTCATCGCCGCGCCGGCGATTTTCAGGCCGGTCCTGGTGTTCAGCACGTCGTACAGTTCCGGGCGCTCGAAGCAGATCGTCGGGCCCTCCTCGGTGGGGTGACGCTTATCCTGCAGCGCGACCGGCTCGCCGAGGGCCTGCATCGCCGCCGCGAGCGCGGCGTGGACATCACGGTAGGCCTGCGTGGCCGGCGCGTCGAACAAGGCGTGGCCGCGCGGGATCACGAGGCTGTAGGTCCAGTCGTGGCGGTGGTCCACCAGCCCGCCGCCGGTGGGCCGGCGGCACAGGTCGAAGCGAGAAGATTGCGGTCGGCCCTCCTTCGCCGAGCCTTCGGCGGGCAGGTTCGCGCGGATGTAATCGATCGCCTGGCTGAGGCCGAACGTGAAGGCCGGCGCGCGCCATTCGTAATGCCGGAAACGCGCGGCTGCCGGGACGGGGTAGCGCTGCAAGAGGAGAAAATCCACCGCCATGTTCTCGGCGGCCCCCGCCGTGCGGACGGGCAGCATGTGCAGCGCGATCACTTCTTGAAGCGGCGGAGCCGGCCTTCGCGCAGCGCTTCCGGCAATTCCGGCAGGTTGTACAGCGCGGCGAAGGCGAGCGCGCCCTGGACCGCGTCGCGGGGCGGCAGCGGGTCGGCTTCCATCATGGTGCCGGCAATGATGGCCGCGAGGACCGACGGCTTGAGCTCGTTCCAGTTGCGCTGCCGCACGGCGCCGCCCTCGGCGTAGTAGATGCGGCGGTCGGAGCCGACGTAGACGCGGATTTCCTTGGGCGCGGTGCCGGTCAGCTCGCGCACGACGAGCGGCTTGTCGCGGTCGTAGCGCTGGAGCGCCGTGGCGAGCCAGCCGAGCATCGCCTGGATGCGTTGCAGCGACGCGGCGCGGACCTTGGCCTCCGGCTTGCCCGCCACCGGCGAACGCGGGTCGCGCAGGCTTTGCGCCAGCTCCGCAAAGTTGTAGTCGTCGAGTGCGCGGGAGCGCTGGTCGCGGAGCTCGGCGCGCCAGTCGGCCAGCACGCGGCCGGGATGGACGCCGGCTTCGCCGGCCGCACCGGCCGGGCCGGCGGCGGCGGGCTCGTCGGCCATCAGCGCGTTGAGCGCGGCCTGGCCGGCCTCCGCCTGCGCGCGCAGCCGCTTGTGGCGCGCCCACAGACCGGCGGCGAAAAGTCCCGCCAGCACGACGAGGGCGGCGAGCGCCGAGATCAGGATGATCTTCTGCGTGCGGCTCGGGCCGGCGCGGGGAGCGCGCGGTTCCTCGTAAACCGGCTCGGGTTCCGGCGTCGTCTCCATGCCCTGGGCCTCGAGCAGCAGCTTGTAGATGGGGATGGCCTGCGAGATGTTCTTCAGCTCGCGCGGGCCGAGCCGGGTCACGTGCAGGGCGAGCTTGTTGCGCACCACGTCGTAGACGGTCTGGGAAATGCAGATGCCGCCGGGCTCGGCCTCGGCCTGGAGCCGCGCGGCGATGTTCACGCCGTCGCCCATCACGTCCTGTTCGTTGACGAACACGTCGCCGAGGTGGATGCCGAGCCGGTGCGTCAGGCTCTCCGTCGCCGGGCGCGTCTTCAGCTGCTCCGCGAAGGCCCGCTGCATGGCGAGCGCGCAGGCCACGGCCTGCACCGCGCTGGAAAAATACAGCAGCAGCCCGTCGCCGGTGGTCTTGAGCACCGAGCCGTGGTGCTGGACGCAGATCTCGCGCATGGCGTCGAAGTCCCGCTTCAGCAGCCGCAGCGTCGTTTCCTCGTCGGCCTGCATCCGCGCGCTGAAGCTGACCACGTCGGTGAACACGATCGCCGCCAGCGAGCGCTGCCCGGGCCCGGGGGGCACCGGCGGGGTGGACATGGTGGGCGGGGTCGTGCTCATGGCGGGGAAGTGCCAGTGGTACGCGTTTGTCCCGCCGGCGCAATTCCTTTGCTGAAGGCGTCAGGCCTTCGCGCCGTGGTCGAGCAGGGCCCGCGCCTTGGTCAACAGCGAGCTGAGGGCAAAAGGCTTGGGCAGGTGCGCCCCGGCCCCGTCGGCGAGGGCCGTGAGCGCGGGCGGTTCGGATGCCGTGCTGATCAGGCGGAGGTCCCCGTGACTGGCGTGCAGCCGCCGCAGGCAGTCCACGCCGCCGCGCGTGGTGGTGTCGGCGATGACGAGCTGTGGCGCCGGGTTGCGGCTCAGGGCTTCCTCCGCCGTCGCCGCCTCGATCACCGAGTAGCCGTCGATCGCGAGGATGCCGGAGATCATTTTCCGCAGGCCCTCGTCCTGCTCGATGACCACCACCGCCTCGGTGCCCTGCGTGGAGGGCAGTACGCCGAGCGCGGTGGCGCCCGAGTCCTCCGGCTCCGCGGTCTCGGGGAGGAAGACCTCGAAGGTCGTGCCGCGGCCCGGCATGCTTTCCACCGTGAGCCGGCCGCCGGCCTGGCGGATGAGGCCCTGCGCCGTCGGCAGGCCGAGGCCCGTGCCGTGCGGCTTGGTCGTGTAGAATGGCTCGAAGATCTTTTCATGCAGCGCCGCCGGGATGCCCGAGCCGGTGTCGGACACCGCCAGCGCGACCTGGTAGTGGGCGTCCTTGCCCGCCACGTGGTGGTTGAAGGTGCGCAGCGTGAGGCGGCCGCCGCCGGGCATGGCGTCGCGCGCGTTGAAGCAGAGGTTGAGGAGCACCTGCTGGAAGTGCACCGGGTTGATGCGTGCGTTGCCGAGGTCGGACGCCAGGCGCAGCTCGACCTCGATGTCGTCGCCGCATACGCGGCGGATGATCTCGGCGATCTCGCGGATGAGCGTGTTGAAGTTGATGACGCCGGTCTCGGTCTCGCGGCGCCGGCTGAACTCGAGGATCTGGCGGGCGATGGCCGAGGCCTTCAGGCCCGCGCGATGGATCTCGTGGAGGTCCTTACGCGCCGCCGGCACGCCCGCGACCTTCGGGCCCGCGATTTCGCAGTAGCCGTTGATCACGGAGAGCAGGTTGTTGAAATCGTGCGCCACGCCGCTGGCGAGCAGGCCGACGGTGCCGAGCTTCTGCGATTGCAGCAGCGCCTCGCGCTGGCGCCAGGGTTCGGAGTGGTCCTGGTAGAGCATCACGACCGGGCCGGACCTGCCGCGCACCGGGCGATAATCCCACCGCGCGTAGAATTCCGTGCCGTTCTTGCGGTACAGCCAGCCCTCGCCGCCGCCGCCGGAGGCGCGGCCCTTTTGCAGCACCTCGAGGTCGGTGCGCGGGCCGTGGAGCAGGCGGGTGTTGCGGCCCTTGAGCTCGGCCGGCCGGTAACCGGTGAGGGCGCAGAATTCCCGGTTGGCAAAAAGGATCGTGGCGCCGCCGCGGCTCCAGCCGTCGGCGGTGAGCACCGCGGGGAGGGGCAACGCGGCCACCAGCGCCTGGTCCGCCGCCATTGGGGGTCGCGGGCCGGCCATGGTCAGGGCGCGAGGCGTTCGACGACCCATTCGCCGCCGGGGTCGCGGCGGTAGCGCAACCGGTCGTGCAGGCGGCTGCGCCGGCCCTGCCAGAATTCCACCGTGGCCGGATCGAGCCGGTAACCGCCCCAGTGCGGCGGCAGCGGGACCTCGCGACCCTCGTATTTCTTTTCCACCACGCGGTAGCTTTCCTCGATCACCGCGCGGCCGGCGACCACGGTGCTCTGCGGCGAGGCCCACGCGGCGAGCTGGCTGGCACGCGGCCGGCTGTGGAAATAGGCGTCGGCCTCCTCGCGCGAGACGCGCGCCACCGTGCCCTCGGCCACGACCTGGCGCTCCATCGCGATCCACGGGAAAAGCAGCGTGGCCTGCGCGTTGTCGGCCAGCTCGCGGCCCTTGCGGCTCTCGTAATTGGTGTAGAAAACAAAACCGCGGCCGTCGACGGCCTTGAGCAGCACGGTGCGCGCCGACGGCCGCCCGTCGCGGCCCGCCGTCGCGAGCGTCATGGCGTTCGGCTCGGTGATCTTCGCGGCTTCCGCCTCGGCAAACCACTGCTCGAACTGCCGGAACGGGTTTTTCGCGAGGTCCTTTTCCATCAGACCCGCCAGCCCGTAGTCCTTGCGCATGTCGGCCAGTGCCATGCGCGCCATGCTGGAGGGGGTCTCCGCCCTGTCAAAGTCATCCTCGTGAAATCGTCGTTATTTCGCTCGGGCTGTGCGGGTTCCGCGAATGAACCGATCCCGTCGAGTCGCGGCTGGCTTCACCGCGTTTAAACTGCTTTACCGGCACCCTTCCCGCCGATGACTCCCGCCCGCTATCTCGCCCGCCACCAAGCCGACCTCGTGCGCTTCCTGCAGGAGCTGGTGCGGCTGCGCACGGTGAATCCGCCCGGCGAGAACTACGGCGCGATCACCACGGTGCTGGCGGACGCGCTGCGCGCCATCGGGCTGAAGGTCCGCCGCGTGCCGGTCCCGCGCGCCGCGCAGAAGAAAACCCAGCCCGAACTGCTCGACCACCCGCGCTACAACGTCGTCGGCTTCTGGGACACCGGCGCGAAGAAGACCGTCCATTTCAACGCGCACTTCGACGTCGTCCCGGTTTCCGGCCGGTGGCGTCATGGCAGCCCGTTCAGCGGCAGGGTCGACGGCGGCTGGATGTACGGCCGCGGCACGTCCGACATGAAGGGCGCCATCGCGAGCATCGTCTTCGCGCTGAAGGCGCTCAAGGCCACCGGCACCCGGCCCAATTTCAACCTCGAGGTCTCGTTCACCGCGGACGAGGAAACCGACAGCACGCTCGGCACCGGCTGGGTCACCGGCCACGAGCGGCTCAAGGCCGACTATGCGATTGTCGGCGAGGGCGGCGAAGGCGACGTCGTGTGCTGCGGCCACAACGGCGTGGTGTGGCTCAACGTTCACGTCCACGGCCGCGCCGCGCACGGTTCCATCCCGCACTGCGGCATCAACGCGCTCGAGAAGATGTCCGCCCTCGTGCTCGCCCTCGGCGGCTACAAGCAGGCGCTGGCCCGCAAAAAATTCCGCTCGCCCGACGGGCGGGTCATGGTTCCCACGCTGAACATCGGCGGCGTCTTCGCGCCGGGGGACGGGGGCAAGGTCAACACCGTGCCCGCCGCCGCCAGCTTCTCCATCGACCGCCGGGTGCTGCCCGTCGAGACGGTGGCCGCGGCCGAGCGCGACCTGCGCGCCTTCCTGGTCCGGGCCGCCGCGAGGATCCCGCAGTGCCGGATCACGATCGAGAAGATCTCGCACAACCACTCGTGCTATCGCGACCCGGCCACGCCGTTCGCCGCCGCGCTGCGCGCCAGCGTGGCGCGCGTCCGCCGCCGGCCCGCGAAATTCACCGTCTCGACCGGCTTCAACGACATGCATTTCTTCGCCAACGAGCTCCGGCGGCCGACGCTCGGGTACGGCCCCGGCGGCGAGAACTACCATGCGGTGGACGAACGCGCGAAGATCAGGGACCTCGTCGAGGCCGCGACGATCTACACGGATTTCCTGACGACCTTCCGCGGCTGATGCGGAACGTGGAGTTGAAAGACTCAAGTTGAAAGTTGAATGACCGATCCATCGGTCCGGCTTTCAACATTCACCCTTCAACTTTCGACCGGCCTCAGTTCCTGAGGCCCTGCCGGATCATCCCCACCGCGATGGCGGCGAGGAGCATGGCGATGATCTTGGAGATGGCGCGCAGGCCGGTCGCGCCGATCTTGCGGCCGAGCCACTCGCTGTAGTGCAGCGCGAGGACGACGAGCGCGAGATTGGCGGCCAGCGCCACGAGGATGATGCCCAGCCCGACGGCGTGGTTTTGCGCCAGCACGAGCAGGGTCGTGATGGACGCCGGGCCCGCGATCAGCGGCATGCCGAGCGGCACCACGCCGAAATCCGGCGGCAGTTTCTCCGGCTCGGCGGCCGATTGCACGAGGTCGCGCGCGGCGAGGATGAACAGCACGAGGCCGCCCGCGACCTGGAAGTCGCTCACCGAGATGCCCACCGCGCGGAACACGCTCTGGCCGAGGAAGAGGAACCCGAGCGCCACGAGACCGCCGGTCCACGTCGCCTGGTCGGCGATTTTCTGCCGCTGCCGGCGGTCGACGTTGCGGCCCAGCCCGAGGAAAATCGCCGCCAACCCGACCGGGTCGATCGCGATGAAGAGCGGGATGAACGCCTGGAGGAACCTGGCCGGCCAATCGGACATGGCTGCATCCTGCGCAGGCAGGATGGAACGTTCAACGTTCAACCTTGAACATCCAACGTTCAATTTATGTGCGATCAACTTGGACGTTGAGCGTTGAATGTTGGACGTTCGATGTTCTGCCTTGTCCCTCCTCCCAGCCATGTCCGCCACCCGCCTCGATTTCCACGGCCTCACCCGCGAGGACCTGCGCGTCTGGGCGGTGCGCCACGGCTTCAGCCCGGTGCACGCCGCCCGCCTGTGGGCCTACGTGTACCTGGAGCGGGTGGAGGACTGGGCGCGGATGCCCGACCTGCCGGCGCGCTTCCGCGCCGCCGCCGCGCGCGGGCTGAGCTTCACCACGCTGCCGGTCGCCGTCGATACGCACAGCCGCGACGGCTTCACGCGCAAATTCCTGCTCGGGCTGGGGGACGGTCGCCAGATCGAAACGGTGGTGATGCGTTACACCGGCCGCGTGACGGCGTGCATCAGCAGCCAGGCCGGCTGCGCCATGGGGTGCGTCTTCTGCGCCACGGGGCAGATGGGCTTCGCGCGCCACCTCACCGCCGGCGAGATCGTCGCGCAGGCGCTGCACGTCGAGGACGTCCTGCGCACGGAGGCCGGCCCGGCGCTGGCCGACAAGGAATCCGGCGCGCTGCTGCGCAATATCGTGCTCATGGGCATGGGCGAGCCGCTGCACAACTACGACGCCGTGCTGCAGGCCGTGGACATCCTGCGCGACCCGGGCGGCCTCGCGCTCGGCACCAAGCGGATCACGATCAGCACGGTCGGCGTCGTGCCCGGCATCATCCGCCTGGCCGACGAGGGCCGGCCGATCAACCTCGCCGTCTCGCTGCACGGCGCCACCCAGGAAGAACGCGCGGCCCTCGTGCCCGTGGCGAGGAAGTGGCCGCTCCCGGAGTTGATGGACGCCTGCCGCTACTACATCGCGAAGCAGCGGCGCCGCATCTTCTACGAATGGACCCTGATCGAGGGAAGGAACGACCTGCCGGAAAACGCCCATGCGGTCGGCCGCCTGTTGCACGGCCAGTTCGCGCAGGTGAACCTCATCCCGCTCAATCCCACCGCCGGCTACGACGGCCTCCCGGCTGGCCGGGAGGCCGCCCGGCGCTTCCAGCACACCCTCGCAGAATACGGCCTGCCCAGCACGGTGCGCCAGCGCCGCGGCATCGACATCGCCGCCGGGTGCGGGCAGCTGGCCGCTGCAACCAAGTGACAAGTATCATTTAACAAGTAACAAGAACCGGCGCCGGTCGTCTTTGGCTGCTTGGCCAGGTCCCGTTGCCTGCTATCTGGTGCTTGCTGCTTCTCCCCTGATTTAACCTTTGCCAAACCCCCGGCCCACTCTACCTCTCACCCCTCATGAAATCCGCCCGCCTGCTGGTTACCCTGCTCAGCCTCACCCTCGGCGCCCTGTCGCTTTCCGCCCAGGCACCCGCCACCCCCGCCGCCAAGCCGGCCGCCGCGAAGGTCATCCCGACCTCGCGCATCGCCTGGATCAACAGCGCCGACTTCGTTGCCGAGGACCGCGGCATCAAGCAGCTGTTGCGCGTCCTCAAGGAACTCGAACTCGAGTTCAGCACCCAGCAGAGCGAGCTATCCCTGCTCAATGAGAAGCTCCGCACCATCGTCGGCGAGTTGAACAAACTGCAGGCCGATCCCGTCGCCAATGCCGACGCGATCAAGCAGAAGCAGACCGATGGCCTGAAGCTCCAGCAGGAACTGCAAGGCAAGCAGCAGCAGTTCCAAGCCGCCGTACAGGCCGCCCAGCAGGAGAAACAGGGCCCGGTCGTGCAGGAAATCACCAAGGCCATGACCGCCTACGCGAAGGAACGCGACCTCGGCTTGATCTTCGACATTTCGAAGCTCGGCGAAGGCGTCATCTCCGCCAAGCCGGAGCTCGATGTCACCGCCGACTTCGTCGCGTACTACAACGCGGCGCACCCATAAGGCCGGCGCGCACCCTTGGCAAAAATCCCGCCCGGCCGCCGCGCCGGGCTTTTTTGTCGGCGCAACCTAGAGCAGCTTGATCACCAGCGCGGCCATGTCGGCCTTCTGCGCCTGGTCGGTCGCCAGCCACGCCCTGGCGTGCTCGAGGGCGGCGGGATCGGGCGCCACGCCCTGCGCCTTCTGCCGCACGAGTCCCGCCACCAGCCCGAGGTAGGCACGGGGATCGTCGGGGTTGGCCCGGGTGTCCTGCAGCGCCGCCGCGGTGCCGGCCGGCACCTGTTCGGGCGCGAGCACGCCTTTCTCGCCGAAAAACTGGGTGAGCGTGGCGCCGAGCGCCTGGATGTGCGCGGTCGGGGAGACCGGCGCGCGGTAGGCGAGGCCGTTGCCCTCGGGCAGCGCGGACCACTCCATGTAGAGGCGCATCTGCTCGTGGAACTGCTGCAGCACGGTGTCGGCGCTCGCCGGCGTCCAGCGCGTGGCAAACTGCTTTAGCTCGCGGAATTTCCTCACTTCCCAGATGTGCGCCACCAGCTCGAAGTCATCGTTCTTGTTGCGCAGCGCGAAGGTGACGACGTAGTCGAGCCCGCCGGTGGTGCTCTCGTTGACTTCGCGGATGTTCTCCGCGCTCCATTCGACCGGGAACAGGATGTAATGCTTGCGCGAGGACAGCGCCACGGCGGCCACCGGGTCGTAGCCGGCGGCGGCGGCGAAGGTCTCGGCAAACCACAGCGGCAACCCGCGGCAGAAGCGGCCGGTTTCATCCTCGGGCCGGGCGGAACGCTCGACCACCCCGGTGAGGCCCGGCAGCGAGCATTGGGCGAAGGCCACGCGCCGCAGCTTGCCGTCCTTGCGGCCCAGCAGGTGCGGGGCGGACTGCTCGAGGCCGTAGAACCAGATCGGTTTGCTGATGCTCGCGAGGCTGATCTTGGCGGGTTCCGCGGGGGCGCCGGGCGCATCCGGCGCGCCGGCGATCTGTTCCGCGGTCGGCATCGCCGCCTCATGGCCGGCCATCAGCTCGCCGATGGCGTTGGAAAAGCCGAACAGGCGCTCCTCGAGCTCCGGGCGGTTCAGCGAGAAAAGGATGTCGAGCACGTGCTGCGCGGCGTCGAGGTTGCGCACCGCGAGGTAGGCCTGCAGCAGGTTGAGGCCGGTGGCCGGGCCGTGGCGGGCCGCGTCGTAATGCGGGGCCACCAGCTCGATGAGCTCGCGCACCTGGCCGCGCACGCCGAGCTCGCCGGAAATCGCCACGAGCACGTCGGGCCGCGCGCCGCCGGCGGCCAGCACCTCCTGGTAGATGGCGACGGCGCCGGGCACATCGCGCGCCTCGAGCTTCGCCCGGGCCTCGGCGAGCCGGGGGATCACGCCGCCGGCGGCGGCCGGTCCGCCCGGCGGGTTGGGTTGCGGCTGGTCGGAAGGGGAACGGTCGAAAAATCCCATGCGCACAGGAAAACAACCGGGCCACGGAAGGAAAGGCGGTTTTCCCCGGCTTCGCGCGGTGCCATTAATGGCTCTCTTGACAGACCTGTTTTCCGGCCTAATTTTGGGCCCATGAATATCCTGACTCTTTCCCAAGCCAAGCCCCGGATGGGTCGGCTCATCGATCGTGCGCTGGAGGGGGAGCCGGTGGTCATCCGCAAGGGCAATCGATTGGTGCAGCTGACGGAATACATCGTGCCGGAGCCCATTCCGGAGCGACCGATGGGATATTTCCGACGCCGGGCGGCGGATTATGCCCAAGCCAATCGCGCGCCGATCGATGCCTCGCCGGTACGTTGAACATGCACCAGTGGGACATTGTGCGGGTGCGCATCAATCCGAAGGACAAGGATGCCCACCCCGCCGTGGTCATCTCCTGCGAGGAAGATTGCCGGGCCCCGGAGTTTCTCCGCGTGAACGTCCTTTACGGAAGCAAACGTTCACCGGCAACCGCGGTGGAGCCCTGGCAGATCCTGTTGAACGGTTCGGACGGGCTTGATTTTCAGACCGCCGTTGATTGCGGTGTGTTTTATCTGGTGTCGAAGGATGCCTGCTCATCCCCTCTTGGCAGCGTCAGCCTGGAGCGTCGCCGGCAGATCGGTCGCAAGATCAACGAGGTTTTGCGCCTGCCGCGCTAAACCGGCTGTAAACGGCCCGGCGCGCTTGTTGCCAGCACGCAAATCCGCTTTACTCCTCAGGGCGCCGCGAGGGCGGCGAGGACCGCGGCCTTGAGCCTGAGGCCGGGCTGCTCGTGCCAGGCGATTGCGGGCGCGCCGAAATAGCGATCGGTGTTCCTCGCCCCCCAGTCGGTCGTGGCGATGCGATAGGTGCTTTGCGGATCGATGGTGTCCGGACCCGCCGCGAAGTTGAATTCGCCGCGCCGCTGGGCGAACGGTGTCGCGGGCGTCAGGTTCGCCGCCGCCAGCAGCTGCGCGAGGCGCGCGCCGTCCACCTCGGGGGTGAAGATCGCGCCGTCGAACCGCACGCAGGCGTCGAATTGCAGGCGGGTGACGTCACCCGCGGGCAGGCCGCCGCCAAAGGTCGTGTTGCCGATGAACGCCGCGTCCACGCCCGCGGCCGTGCACAGCGCCCCGGCCACGAAGCGCGCGGCCTTGGGCGGCCCCAGCGTCCGGGCCGTGTGCCCGACCACGGCTTGGTCGGCTGTCGTCAGGTTTTCCTGCATGACCCGGGCGATCAGCGCCTGCAGCGCCGGGTCGGTCGGACCGTCGGCCTTTATGGGGTGGTCTTCGATCAACCAGCGCGGCCGGCCGGCTTCGTCCCGCGAGAGGAAGGCCAGGGACACGCGGGTGTTCCATGCCCCCGAATGAAAATAAACCGTGCGGCCAAACGATTCCGTGAACTGCTGGTGGTCGTGCGCCCCGGCGAACAGCGTGCCGTCGGGCACGAGCGCAAGCATCTCGCGGTCGGCGGCGATGCCGGCATGGCTGAGCACGATCGGCAGGGGCTCGTTGGCCAGCAGCGCGGGAAAGTTTGCCCTCGCCCATGGCGTGGTGGGCTGGAGATCGAGCGTGGGGCGGACGGCGACACGGTAAACATTCAGGTTGTCGGTACCCACGCCCACGACCACGGCCTCCTGCTGGCCGAGCGCCAGGTGCACGGACACCGGCGCAAACGGCCGGCCGGTCGCGCGGTTGACGAGATTGCTGACGACCTTCACGCCGGTGGCCTGGATGCGCGCCACGGTTTCGTCGAGCAGCATGAATTCCGCCTCGTGGTTGCCGAGGTTGACGACGGTGGGGGCCCGCCTGGCCAGCGCGGCATACATGGCGAAGTCGATCGCCCCGTGGCTGCGCTGCGCGATGACATTCCCGTATTCCTGCGTGTCGCCATCGAGCAGGATGGCCAGGGGCAGGCCGGGGACCTGCGCCTTCAACCAGTCCACAAAGCCCACGACCTGGGCGGTCCGCTCATAGGCCGAATGCTGGTCCGCGAACACGACGACGACCGCCTCGGGCCGCGCCGGCGCGGCCCGCAGCAGAGACGTCGCCGCGAGAAACAAGCCCAGGCCCAGGAGCCGCGTGGTTTTCATGCAAGGCGGCTCAGGCTCGCGTGCGTCCAGATCCACGGCAAGCTCAACACGGCCACCGCATTCCAACCGAGAAAGAACGCGCGCATCTGCCAGCCCGCGTAAGGCCGCCCGCGCCACCACCACAACGCGTCGGCCAGGAACCAGGCGGCGCTCGCCGCCAGGAACAGCGCGATGACGCCGTCATGGAAGAACCCCCAGGTCCACGCGGCCTCGAAGGCCAGCAGCCCCGCGACCAGCAGCTTGGCGGGAACGACGCCCAGCACCACGGCGGTGGTGCGCCGGCCGCTCGCGCGGTCGGGTTCGCAATCCATGACTTCGCCGAAAAGATGCGAGTGCATCGCAAACAGCGCGCCAAAAACGAAGGTCGGCCACGGCAGCCGCGGCAGGCCGACCAGCCAGCCGGCCAGCACGAAGACGACGAGGTAGCCGGCCTGGTTCAACACCTCGAGCGGCGGCCGGCTTTTGAAACTGAAGGGCGGCTGGTTGTAGAGCGCGACGGCGGTCACGATCATCGCATACCAGAGCGCCGCGCGGGCGGGCCCGATGAGAAACGCCAGCCCCACGGCGCACGGCACATGGATCGCGATGATCCACCACGGCAGGCGGCGGCGTTGCGCCGGCGAGGGCCGCGCGCCGAACAGGAAGGTGTCCTTGCGCGGATTGAGCCGGTCGGTCTCGGTGTCCACCAGGTCGTTCCAGCCGTAGATCAGGAGCCCGAGCGGGAAGGTCACGAGCGCGAGCCCGACCCAGAATTCCGGCGTGCGGAACACCGGCCGGCCGCCGAGCGCCAGGACATAAAACCAGATCGTCGTCGTCCAGAAACCGGGGCGCGCGCTTTTCAGCAGGAAGGCGGCTTCCTGCCCCGTTTGCCGCCACCAGCCGGTCATCGGTCGCATGGGCGGAGTCTTGCGGGCCGGGCGGACGCGGCAAGCCGGGCGGCGGGCCGGGCCGCAGTTTCCCGCGTTGACCGGGCGGGGTGGGCGGGTAGTTAAACCTTCCGCTTCGTGAATCGCGTCTACCTCAAGACCTATGGTTGCCAGATGAACGAGCGCGACAGCGAGGCCGTGGCCGCGCTGCTCCGCGCCCGGGGCTACCGCATCGTCCAGGACGAGGACGCCTGCGACGTCATGCTGCTCAACACCTGCAGCGTGCGCGACCTCGCCGAGCAGAAGGCGATCGGCAAGGCCTCCGCCGTGGCGCAGCGCAAGAAGCGCAACCCGCGCTTCGTCCTCGGCATCCTCGGCTGCATGGCGCAGAACCGCGGCGCGGCGTTGCTCGACGCCCTGCCCGACGTCGACCTGATCGTCGGCACCCAGAAGTTCCACCAGGTGCCGGACTACCTCGACAACCTGCGCGCCGCGCAGGAGGCCGGCGCCCCCATTGGCCGCACGATCGTCGACATCGCGGAGGAGGCCGGCTCCCAGAACACCATCCGCGACCACGTGCTCGAGGACCGGCAGGTCACCGCCTTCGTTTCCATCCAGCAGGGCTGCAACATGGACTGCGCCTTCTGCATCGTGCCCAAGACGCGCGGCGACGAGCGCTCGCGGCCGATGGACGAGAACGTGCGCGAGTGCGAGCAGCTCGCCGACCGCGGCGTGAAGGAGATCACGCTGCTCGGCCAGATCGTCACCAGCTACGGCCGGCGCGACTACCCGCATACCGGCGGCACCACGCCGTTCGTGCAGCTGCTCGAGCGCGTCAATGCCATCCCCGGCCTGCAGCGCATCCGTTTCACCTCGCCGCACCCGCGCGGCTTCAAGGACGACCTGATCCAGGCCTACGGCCGCCTCGGGAAGCTCTGCGAGTACGTGCACCTGCCGCTGCAGTCCGGCTCCGACCGCATCCTCAGGGCGATGAACCGCCCGTATTCGCGCGACCGCTACCGGCAGATCGTGGACGACCTGCGCCGCGTGCGGCCCGACATGTATTTTTCAACCGACGTGATCGTGGGCTTCCCCGGCGAGACCGACGAGGACTTCGCGCAGACCCGCGAGCTGTTCGCAGCCTGCAATTACGACATGGCCTACGTCTTCCGCTATTCGATCCGCAGCGGCACGCCGGCGGCGGCGCTGGGGGACCAGGTGCCTGAGGCCGTGATGGAGGCGCGCAACGAGGAGCTGCTGGCCATCCTCCGCGCCAACTCCAACCGCCGCAACGCCACCCTGCTCGGCACCACCCAGGAAGTGCTGGTGGAGGGGCCGGACAAGAAGGGCGTCGGCTACATGGGCCGCACGCGCGGCAACCGCATCGTGCACTTCGCCGGCAGCGAGCGGCTGATCGGCGAGCTTGTGCCGGTGAAGATCGAGCGCGCCTCGACGGCCGTGCTGTACGGGTCGCTGGCTGTCGCCGGGGTTGAAAGGTGAAAGGTGAAGGTTGAAAGACCCGGAGAACAATACCGTGTGCTTCCTTCTTGTTGCGTCATTCAACTTTCAACCTTCAGCTTTCAACTGCCGATGACTCCCCTTGCCCTCGCCACGCTCCTGCCCGGATTGTTCCTCGTGCTGCTCGGCGCGGTGCTGTGCTGGAACGGCGCGCCGGTCGCCGTCCGGGCGAAGGCGCTGCCGCGCTCGCAGGAGGCCGCGTGGGTGCTGTTCGTGGCCGGGGCCGCGTGGTTCATCTTCCGCGTCTCGAAGCTGAGCGAGGCCGACCTGATCTTTTTCCAGAAGCCGACGTTCGTGATGCTCGGCTTCGCGGTGCTGGCCGGCCTCTCGCTGGTCTACACGCCCGACTTCCTCGCGGTGCGCGCCCTCGCCATCCTCATGCTGGTCGCCGCCGAGCCGCTGCTCGGCGCCGCCTACATGGAATGGACCCACCCGCAGCGCCTGCTGATGGTCACCGCGGTGTATGTCGGCATCACCGCCGCGCTTTACCTCGCCGCGTATCCGTTCCGCCTGCGCGACTTCTTCGACTGGCTGTTCCGCACGGCGAACCGCCCGCGCCTGCTCGGCGCCGTGCTGCTGGGTTACGGGCTCGTCACCAGCGCCGCGGCCTTCACCTATCCGAAGTGATGCCTGCCGCGCCGACCGCCCTGCTCATCCTTGCCGGACCGGCCGGCGTCGGCAAAAGCACGCTGTGCGACCGCCTCGTGCGCGAGGTGCCGGGTTTCGAGCGCGTCATCACCGCCACCACGCGCCCGCCGCGCCCGAACGAGGTCGATGCGCGCGACTACCATTTCCTCAGCGAGGCGGAGTTCGACCGCCGGCTGGCCGCCGGCGATTTCCTGGAATGGGCCTGCGTGCACCGGCGCTACCGCTATGGCACGCTGAAGTCGGCCGTCCTCGACCGCCTGCCGCACACCAGCCTCGTGATGAACATCGACGTGCAGGGCGTGCGCAGCATCCGCGCGGCCGCCGCCGCGACGCCGCTGCTGCAGGGCCGCCTGGTCACGATCTTCGTGGCGCCCGACTCGATGGACGTGCTGCGCGAGCGCCTCCAGGGCCGCGGGGCGGTCAGCGCCGAGGAGCTGCAACGCCGCATGCTCAGCGCGGAGGCCGAGCTCGCCGAGCGCAACAGCTACGACTACGTGATCCACAGCGGCTCGAAGGAGCAGGACTTCCGCGCGCTGCTCGAATTCTGGTCGCAGGCGCAGCGCAAGCTCGCCTGACCCGCCATGGCCCCGCCGTTCCCGGTCAGCGACCACTGTGACGGTGCGCGCTTCTTCAACCCGCACGGCCCCGGCCCGCGCGGATTCTCCGACCTGTGGAAATGGCGGCGCGAGCGCGCCAACGGCTCGGCGACCGCCTGGCCCGCGTCCATCCCGCCCGCTCCGCCCGTGCGCTTGCCGGCCGCCGTCGGCGCGCGTGAGGTGGCCGTCACCTTCATCGGCCACGCCTCGTTCCTCCTGCAGTTCGCCGGATGCACGGTGCTCACCGACCCGGTCTTCGCGTCGCGCGCCGGCCCGTTCAACCTGCTCGGGCCGAAACGGGTGTGCCCGCCGGCGCTGCGGCTCGGCGAGCTGCCGCGCATCGATGTCGTGGTGCTCAGCCACAACCACTACGACCACCTCGATCTTTCCGCGCTGCGGTGGCTGTCCCAGCACCGCCAGCCGCGGATCATCGCGCCGCTGGGCCTGCAGGCGTGGCTCGGGGCGCGCGGCGTCGCGAACGTGGTCGAGCTGGATTGGTGGCAGGACCATTGGGCGCGGCCGGGGCTCCAGGTCGTCTGCACGCCCGCGCAGCACTGGAGCTCGCGCACGCCGTGGGACCGCGGCCGCACGCTGTGGGGCGGGTATTGGCTCCGCACACCGCACGGCTCGCTGTATTTCGCGGGCGACAGCGCCTGGGGGCCGCACTTCGCGGCCATCCGGGCGCGGCTGGGCGCGCCCGCGGTCTCGCTGCTGCCGATCGGCGCCTACGAGCCGCGCTGGTTCATGGAGTCGGTGCACATGAACCCGGCGGAGGCGGTGACCGCGCATTTCGCGCTCGGCTCCCGGCGGAGCGTGGCCATGCACTTCGGCACGTTCTGCCTGACCGACGAGGGCGTCGATGCGCCCGCGCGCGACCTGGCTGCGGCGCTGGCGGAGCGGGACGTGCCCGCGAGCACCTTCACCGTGCCCGCCATCGGCGAGACGAAGACGCTGCCGCTGGCCTAGTGATGCTTGGCGCGATACTCCGCGCTTTTGCGGAGATTGTCGCGCACGTCGCCCTCGGTCCAGTTGCGCTCCAGCAGGTTCTTGCGGTAGGTCTTGAGCCCGCTCGCGTCCGGCTCGCGACCGAGCACGTCCAGGTAGGCGCGCTGGATGATCCGGTCCGCCGCCTCGAGGCGGTAGCGTTCCTCCGTGTGGAGGTGGTCGCGCAGCATGCGTTCGTTCCAGCCCTGGTCGAGGAAGCGGCCGCGGAAATCGCGCAGCTCGCCCGGGTCGGGATTGCGGTCGAGGATGTCCTTGAAGGCCGCGTTGATGATCTTCTCGGGATCGCCGCGCGGGCCGTCGCCGGGCCGCCCCGGGCGGTTCGGCCGCTCGTAGCCCGTGATGCGCCCGACCTTCACCGAGGAGATGCGGTCGTTCCAGCTCACGCCCACGGCGCCGGAGATCAGCCGGCCGCTGAGGTCGCGGACGCTCTCGGTCACGCGCATGGCCTGACCGCGATAGCGCGAGTTTTCATAGACGTAGAGTTCGGCCCCGCCCTCGACCGCGATGGAGGAGACGGCGTCGTTCAGTTTGGCGCCGTTCTCGAAGGTCTTGCCGGAGAAATTGTCGATCGTGTCGCCGGGATAGAGCACCACGGAATCGCCGCGGAAATCGGCGTGTTCGAAAAGGATGATGCGCGGCTCCTCGCGGCGGCGCTCATGGCGGTCGTCCGCTGGCAGGGAGGCGAGCGAGGCCAGGCCCAGCAGGAGCAAAAGGGGTGTTTTCATGGGGGTGAGACGCGCGGGAAAGCGCGTTTATTCATTCTCCGGGGCCACAAAATGGCAACCTTTGCTCACGGGATTCAGCGTCGCGGCGTGCACCACCAGCAGGGCGGTCTGGATGGCGTTGCGGAGTTCGATCAATTCGCGGGTCGGCCGGCAGTCGCGATAGAACGTCTGGATGTCCTCGCGCAGCTCCAGCAGGATGCGGCGGGCCCGGGCCAGCCGGCGCGCCGAGCGGACGATGCCGGCGTAATTCCACATCGTCTGGCGAATCAGCTGGAGATCCTGCCGGATCAGCAGCGGGTCGGCGGCTTTCGCGGGGCTGCGCCAGGCCCGCGGCGCGGGCGGCTGGAAAGCGCCGGCGCGCAATTCGGCCGCGTCGGCCAGCGCGGCGGCCTGGCCCGCCACCAGGCACTCCAGCAGGGAGGTGCTTGCCAGCCGGTTGGCACCATGGAGGCCGGTGCAGGCGGTTTCGCCGACGGCGTTGAGGTGGCGGATGTTCGTGCGCCCCGCCAAATCGGTGTGCACGCCGCCGCAGGAGAAATGCGCCGCCGGCACAACGGGGATCGGCTCGCGGGTGATGTCCACGCCGTTCGCCAGGCACCGGTCGTGGATGCCGGGGAAGCGGTCGCGGATGAATTCCGGCGCCAGCGCGGACAGGTCGAGGTACACGCAGGCCTCCCCCGTCTCGGCCAGATGGTGTGAGATGGCGCGGGAAACGATGTCGCGCGGCGCGAGCGAACCCAGCGGATGCACGCCGTCCATGAAGCGGTGGCCGCGTGCGTCCACCAGCACCGCACCCTCGCCGCGCAGCGCCTCGGTGACGAGGAAGGGCTGCGCGCCCTTTTTGAAAAAGACCGTCGGGTGGAACTGGACGTACTCGAGGTCCATCAGCCGCGCGCCGACGCGGTACGCCATCGCCACGCCGTGGCCGACGCTGCCGGGCTGGTTGGTGGTGTGCTGGAAAATCCCGCCCAGCCCGCCGGTCGCGAGCACGGTCTTGCGCGCCACGAAGGCCACGACCTCATCCGTGGCCGTCTCGAGCGCATAGCAGCCGAAGCAGGTCAGCGGCTCGTAGCGGTCGTGGTTGTCGGTGGAATTGTGCGACAGGGTGAGCAGGTCGACCGCGACCAGGCCGGTGCGGCGGGTGATGCCGGGCGTGCGGTCGACCCGCTGCACGACGGCGGAAAGGATGGCGTGGCCGGTCGCGTCCTTGGTGTGGATGATGCGCCGCTCGGTGTGTCCGCCCTCGCGCGTGCGATGGAGTTCGCCGGACGCCTCGCGGTCGAACCCGACGTGCAGCTCGTCGAGCAGCAGGTCCTTCACGGCCGCCGGGCCCTCGCGTACGAGCTGCTCGATCGCGGCCGGGTTCGCCGTGCCGTCGCTCGCCTCCAGGATGTCGCGCGCCAGCTGCGCCGGGTCCGGGCTCGTGTCGTAGATGATGCCACCCTGGGCCCAGTCGCTGTTCGCCTGCAGGGGCGGGCCCATGGACAGGAGTTCCACCTTGAGGCCGGCCTTCGCCGCCTCCAGCGCATAGGCCGAACCGGCCAGGCCGGCCCCGAGCACGAGGCAGTCGGTGGGGATGATCTTCATCCGCGGCGGGCGGGCTCCAGGTCAAGACTGAGGTCAACGGCGGCCACCGAGTGGGTGAGCGCGCCGATGCTGATGATGTCCACGCCGGGCAGCGCGTAGTCGCGCAGGGTTTCGTAGCGCACCCCGCCCGACACCTCCACCGCGGCGCGGCCGGCGATGGCCTTCACGGCTGTCCGCACCCGGGCGGGGGCCATGTTGTCGAGCAGGATGATGTCGGCCCGCGCCCGGCAGGCTTCCTTCACCTCGGCGAGGGTCTTGGCCTCCACCTCGATCTTGGCGCCACGCGATGCCGCCCGGCGGCAAAGTTGCACCGCTTTCGTGAGCGAACCCGCGGCCGCGATATGGTTGTCCTTGATCAACACCTGCTCGCCGAGCGAGCTGCGGTGGTTGAAGCAGCCTCCGGTGCGCACGGCGTATTTTTCGAGCGCGCGCCAGCCGGGCGTGGTCTTGCGCGTGTCCACCACGCGCACCCCCGTGCCCGCGACCGCGTCGGCATGGCGGCGGGCCTGGGTGGCGATGCCGGACAGGCGCTGCAGGAAATTGAGGGCCGTGCGCTCCGCGGTGAGGATCGACGCGGTCGGGCCCTCGACGCTGAGCACCACCGCGCCGGGCTTCACCCGGTCGCCGTCCTTCGCCAGCAGACGCACCTTCAATTTGGGATCCTGCTTCGCAAAAACCCGGGCGGCGACCTCGAGCCCGCAGAGTACGAGCGGCTGCTTCGCGTCGATCACGGCGCGGCTCGTGTGCTTCGCGGGGAAAATGGCGCGGCTCGTGATGTCGCCCAGGCCGGTATCCTCCTCGAGGGCGAGGTCGATCAGGTGTTCGGTGCGGGGCGTGAGCATGGGGTATTTGTAATATAATACGTTACAAAGGGCTCGGGGGATCAGTCCTTCGGGGCCAGCTCGAACATCCGGTCGATGCAACGCGCCGCGCGGCGGCGGATGTCCTCGTCGAGCGTGACGATCTGGTCGGGGCGGGGGTGGGCGAGGGCATCGCGCACCTTCTCGAGGGAATTGAGCTTCATGTAGGGACAGAGCCGGCAGCCGCCGATGAAATGTTTTTCCGGCGTCTCCACCTGCAGCCGCCCCACCAGGCCGCACTCGGTCAGCATCAAATAATAGGGCGCGCTCGTCGTCTTGACGAATTTCATCATCGCGCCGGTGCTGCCGACAAAATCCGCGGCGGCGGCCACCTCCGGCGTGCACTCCGGATGCGCCACGACCTTGAGCCCGGGAAACCGGGCGCGCGCGGCGGCGACCGCCGCCGCGTCGAAGACGTCGTGCACGATGCAGGTGCCGTCGGACGTGATGATCTCCTTGTCCACCCCGCGCCGCTTCAATTCCGTGCGCACGTTTTCGCCCATGAGCCGGTCGGGCACGAAGAGGATGCGCTGCTGCGGGAGGGCCGCCACGATGTCGTGGACGTTGCCCGAGGTGACACAGACGTCGGACTCCGCCTTCACGTCGGCCGTGCTGTTGATGTAGCAGACAACCGCCGCGTCGGGATAAGCCGCCTTCAACTTCCGCAGCTGGTCGCCCGTCAATGAATCGGCCAGCGAGCAGCCGGAGCCACGGTCGGGGACGATCACGGTGGCACCGGGCGAAAGGATCTTCGCGGTCTCGGCCATGAACACGACGCCGGCGAAGACGATCACCTTCGCCTTCGCCGCGCGGGCCATGAGGCTGAGGTAGTACGAGTCGCCCTTGAAATCGCCGACGCCGTAGACGATCTCCGGCTCGACATATGAGTGGGCGAGGATGACCGCGTCCGTCTCCTTCTTCAGCCGGTTGATCTCGAGGGTCAGCGGTGCGAATTTCCGGCAGGCGTCGTAATCCCAGGCCTTGCCCGGGGTGCAGTCCACATGCAGCAGGGCGCGGAAAAGCCGCTCGGTTTCGGCGTCGAGTTCGGGCTCGGTAAACGTGCTGGGCATTACGGGCATGGTCACAAAGGGCGGGAGGGAACCAATCTGTTCCCGACCCGTTGGCCAGCAAGCGACTTTCCAAGGAATGACACGAACCCGCGGGGCTGTTTTTGGGTCAACGAATGGCGTCATGACGACCCGGACCCAAAGTCCTCCCCGGGCGACCCTCCCGCTTCACCACCGCTGGCGGTCGGGCTGGGGCGTCACCTTGGGCGTGTTGCTGGGGGCGCTGGTCGTCGCGCGGCTGTGCCTGCCGTCGATCCTGAAGCAGGCGATCAACCGACGGCTCGACCAAATTCCGTCCTACCGCGGCCACGTGGACGATGTCGCGGTGCGCCTCTACCGCGGATCCTACACCATGAAGGGCCTGCAGCTGGACAAGCGCGCGGCGGGCGGAACGCGGCCGTTTCTCTCGGCAGAGCAGGTTGATTTCTCCCTCGCCTGGCGGAAATTGATCCAGGGCGAAGCCGTCAGTGAAGTCACGGCGCGCCGGCCGAAGCTGAATTTCGTGCAGGGGGCGACGAAGGAAGCCAGCCAGCTGGACTTCGACCGCCGCTGGCAGGATGTGATCAAGGATCTTTTCCCCATCGAGATCACCGATTTCACCGCGACCGAGGGCGAGATCCATTTCGTGGCCCTCGGGCGCGACCCGCCCATCGATGTTTTCCTCCGCGACCTGCGGATCCAGGCCCGGGGGCTGCGCAACCGGCCCGACCTCGACGGGAAATCCCCGGCGGCCACCATCCTGGCCGAGGGCCGCACGCCGGGCAATGGCCGCCTCGCGTTGTCGAGCGAGCTCGAGCCGCTGGCCCCGCGGCCGCGCTTCCACCTGAAGCTGAAGATTGAAAAACTCTCCCTGCCCGCGCTGAACCAGCTCCTGCTCGCCTATGGCAACGTCGACGTCAGTGCCGGCGAATTCACCGGCTACCTGGAGATGGTGGCGCGGAACGAGCGTTACCGGGGGTACTTCAAGCCGTTCTTCGAGCACCTCGAGTTCAAGAGCCCGAAGGACGGCGGAAAAAATCTCTTCGCCCGCCTTCGGGAAAAGATGGTCGCCGGCCTCGCCGTGCTGGTGAAGAACCGCGACACCGAGCAGGTGGCCCTGCGCATCCCGTTCGAGGGCGACTTCGGCGACACCAGGATCGGACGCTGGGAGTCGATCCGGACGCTTTTCCGCAACGGCTTCATCAAGGCGCTGGCGGAAGGACTCGACGGGCACCCGCGGGCCAAGGGCAACCCCGAGAAGCCGGCGACGCCGTCGGATCCGGACGCCGAAAAGAAAACCCCCGCGCCGGCGCCGGCAAAGCCCTGACTCAGGCCGCCACCAGGGCGCTTTGTTCGCGCCGGGCCTCGGCCAGCTGGGTGTGGAGATTGGCCATCATCTGTTCGTCCCAGTTGCCCGCCCGCGCATGCACGAGGCGGTTTTCCAACCACGCGATGCGCTCGTCGATCCGCGCCTTTTCCGCCACCGGGTCCTTCGGCCGCGGCGCGAAGAACGCCATCGCGCCGATGAGCAGCGCGATGAAGGGCGGGATGATGATGACGAAGATTTCCACAACAGCCCCAAGCTAGCTGCGGCCAGCCCGGCCGACAAGGCGCCGGCCGCCCCGGCGGAAGGGTTTAAGGCCGCCTCTCTAATCCCATAAGAAAAACGGCGCGGCTGTTTAAGCCCGCGCCGTAAAAAGGCCTTATGCAGTCCGCGCTCAGGCGTCCAGCTGCGGGCGGGCGGGCTCGGGCCAGTCGACGTGGAAGAACTTGCCGCGCGGCTGGTCGACGCGCTCGTAGGTGTGGGCGCCAAAGTAGTCGCGCTGCGCCTGCAGCAGGTTCGCCGGCAGGCGGGCGGCGCGGTAGCTGTCGTAGTAGGACAGCGCCGAGAAGAACGTCGGGGCCGGCACGCCGCATTCGGCGGCGAGCGACACGACCTTGCGCCAGTTCGCCTGCGCCGCCTTCACGGTCTTGTTGAAGTACGGGTCGAGCAGCAGGTTCGCGAGGTCCGGGTTGCGCGCGTAGGCCTCGGTGATTTTCTGCAGGAACGCCGCGCGGATGATGCAGCCGCCCCGCCAGATCTGCGCGATCTCGCCGAAGTTCAGTTTCCAGCCGTACTCCTTCTGCGCGGTGCGCATGAGCTGGAAGCCCTGCGCGTAGGAGCAGATCTTCGAGCAGTAGAGCGCGTCGTGGATGGCCTGCACGAGGGCCTTCCGCGAACCGCGGTATTTTTTGCCGGGACCCTTGAGGATCTTCGCGGCGGCGACGCGCTCCTCCTTGATGGCGGAGACGCAGCGGGCGAACACGGCCTCGGCGATCGTCGGGGCGGGGACGCCCATGTCGAGCGCGTTGGTCGAGGTCCACTTGCCCGTGCCTTTCTGGCCGGCGGTGTCGAGGACGACGTCGACGAAGGCCTTCTTCCTCGTCACCGGGTCCTTCTGCTGGAGAATGTCGGCGGTGATCTCGATGAGGAAGGAATCGAGGATGCCCTTGTTCCATTCGGTGAAGATGGCGGACTGTTCCGCGGGCTTGAGGCCGAGCAGGCCGGACATCAGCGCGTAGGCCTCGCAGATCATCTGCATGTCGCCGTACTCGATGCCGTTGTGGACCATCTTCACATAGTGGCCTGCGCCGTTCTCGCCGATGTAGGTCGTGCAGGGCACGCCGCCCTTCACCGGTTGGCCGGGCTTCGCGCCCAGCAACGGCTTGCCGGTCCTGGCGTCAACCTTCGCGGCGACCGCCTTCCAGACCGGCTCGAGTTCCTTCCACGCGGCGATGTCGCCGCCCGGCATGAGGGATGGGCCGAAGCGTGCGCCTTCCTCGCCGCCGGACACGCCGGAGCCGACGAAACGCAGGCCTTTTTCCTTGAGCGCCTTTTCGCGCCGGATGGTGTCGGTCCACAGCGCGTTGCCGCCGTCGATGATGATGTCGCCCGGTTCGAACACGCCCACGAGGCCGTCGATCACGGCGTCGGTGGCCTTGCCGGCCTGAACGAGGATGATCGCCTTGCGCGGCTTGGCGAGGGAGGCGGCGAATTCCTGGAGGGTTTTGGTGCCGATCACTCCGCCGGGCGTGTTGGGATTTTCCGCGACGAACTTGTCGGTCTTCTCGACCGTGCGGTTATAAACCGAAATCTGGAAGCCGTGGTCGGCGATGTTGAGCGCGAGATTCTGACCCATCACGGCGAGGCCGATGAGTCCGATGTCAGAGTGCGTTTTGGCCATAGGAGCGGCAATCTGTAGCGCTTCCACTCCCAAAGACCAACTTGTTTTTGGCGCGCCCCGCGTAATATCCGCGTTACGGCGGCCCGGGTCAGGGCTTGGGCGTGGATTGCTGCTTGTTCGAGTACGCCCCGGCGGTGGGGAAGAACGGGGCGATCTTCTCGACTATCGGCGTCAGGAACTTCGGCTCGTTGCGGTTATAGACCCAGGAAAAGAAGATCACCGTGCAGACCACGAAGACGATGACGCCGGCGATGATCTTGT
Organism: uncultured Oleiharenicola sp.; assembly: GCA_964481095.1. Taxonomy (GTDB): domain Bacteria; phylum Verrucomicrobiota; class Verrucomicrobiia; order Opitutales; family Opitutaceae; genus Lacunisphaera. The sequence goes on along the minus strand of CAYZSN010000210.1, from coordinate 38,735 downwards.
TCATGCGCATGACCCGCCGGAGGAGGAGGATCAACACCACGAAGGCGACGATCACGATGCCGATCTTGAGCCACACGTCGGGCTTCAAGGTCTGCATTTTTTCGAGCGCGGTAACGGCGAGAACCATCATGGCTTGTTAGTTACCCGGGGACAGGGATGAGACGAGCCTTTTCAGGACGGGTTCCGGTTTTCACAAATGATTGGCGCCGGAACGGCGCTGCCACTCGCGGAGCATTTCCGCGGTTGCCGGATCCCCGGGCAGTTCGCGCTGGAGGCGGGCAAGGTCCGGCCCGGCCTCGGCCAGCCGGTTCTGCCGCAACAGCCAGCGCACGCGTTCGCGGCGCAGCGGCGGCGGCAGGCCGAAGGCCTGTTCCAGGCGCAGCGAAAGCTCGATGGCCTCGGCGAAATTCCCCGCTTCGGCGGCGCGGAACATGCCCGCTTGGAAAACGCGCCGGGCCTGGGCGTGCTTTTCCTGCGCCCGCGCGGGTTGGCCGTCCTCGGCCAGTTGCGCGCCCCACAGCTGGTAGATGTAGGCCTGTTGCGCGGGATTCCAGGTGAAGGCCGGCTGTGCCTCGAGGTAGCGGAAGAGCGTGTCCGTATTGCGCCAGATCATGACCTGCCGGTGCCCCAGCCAGGCGAGGCCGCCGAGGAGGACGAAGGCGCCCGCGGTGAAGGCGGTTTGGCGCCGGCTGGCGAAATCGCGCGCGGCAAACCAGACGGCCAGCGCACCCGTGAAGACAAGGTGCGGCAGGTACACGTGCCGGTCGGCGACCGACCACGTCGGCCATTGCGTGAAACCCAGCACCGGCAGCGCGAGGACCGCGCTGCCGAAAAAAACCGCGGCGAAGCCCGGACACCGGCGCCAGCCGATCAGGGCGATCACACCCAGCACGATCGAAAGCGCGGCCATCGTGAGGATCATCGGTCCGTGCACCATCGCCACCGGCAGCATCGGATTGTTGGGTGTGAGCCCGAACGGCCAGAGAAAATGCGTCCACACCGACGCCAGCATCGCCGCGGCCATCTGCAGGCGCACGAACACGTCCACTTCCGCGAGCGTGGCGGGGGCGGGATAAAGCCAGGGGGCCGTCGAGCTGCTCTTGAACGTCACGAGCACGCTCGCCACGGCCGGCAGCAGGAAGAGCGCATGCCGGGCGAGCCATGGCAGGATTTCGCCGCGGCGTTCGCGGGCGAGCGGGGCGATGCGGAAAACCCGGAGGTCCGCGACGATCAGCCACGCGCCGTACGTCACGCCGACCGGATAGCTCGCATAGGCCAGCAGCGCCAGCAGCCAGGCTTTGAAAAAATTCCGCCGCGCACCCGCGGTGGCCGCCGGATCCGTGGCGCGGACATAAAACCAAAACGAGCCGAGCAGGAAAAAGACCATCAGCGGGTACGGCGTGGCCGTGGCCCACACCGCCGCCTCGACGTGCGCCGGGTGGACGGCCCACAGCGCGGCGCCCAGCCAGGCGAGCAGCGCGCGCGTCTCTTCCGGCGTGGCTGGTTTCAGGCGGGCGAGCAGGCTGCGCAGCACGGCCCGGCACATCACGACGGCGGCCAGGTGCAGCGCGAGGTTGAGCCCGTGCCACGCCGCGGGATTGAAACCGCACGTGGCGTACGTCGCGCGGTAGAGCAGCCAGGGAATCGGTTTGAACCGCAGCGCCGTGTCGCCGTTCACCAGTTTCGCCAGCAGGTCGCGCGACCAGGGTTCGGTCAGCAGCGGGTTGTGCGTGATGTTGACGGGGTCGTCCCAGCGCACGAAATCAAAACCGAGCGCCGCGCCGTAGACGGCGGCCACCAACAGGCCCAGCGATGCCAACGGGCGGAGGCGCCCGCCCGTGATCCACTCAGTAGCGCTGCGCCACACCGAGGTAATCGAGCAGCCAGGCCTCCTTCCACACGCGGAAGCGGCCCTCGGGGGTGATCTTGCCGTACTCCTCGCGATCGGCGTGGGGCTGCAGGTAGCCGAGCTGGGTGTTGATCATCTCCATCTGCTGCTGCTGCTGGTTGATGTCCTCGATCGGCGTCGTGTCCCAGGCCACCGCCTCCTCGCTGGCGGCCGCCAGGCGCTGCTCATGCCGCGCGACGAGCCGGGCCAGGTTGCGCCGCCAGGGCGTGCGCTCCACGTGCCAGCTTTCCGGATAAAACCCGCCGAAGGGAATGTAGAGGTTGTCGGTCACGTAGCGCCGGCCGCCGGCGGTGCGGCTCGAGAGGCTGAAGCAGACCGTGATGGCGCCGCTTTCCTGGGGCACGAACAGCGTGTGCAGGCGGATGGTCGCGCTCGCGTTGTGGTGCACCGACGTGCGCAGCCAGACGCCGCCGCCGAGCTCGGCCTTGAGCGCCTGGACCGGCACATAGCGCTGGTCGCGGAGCCAGTCGCGCACCTTCAACAGGCGCTTCTGGGTGGGCCACTCGTCGCCGCTGTTGTTGACGACGTAGCGCGGGAACAGCGGCAGCGGGCTGAGGCTGATGGCGCTCACCTTGAGCCAGTTGAACGCCGACTCGACCAGGAACCAGCCGAGGAAGGCCACGCTGGCGACAACCCAGGCCGGGCGGTCGATCACGCCGAGCTGCCCGTTGGCCTGCGCGGCGAAGACCGCGAAGAGGATCCAGCGCAGCCAGCGGATCGGGATCGCGAGCAGCGGCGAGGCCAGCCGCAGGTTGATGTAGAACAGCAGCAGCAGCACCGCCACCGACGGGGCGAGGAACAATGACAGCGGGTCGGGCATGGGGACGCGGACGCGCCGCGGCGGCTCAGCTCAGCCGCACCGGCATGATCACGCACACAAAGCTCTCGAGGGTCTTGAAGACGCCCGGGCTCACCTCGTCCTTGAGCTCGAAGAAGACCTCGTCCTTGGTGAGCGCGCGGAGCGGGTCCATGACAAACTGCGGGTTGAAGGCGACCTGGAGGTCCGGGCCGCTGTAGGAAATCGCCATCGATTCGTGCGCCTCGCCGAAGTCGGGGGAGGACGCCGTGATCTCGAGGAGATTCGAGGAAATCTTGATCTTCACCGAGTTGGATTTCTCCGAGGTGACCAGCGCCGCGCGATGCACGCACTGGAGGAAGAGCTCGCGCTCGAGCTTGATGCGCTGGTGCGTCTCCTTCGGGATGACCTGCTGGTAGTTCGGGTAGTTGCCCTCGACCACCTTCGAGAAGAGGAAGATGCTGTCGATCAGCCCGCCCGCCTCCTTGCCGGTCTCGATCTGGAACGCGGCGCGGCGGTCGTTGAAGGCGACCTTGAGCTTCTCGCCCTTGCCGAGCAGGCGCAGCAGCTCGGCCACGGTCTTCGCGGGCAGGATGATCGCGCCGGAACTGGCGGCGGGCGTCGCGAGCTCCTTGCTCACCAGCGCCAGGCGGCGGCCGTCGGTGGCCACGAGCGAGAGCTTGCCGTCCTTGAAGTTGAAATAGACGCCGTTGAGGATGTAGCGCGTCTCGTCGGTCGACTGCGCGTACGCGACGTTGCCCAGCATCGTGGCGAGCTCGGGCTGGTCGAGGCTGTAGCTCTTGTCGTCGCCGGAGTCCGGCAGCTTGGGAAACTCCTCCGCGCCGAGGCCCATGATGCGGAAGTTGGAGCCGCCGGAGGCGATCTTCACCTGGTGGTTCGTCGTCGAGTCGAACGACACGTCGACGTTCGGCAGCTCGCGCACGATGGTGGCGAGTCGCTTGACCGGGAGGGTGATCGCACCGGTCTCCTTGACGTCGGCCTTGATCTTGCAGCGGATGCCGAGGTCGAGGTTCGTGGTGGTGAGCGAAATGCTGTCCTTCTCCGCCTCGATGAGCACGTTGCTCAGGATCGGCATGGCCGCTTTGGAACCGACGACGTTGAGGACCTGGGTCAGGCCGTTGCTGAAGTGGTCGCGGTTGATCTTAAATTTCATCAGTCGGGACGTTATTGGGGTTGTTGGCTCCGGTAGGAGATTAAAGAGGGATTAAATAAGCAAGTATTCGTATTATTATGTCGCCGGGTTTTGGCAGCAACCGCCCGTTTTCGCAGGGAAAAACCCCCGCCGGCCGGCTGTGAACCCCGCCTGAACAACCGCCAACAACCGGCGGGTTGTTCACACGGAAAAGTTATTCGGAATTTTCCTGCTTCATTTTCACAACCTTCCGACGCAAGGCGCGCATCTGGGCGTGGCGCATGCCCCGCTGGTAGTGCGCGAAAAGGCCGTAGGCGATGTAGGCGAGAAAAAGAAAGAAGATGGCCACCTCCTGCAACCGCCACAGCAGGATGATCGCGACGAACACCAGCACGAAGGTACGAAAGCGCGTCCGCGTCTCCCAATTCACCTGCTTGAAGCTCGGGTACCGGATGGTGCTGACCATGAGGCAGGCGACGAGGACGAGGATCAGCGGCAGCGCCAGGGCCCACTGGCGCAGCTCCTTCGCATTGGCCGCCATGTTGAGCAGCAGGAGCACGAGCGACGCGACCGTGCCGGCCGCGGCCGGGATCGGCAGGCCGACGAAGTCCTTGCTCGACTCGGCCTCCGCGCGATGGAGCAGGGGGTTGGTGATGACGTTGAAGCGGGCGAGGCGGACCGCGCCGCATAGCAGGTAGAAGAAGGCGATCAGCCAGCCCAGCTCGCGGAACCACTGGTAGTCGGCGCGCGGGGCGAGGATCAGGAAGAACACCATCAGCGCGGGGGCCACGCCGAACGACACGACGTCGGCCAGCGAATCGAACTCCGCGCCGAACAGCGACGTGCGCCCGCCGAGGCGGGCCAGGCGGCCGTCGAGCGAATCGAACACCACCGCCGCCAGGATGCACCACACCGCGCGGGTGTAGAGGTCCATCCACTTCAGGTCGCTGTGCAGCTGGGCGTACTCGCCGGCGTCGGTCAGCAGGCGCGCCTGGATGCAGAGGATCACGGCGCCGAAACCGCAGAAGAGGTTTCCCGCCGTCATGAGGTTGGGCAGGAAATAAATCCGGCTCGCCTGGGTGACGTTGTAAGGGTTGTCGCGTTGCTGCAGGTCCGACATGGCGCGGCTTACTTGGTCAGGCTCTCGAGGTATTTCCAGAACTTGGAATGCTGCTCGAACAGCTGCTGTTCGGAAACCGGCAGTTTCATGCGGAAGAGCAGGTCCTCGAGCGAGGATTTGTGCAGGATGTAGTGCGTGTGCAGGGTCTCGCCCTTCACCTCGAAATAAAAGCGGAAGTCGCCGGCGCGCAGCCGGTAGAAGGTCTGGTTCCCGCGCGTGAATTTGCCCAGCGGCTCGCGGGGCTTCTCCAAGTCGGACGGGCGGATCTTGCTGATCGGTTCGATGGCTTCCATCTGCGCCAGCTTGTCGAGTTGGTTCAGCTCGCGCATGCTTTGGTCGGAAAAGGTTACCTGGTACATGGTTGGGAAAGGTGCTGTAACCGCGGGAAGGCCGTGGCGTCTTGTCGGAAACCCCCATCCCGCAATGAAGAACAGTTCAGTATCCCTCTGTTTCGTCGCAGCAACGCTATTCGCCGTGCCGGCCTTCGCCCAAGGCGAACCCGCCGCCGGTTCACCGCCCCCCGCGCCGGATGGCGACCACCGACCAATGCGCGAGGAAATGCTGAAACGCTTTGACACAAACCACGACGGCAAGCTCGACGACACCGAACGCGCCGCGGCGCGCGCCGAATGGCAGAAACGCATGGCCGAACACGGTGGGCCCGGGGCGTGGGGCCCGGGTGGCGGCCCGGAAGGTTTCCGCGGCCCCGGTGGTCCGGGCGGCGGCTGGGGCCGGCACGAATTTGCGGGTCGGGGCGGACACAGCGGGGATTTCCACGGCGGCTGGCGGGGCCACCGCCATTTCCGGCGGATGATGCGCCTGATGCGCTGGCACCGCATGCACATGCGGCAGGCGATGCTGCATCGTTTCGACAAGGACGGCGACCACCACCTGAGCGGGGCTGAGCGCGCCGACGCCCGGAAAAGGGGCGAGGAAATGCGCGCCCGCTTCCAGGAAGGCCGCAAGCAGATGCTCGCCCGCTTTGACGCCAACCACGACGGCCGGCTCGATGAGAACGAGCGCAAGGGCCTGCGTGACGCCTGGCAGGAATTTCTCAAGCAGCGTCCGGTGCTGCCCGCGCCTGCGGCGAAATAACCCGCGCGCAGGTCGGGATTGCGCGCGGCGGTCCAGGCCCTAGCTTGGCGGGCCATCAAGCCCGCCCCGCCCACCCTCGCCGACATCCGTTCCGCCCGCCGCCGCATTGCCGGCGGCGTGGTCGTCACGCCCTGCCCGGAATCGATCCCGCTCTCGGAAATCACCGGGGCGCGGATCTTCTGCAAGCTCGACAACCTGCAGCGCACCGGCTCGTTCAAGGAGCGCGGCGCGCGCAACGCGCTCCTGCGGCTCCCGGCCGCGCAGAAAAAACGCGGCGTGATCGCCGCCTCCGCCGGCAACCACGCGCTCGGCCTCGCCTACCACGGCCGGCTCCTGCGCATTCCCGTGACCGTGGTGATGCCCGACTACGCGCCGCTCATCAAGGTGAGCACGTGCCGCGGGCTCGGGGCGCGCGTCGTGATCCAGGGGCGCGACTTCGCCGAGGCCCGGCTGGCGGCCGACGCGCTCGCCGACCGCGAGGGCCTCGCCTACATCCACGGTTTTGACGACCCCGCCATCATCGCCGGCCAGGGCACGATGGCGCTGGAAATCCTCGAGCAGGTGAAGGACGTCGACGCCATCATCGCCCCGATCGGCGGCGCCGGATTGATCGCCGGCCTCGCCGTCGCCGTGAAGGCGCTGCGGCCGCGCGTGAAGGTCATCGGCGTCGAGTCGGTGGCGACCGCCAGCTTCACCGCCGCCCTCAAGGCGCGCCGGCCGGTGGCCATTCCCCGCCGGGCGACGCTCGCCGACGGCCTCGCCGTGTTGAAGGTGGGCGCGAACGCCTTCGCGCTCGCCCGCCCGCGCGTCGACCAGGTGGTGCGCGTCGGCGAGGACTGGATCGCGCTCGCCATCCTGCGCATGGTCGAGAAGGAAAAGATTGTGGTGGAGGGCGCCGCGGCCGCGCCGCTCGCCGCGTTGATGGCCGGGCTGCTGCCGGGCCTGCGCGGCAGGAAGGTCGTGCTCGCCGTCTGTGGCGGCAACATCGACCCGGCGGTGCTGAGCCGCGTGATCGAGAAGGGCCTCGTGCACGACGGCCGGCTCGCGCGCTTCACCGTGACGATCAGCGACCGCCCCGGCGGGCTGTCGGAGCTGGCCCGCATCATCGCCGGCTGCGGGGCGAGCGTGAAGGACATCGAGCACGATCGCGTGTTCAGCGGGCCCGATGTGTCCGCCGTGAACGTCATCTGCACCGTCGAGACGCGCGATCACGCCCACGTGCGCGAATTGCACCGCGCGCTGCGGAGGAGCGGCTTTCCGCTCGTGGTCGCCCGCTGATCCTTCGCTCCGCCCAACGTTGGCGGTGCCTTGCCCAATACCGTTTGTAACGTATTATGTTACAAACGGCACGGGGAATCAGGATTTGCGGCCGAACGCCGGGTCGATGCGCAGCAGCGCGGCGGCGAGCAATGACGGGATGCCCGCCGCGAGCGCCCAGCCGAAGAACGCCGGGTAGCCGAGGTGCTCCTGGAGCACGCCGGCCTTCAGGCCGGGCAGCATCAGGCCGAGCGCCATGAAGCCGGTGCAGATCGCGTAGTGCGCCGTCTGGTGCGGGCCGCGGGCGACGAGCATCATGTAAACCAGGTAGGCGGTGAAACCGAAGCCGTAGCCGAACTGTTCGACCGCGAGGCCCGCACTGATCCACGCCAAACTGGCGGGCTGCCACGCCGCGAGCGCCACGAAGACCGCGACGGGCACGTGCATGACCAGCAGCATCGGCCACAGCAGGCGCTTCAACCCGTGGCGCGAAATCAGCCAGCCGCCCAGCAGGCCGCCGAGCAGCAAGGCGACGGTGCCGACGGTGCCATTGACGAGGCCGACCTGCTCGTTGTCCAGCGCGAGGCCGCCGGCGGCCCGCGGGTCGAGCAGGAACGCCTCGACCAGGCGCAGCGCGAGCGCCTCGGGCAGCCGGTAGACGAGCAGGAAGAAGATCGAGACCAGAATCCCCGGCTTGGTGAAGAACGCCACGAACACGGCGAGTCCGCCCGGCACGCCCCCGGCGGGCACCACCGCCGGCCCGTCGCCCGCCGGCCGCGGCAGGAAGCGCAGGTGATAGAGCGCGGCGAGGCCGAACAGGCCGCCCAGCGCGAGGAAGACCGCCGTCCACGCGGACACCATGCTGCCGGTCAGCCCGAACAGCCGGCCGGTGAGCCAGACGAGCCCGCCCTTCACCACGATCGTCGAGACGCGGAAGAAGGTGCTGCGCACGCCGACAAAGGCGGCCTGTTGGTGCGCGGGCAGGGCGAGCAGGTAGAAACCGTCGGCGGCGATGTCGTGGGTCGCTGAGCTGAACGCGGTCAGCCAGAGCAGCACGAGCGCGTAACGCACGAAATCCGGCGCCGGCACGGTGAGCGCCACGGTCGCCAGCAGCACGCCGGTCACGAACTGCAGCGCGACGATCCACGCGCGCTTGGTGCCATGCAGGTCGACCAGCGGCGACCACAGCGGCTTGATGATCCACGGCAGGTAGAGCCAGCTGAGGTAGAACGCGAGATCCGCATTCGAGACGCCCAGGTTCTTGAACATCACGGCCGCGAGGCTGGTCGCGACCGCGTTCGGCACGCCCTGCGCAAAGTAGAGCGACGGAATCCAGCGCCAGGCGGAGGACGAAGTCGCGGCGGGGGGTTCCATGCCCCGCCCAATGTGCGGTTCCGCCGCCGCGGCGCAACGGCGGAACGCCCCGCCGTCAGCTCTTCGCCCGGCGGTCGGTGGCGCCGTGGGCCGCGAGTGCGGGGATTTTCGCCGGCTTGGCGGCCGCCGGCGTCGGATCGACGAAGGCCAGGATCACTCCGGCGAGGATGAGAACGGCGAGATACTTGAAATACGGATCATGCTTCATGGTTTTCCGGGCGGTTACAGCCGAGACGGGCCGGGTCCGGGGCGGTTTCTCCCCCCGCCAAAAAATGGCCGGTGACAATTGGCCCCGGCCTGTAACCACGGGCGCGATTCCGCGTCGCGCCGCCTGCCTACTTGGTGACCGCGTCGACCTTGACCGTCTCGGTGCGGGTGGACTTCGTGCCGTCGGGGTTCGTCACCTCGATCACGCGGGTCGCCGTGCCGTCGCCGTTGGCCTTGGAGGTGACGACCCGCTCGCTCGTCTTGCCGTCCGGGCCCGTGGCGGTCTGGGTTTTCGTCGTCACGCCGTCCTCATGCTTGACCACGCTCGTGGTCGCGGCGGTCCGGCCGTCGGGCCCGGTCACCGTGCCGGTGGTCGAGCGGCCGTCGGCGGTCTTGGTGGTCGTTTCGTTGAAGGTGCTGGTCTTGCCGTTGAAGCCCGTGCGCGTGCCGTCGGTCGTGATGGTGCCATCCTCGTTTTTCTTCGCGGTGGCGTCCACGGTCGCGGTCCGGCCGTTCGGGCCCGTGGTGGTGCTGGCGTACGTGCCGGTGCCCGTCGCCTTGTCGCGGGTTGTGGTGGCCTTGCGCGTGCCGGTCTTGCCGTTCTGGTTGGTCCAGGTGCCGCTGCGCTCGGTCTTTCCCTTCTCGCGGGTCGTGGTCTCGTTGAAGGTGCCCGACTTGCCGTCGTCGGTCTCATAAGTGCCGTCGGTTTCCCTGGTCCGGGGCTTGCGCTCCTTGGCCTCGGCAAAAGCCGGCGCGACAAGGACGGAGAGCAGGAACGTGAAGGCGAAGGCGGGGAGCAGTTTCGTTTTCATGGTGGTGGTGTTACCCCTGAAGACGCGATGCGGGCGAGGGGTGGTTTCGTAAAGGATGTTAATTCGGTGGGAAAATCAGATCCAGTCCGGCCGCGCCACCGTCCGCTCGCCGCCCGCCGTGCCCGTGTTCACCGTCGAGGCGGGCTCGAAGAGCAACACCGAGACCTCCTCGTCGGCGACCGGCCGATGCTCGACGCCGCGCGGCACGACGATCATCTCGCCGGCGCGCAGCTCGATGGTTTTGTCCCTGAACTCCATCCGAAAACTTCCCGCCACGACCTGGAAGAGCTCGTCCTCGTGCTCGTGGTGGTGCCAGACGAATTCGCCGCGGAACTTCACCAGCTTCACGTGCTGGCCGTTGAGTTCCGCGACGATCTTCGGCGACCAGTGCGCGGTGAACTGCCCAAACTTCTCCGCCAGGTTAATTTTTTGCATCGGCGGTCGCAGCCACGATCTCGGCGGGGACGGGCGCCGGCTCGTCGGGCAGGCGCTTGATGCGGTCGGCCAGCGGCGGGTGGGTGGAGAACATCTTCTTCGTGTCCCCGCCCTGCGCCTGGAGCTGGACGAGGACCGCGCGCAGCCCGCCGGGCGCGTAGCCGCAGGTCTTCGTGAGGTTGTGCCCGGTCTGGTCCGCGGCGAATTCCGTCTGCGGGTCGAAGCCCTTTTCGAGGAGCGTCTTCAGGATCAGGTCCGTGCTGAGGTTGAGCTGCTTGAGCGTGTTTTCGACCTTGGCCGCCTCGCCGCTGCGCTGCGCGACCTGCTTGGTCAGCGCGCCGAAGGCGTCGTTGCGCGCCACGATGTTGAGCGCGTGCTTGCCGGTGATGTGCGCGATCTCGTGGGAGAGGATCGCGGCGAGCAGGTCGTCGTTCGTCGCCTGGTCGTAGAGCGCCTTGGTGATGAAGACGTAGCCGTCGGGCGCGGAGAAGGCGTTGACGGTGTCGGAATTCAGCACGGCGAAGCGCCAGTTGAGCTGCGGGCGGTCCGAATACTTGGTGAGCGAGCGGCCCACGAGGTTGACGCGCTTCGTGATCGCCTCGTCGCGGATGACGCCGCCGTATTTGCCGATGAGCTCGAGGGCGACGGTCTCGCCGATGTTGCGTTCCTCCTCGGGCCCGATGCCGGCGACGCCCTTGAGCACCTTCGAGGCGTCCTTCGCGGTGTCGAAGCCCTTCTTGAGCTTGCCGAGGTCGAGGCCGCCGAACTGGGCCAGCGCGGCGGCGGCGAGGGCCAGCGCCGCGAGAACGGAAAGGAAAAGGCGGAAGGTTTTCATTGGTATTCCCCCCTTTTGTGCTCGGCGAGGAAGGCGTCGACGTCCTCGGGCGTGACGGCCTTCGCCTCGGTCACGACCCACTCGAGGTCACCCTGGGCGTCGCCGAGGTTTTTCTCCTTCGCGTACTCGATCGTCGCGTCGGTCAGCGGGCGGGCGGCCGCGGTCGCGGTCGTCTTGCTCGCAAGGAGCGGCCCCAGGTCGAGGCCCTTGCCCTCGGCCGGCTTGGTCTCGGAAAGGTTGCCGTGGAAGACCCAGCCGGAGACCGGGCCGTCGCTGACGTGCAGCCAGGCGCCCTGGACCTGGTCGATCTTCACCTTCCTGCCGAGGGCGAGTTTGCCGGCGGCGGCGGCGAGGGGCTTGGGTTCGGCGAGCAGCGTGGTTTCTGCGCGCTTGGTGTAGGCGGTGCCGCCGGCTTCAAACGCCAGCAGCGCCGAGGCGGCGAGCAGTCCTGCGAGCAGGACCGCGGGGGGGGTGGGCTTTTTCATTTTGAATCCAGGGAAACGACCGGTTCCCAGGTGGGCGGGGGTGGAGTGTGCGCGAACTGGAGGGATTCCGTGTGCAGCCGGCGGGCGCTGTAGTCGCCGGGGCGGAGTTCCAGCGCCCGGCTGAGCGCGGGAACGGCCGCGGCGAAGCGCCGTTCGACATAGGCGGTGTAGCCGGTCCGATACGTGGCGACAAACTCGATTTCATCCGGCGCAAGGTCGCCGGGCGCGCCATGCAGGGTGTGCACCTCGACGGCCTGGAGCTTGCCCTTCACGCGGAGCCGCGCGAGCGGGCGGGTGAGCAGCGTCCCCTGCACGCGGCGGGCGGTCTCCTCGCCGAGCAGGATGCCGGTGCCGAAGGCCTTGTTCGCCCCCTCGAGGCGCGAGGCGAGGTTCACCGTGTCGCCCATGACGGTGTATTGCTTTTTGCGCGAGGAGCCGAGGTTGCCGACGATCAGTTCGCCGGTGTTCAGGCCGATGCGCACCTCGAGCGTCACGCCGACCCGGGCGGCGTAGCGGGCGTTGACGCCGGCCAGCGCGGCGCGGGCCTCCAGCGCGGCCCGGCAGCCGGCGAGGGCGTGGTTCTCGAGCGCCTGGGGCGCGCCGAGCACGGCCATGACGGCGTCGCCGATGTACTTGTCGACGTACGCGCCGTGGCGGTGGAGGCATTCGCTGGTTTCCTCGAGGTAGGCGTTCACCACCTCGACCATCTGCTCGGGCGGGAGCTTTTCCGACAGGTCGGTGAAGCCCGCGAGGTCGGAAAAAAACACCGTGGCCTCGCGCCGCTCGCCGCCGAGCCGGACGGAATCGGGGTTGCGCACGAGGCGATCGACCACGCCCGGGTCCACATACGCGCCGAACATCGCCTGGATCTCGCGCTTGCGGCGCTGCTCGCGCCAGAGGTTTTCCACGACCACGCCGAGCAGCATCAGGCCGGTGGCCGCCACCGGCGTGGCGGGGGCGAGGAACCAGCCCGACGACAGCGCGATCCAGCCGCCGGCCAGCAACAGGGCCACGAGGGCGATCGCGACCGCGAAGGGCGCGGCCAGCGAAGGGCCGCGGTTGCCCGCCAGCAGCACCGCGCCGCCGGCGAGCAAGGCGGCGCCGAAGACGAAGGGCCACGCGAGCGGGGTGATGAAGCCGTTGGTCACGAAGTTGGTCCAAGCGGTCCAGTGCAACAGGATGCCGGGCTCGACCTTGCCGACCGGCGTGGGTTTCACGTCGAAGGTCCCGCTGGCATTGGCCCCGACGAAGACCACCTTGCCGCGCACGGCGTCGGCCGTCGCGCCGGCCAGCGCGGGCTCGGCCGCGAGGGCCTTGGCGATCGAGGGCACGTCGAGGTCGGGCGCGGCGTTGGCCAGGCGCTCAATGACGGGCCGGCCGGCCTCGATGAACGTTTTCGCCGAGAGCAGGGGCACGCCGCGTCCCGCAATCTGCTCGAGGCCGCCCTGCCAGCGGAGCAGCCCCTGCGGCCCGCGCGGCGCGCCGGCCGCGACGCGCGCGAGCGAATCATCGACGAGGTAGTTGCGCGCCACGCCGTCGCTGTCCGCGGGAAATTCCACCAGGCCGGTGCGCCGCTGGCCGAAGAAACTGGCATGGGCGAGCCGGAAGCCGGCCGGCCAGAAAACCGGCCAGTGCTCGGTGGTACGCGCGAGGATCACCGACGGCGCGGCCGCGCTCACGGCGGCGAGCAACTGGTCCTGCTCCGGCGCGGAGGATTCCTCGAAGAAGGTGAAGTCCACGACGACCTTTTCCGCCCCGGCCAGGTGCAGCGCCACGAGCAGCTGTGCGAAGATGGCGCGCGGGAACGGCCAGCGCACGCCCTGGGCGCTCATCGCCGCCATCGTCTGCTCGTCGACCAGCACGAACGCCGAGTTCCCGGGCAGCGGCGCCGGACGGAACGGGTGCCGGCTCGAGGCGTCGAAGAACGCGCGGTTCAGCGCGGCGTCGAACGGCGAGAGGGAAAACCCCACGACCAGCGCGGCCACCGGCAGCAGCCAGCGCCAGCGGAGCGGGGAGGAGGTGTGTGCGGGATCGGCCAACGGGCGGAAACGAACGGAACATTCAACGTCCAACGTTCAACGCTCAACGTCCAAATCAAGGCCTCGGCCCCAAGGGCGGCCAGGATGTCCAAGGGTTTATTTTATTATTGGACGTTGGATGTTCGACGTTGAGCGTTCGATGTTCAGCCGGGTTGTCCCGGCGTCATGCGCTCCCACCAGTCCGCCTGCAGCAGGCCCCACTCGCTGGTGCGGCGCCCGCCCAGCGAGAAGCCGGCGGCGCGCAGCAGGCGGTCGGGATTTGTCAGCCGGCGGGCCGGCAGCCGGGTGGTGACGCGGAAAAAGGCGTACATCAGGGCGTGCACCGCCCGCGCCCGCCACCGGCGCGGGCCGCGGTCGGGCAGAGTGAAATCGGACACAATCCAGCGCGCGTCCGGGGTCGCCGCCGCCGCCAGCGCGGACACCACCGCGCCCAGCTGGTCGGGCGGGAAACAATCGAGGAAGAAATGCGTGGCGATGGCGTCGAACAATTCCACCGGCTGCCAGTCCGGCAGCGCGGCCTGCACAAAGGCCAGCCGGGTCAGGTCCGCCCCGTGCTTCCGGGCCCGGCGCTCCGCGTGGGCCAGCATGCCTGCGCTGGCATCGAGGCAGGTGATGTGCAGCCGGGGATGCAGGCGCAGCACCGCGGCCAGCGCCGGGCCGTGCCCGACGCCCGCGACCAGCAGGCGGCGGCAGCCGGCGAGTTCGGCGATCCAGGTGGTGCGGCAGCGCTGGAGGCGCGGGCCGGCCAGCACGGCTTCCATCCAGCCATAATGCGGCGCCAGCCGGTCGAAGCTCATGCCAACGTCCACCAGCCGCCCGCGAGCACCGCGCCGCAGCCATAGGCGACCGCATCGCGCCAGTCGGCGGTGGCGGATTTGAACAGGAACGGCGCGGCCACCTCCGCCGCCACCGACCACACGGCGAGGTGAAAGCCGATTTCACGCCACGTGGGCCGCGCATCGTTCGTCCGCAGGCCCAGCCGCCGCTGCAGCCAGAGCATGACCGGCAGCGCGGCGGGAATCAGCAGCAGGTCGGTGAACTGGTCGTGCCAGAAGCCGGCGGGCAGCCGGTGCCGCAAAAACCAGCGCGCGACCGCATACGCGGCGCAGGCGAGCACGCAAAGCGGGTCGGCGGCGTAACGGAAACGCTTCACAGCAGCGCGGCGATCATCAGGCCCGCGCCAAAGGTCAGCGCGAGCCGCAGCAGGAAGTTCGGGATGGGGGGAAGGCCGGAGAACATGGGGACACCGTGGGCACAACGACCGCCATCGCAAGCGCCCCTTCCGTCACCGGCCGGATTTCCCAGCCGCCCTTGGGCCGGCAGTAGAAAAAGTATCGCGATACGACATATTGTCAGGCCCCGGCAATCGCCTCGCCGACCAGCGCGGCGATGGCCGGCGGCAGGGCGAGCCCCTTCGCCAGCTCCTGCCCGCGCGGGCTCATCTTCCGCCACGTCTTGCGGATGATATCGATGAACTTCTCCCGGGGGTAGTCCGCGTGCTGCGCGGCGAACTCCGCGATCTCGTTCTCGAGGAACACGAGGCAGGCGGCGTCCTCCAGCGCCTGCGTGCCGGGATTTGTCTTCAGCGCGGTCTTGGAAACCCAGGTGGCGACATCCATCGCCTCCGCTTCGGCCACGCCGGCCTGCAGCAGCAGGCCTTTTGCGCGGTCCGCCTGTTTTTTGTACAGCGACTGGCGCCACTTCAGGTAACCCGCCTTGCCGTCCGGGAAAGTCGTGCGCGGCACGCTCCAGCGCTCGAGATGCTGGCAGCGCGCGGCGAGGCGCAGCAGCGCGGTCGGCTCCGCCGCGGCACGCACGACCCAGGCTTCCATGCGGTCGGCGTAGACCAGTTCCGCCGGCCGGCCATCGGCGGCGCGCCTGGGGTCGCCGGCGTGGGCGGCGTCGATCAGGGAGCGGGCTTGCGCAAGGGCGTCCATCCGCGCCAGTGGAACCGCGCCGGCGCCGCGCGGCAAGCCGCGGGATTCCAAACCGGCCGAAAAAGGGGATTGACCCGTATATTTCTGAAATTACAGAAATAAGTATGAAACTGACGCCCACCATGCAGAAATTCATCCTCCACTGGGGGGAGATGGGCTGGCGGTGGGGCATCAACCGCTCGGTGGCGCAGGTCCACGCGCTCCTCATGCTTTCGCCCAAGCCGCTCGCGGCGGACGAAATCTGCGACTCGCTGGACGTCGCCCGCTCGAACGTCAGCACCAGCCTGAAGGAGCTGCAGGGCTGGGGCCTGATCCGCACGGTGCACATCTTCGGCGACCGCCGGGAGCATTTTGAGACGCTGAAGGACGTTTGGGAGATGTTCCTGATCATCCTGCGGGAGCGGAAAAAACGGGAGCTGGATCCCACGCTGGCGGCCTTGCGCGAATGCGCCGACGCGGCCGAGACCGGCAAGGCCGACTCCGCCCACACCGCGCGGAAGCTCCGCGAACTGATCGAGTTCATGGAGCTCACCACCGCGTGGGCGGAGCGGGCCCAGGGCCTTTCCCCCGCCTCCGCCAAGCGCCTCTGCGCGCTGGGGGAGAAGGTCTTCCGGCTCGTGTAGTTTATTTGCCCTTAAATTTCTCAGTTAACAGAAATCAGAAAAACAAAGGAGCCCTCGTGAATCCCACCGTCACCGCCTATCTCATCTACCTGCCCGCCGCGGTCGCCCTGACCGTCTGGGTCGCGCGCACGCTGCACCGGAACGGCCGCGTCTTCCTCGTGCAGGCCTTCCGCGGCCGGGAGGACATGGCCGATTCGGTCAACCACCTGCTCGTGGTCGGCTTCTACCTGGTCAACCTCGGGTTCATCGCCACGGCGCTGCGCTACGGGGAGAAGCCGCATGATGTGCAGGAGATGATCGAGTTCCTGAGCACCAAGCTGGGCGTGGTGATGGTCGTGCTCGGGGGCATGCATTTCTTCAACATGTTCAACTTCGACAAAATGCGCCGCAAGGGCCTGCGGCCCGAGGGCGCCGCGGCCGAGCCGCCGGTGCTGGCGAAACCCTGAATCCGCCGTGAAAATCTTACTGCCAGGCGGCCGCGGCCAGGTTGGACGGGCCCTCGCCCGGGCCCTGGCCGCCGAGGGGCATGAATGCGTGGTGCTGACGCGCCGGCCGGCGGGCGGCGGCCCGGCGCGCGAAATTGCGTGGGACGGGAAAACTCCCGGCCCTTGGGCCGCGGAGATCGATGGTGCCGATGTCGTGATCAACCTCGCGGGGCGCTCGGTCGACTGCCGGTACAACGAGGAGAACCTGCGCGAGATGATGGCATCCCGCGTGGATTCGACGCGCGCGGTGGGCGAGGCCATCGCAACGGCGACGCGTCCGCCCCGCGTCTGGCTGCAGGCCGGCACGGCGACCGTCTATGCCCACCGCCACGATGCGGCGAACGACGAGGCCACGGGGGTCATCGGCGATCCGCCGGGCGTGCCCGCGTTGTGGGCCCGCAGCGTGGACATCGGCCTGAAGTGGGAAGCCGCGCAGGCGGCCGCCGTGACGCCGCGCACGCGGAAGGTGGCGTTGCGCACGTCGCTCGTGATGGGCCCGGCGCCGGGCGGCGTGTTCCGCGTGCTGGCCGGGCTGGCGAAACTCGGGGTCGGCCGGCTCGGCGACGGCCGCCAGTACGTGTCGTGGATCCACGAGGACGATTTCATCGCCGCCATCCGCTTCCTGCTTGCGCGCGAGGATTTCAGCGGCGCGGTCAACCTGGCGGCGCCGCACCCGCTGCCGAACCGGGACTTCATGGCCGCGCTGCACCGCGCGGTCGGCATGCCGCTCGCCCTGCCCATTCCGGTTTGGGCGCTGGAAGTCGGCGCGTTCCTCCGCCGCACGGAGACCGAACTCATCCTCAAGAGCCGCCGCGTTATCCCCGGCCGGCTCCAGGCCGCGGGGTTTGCCTTTCGCCATCCCACCTGGCCGGAAGCGGCCGTCGCCTTGGTTCGCGCTACGGCGCGAGGATGAATTCCCCGAACGCCCCATCGTCGGCACGCCACCAGAGGGTCGAGGCCTTGGTGCTGTCCGCGCGGTCGACATCCTGCCAGCCGATGTTGAGATGGAAGGATTTTTCGCCGTCGGGCAGCGTCAGCATGAATTCCCCGGCGAGGCCCGCGGGGGTGGCGCGCACGACGGCGTCGGCGCGCTGCGTGCCGGCGGTGCCCTCGAGGGTGGCGAGCCCGGCGGAGGTCCGGAGCTTGAGAAACAGGCGGTCCTGCAGGTCGTCGGGATTGCCCGGGGCGATCACGTGGTCGTCGAAGGTCTCGACCGCCACGAACACCTTGCCGTCGCGCTGCTGCACGGCGAAGCGGAAGCGCCCGTCGGCCGGCCCGGACCAGTCCCAGTCCTCGCGGATATACATCGGCTGCTCGACGGACGTGAAGGCGTCCGCCGGCCATTCGTCGAGGCTGCCGTCGAGCACGACCGGCGGCGCCGCCGCGGGCACGGGGTGTTTCCAGTCGAACTGCACCGGCAGCATCGCGGGCAGCGCCACGGTCTTGCCGCCGATCTCATACGCGCCGGTGAGGGTGATTTGGAGGTGGTCCTCGTTCAGCGCATGGAGCGAGGCGGTGCCGGTCGTGGCCTTGAGCTGCACGCCCAGCGACAGCGTTTGCTGCGGGGGCACGACGCGGTCGATGCGGACCGGCAGGAATTCCACGCCCGCGGTGCGGTTGAGCGAGCCGCGCACGCGCAGCGGCTGGTCGGTGGGATTGCGCAGTTCGAGCGGCACCTCGAGCCGGCTGAACGTGGGCCCGTCCTGGATGACCGGCGGGATGCGCAGCCAGGTGCCGTCGCGCAGCGCGTTGACCCGCGCGTTGGTCTCCTCGGTCACGAGGTCGTCGGGCAGGATGCCGGCCAGCGGGAGGTTCACGACGACGGGGCCGTCGGGCTTCATCGTCACCCACATGACATGGTCGAGTTCGCCGACGTCAGCGCCGCGCAGCGCCGAGCCGCCGCCCGCGGTGGCGAGCACGTAGTATTTCATGCCGTCCACCTCGCCCTTGAGGTAGCGGTGGTAATGCGCCGCGAAGACGGTGTAGTTGCGGCCCTTGAGCGCCTCGCGCACCTGCTCGAAACCCGCCTGGTTCGGCTCGCGCCAGAGCGGCCGGTGGCAGAACACCATGGTCCAGCGGACGCCGGCGTTTTCCGCGAGGGTGCGCTTCACCCACTCGATCTGCTCGGCGCCCAGCCCGCCGAACGGCCGGTCCTCGGTGTGCAGGGAAAGGAAGAGCACGTTCTGGTACACGAAGCTCGACCAGGGCGGCCCGCGCCGCGCCTTCCAGGCGTCGAGCGTCACCGGGTTGCTGATGTCGTGGTTGCCGGGGGTGTAGTGGAAGGGCATCTGCAGCCGGTTCACGAGCGCGTCGAACTCGTCCCACTGCGCGGACGCGACCTTGGGATCGGTCGTGTAGCCGTCGATCAGGTCGCCGGTCGTCATGACGAACTCCGGCTGGAGCAGGTTCAGCTTCGCAATGGCATCCTCGAACACGCCGGGCCGGTTGCCCCCGTTGCGGTCGGGCACGATGGCGAAACGGAAGACGCCGTCGGCGTTGTTGACCGGCTGGCCGGTGACGGGCGACTGGGCGAACGCGGCGGGGCAGAGCAGGACCGCGAGGGTGAGGAGGCTCGGCAGGCGCATGGGAAACTTATGCAGGAGGGATGGGGCCCGAGGCCAGACGGATTTGCCCGCGCGGACTCAGAGCCGCGGGATGAAATAATCCAGGAACGCCGCCGGATCGGAAGTCAGCGCGACCTGCGCATTGGCCGGCTGGTCGGGGATGACCTTGGTGAAGCCTTTTTCGTCGACCTCGAGATGCAGGGCGGTGAGCGGGGCCACGCCCGGCGTGGCGACGAGGGCCACGGCGAGGTTGTCGAACAGCGTCGGGTTCTCACCCTTCCAGGTGTTGGTGTGCCGCCAGATGGAATTCAGCGCCGCGAGGGCATCGGTGCGCGGCGAGCCGCGGGTGAAAACCTTCACGCGCCCCTCCGGGGTCAGTTTCAGCTCCGCGGTGGAGTCCAGCGGGGCGACGAGCAGCGGGACGCCGGAGGCGAAGACGGCCCGGGCGGCCGGCGCGTTGGAACGGATGTTCCATTCCGCCTCGGGCGCCGAACCCGGGGCGTAACCGCGGCGGACGGAGCCGCCCATGAGGGCGATGGCCTTGATCTTTTTCGCAATGGCAGGATCCGCCGCGAGCAGGGCGGCGACATTGGTCAGTTCGCCGACCGCGATGATCGTGATTTCGCCGGGATGCGCGTTGACCTGGGCGCGCAGGAAATCCACGCCGCCGTCGGGATGCAGGCTGGGCGAGGCGAAGCCGGCCGCCCACTCGGCCTGTTTCAGGTACTGCGGCGCGGTCGAGGTGCCGGCGTAAACCGGGATTTCCGAATGACCGCAGACCGCGAGCAGCTTGGCGGCCAGCCGCGCGCGGGCCACGGTGTCGCCGGACACGGTGGTCACACCGACCAGCTTGAGCTCGGGACTGCCGAGGATCTGGACCAGGGCGTAGGCGTCGTCGATGTCGGTGCCGATGTCCGTGTCGAAGATGACGGGGATCGGCGTGGCGGAAAGAGAGGAGAGCAGCGCACCGGAAAGCAAAAACAGCGGAAGGCGGGGGTACATGCGGGCAACATGTTCGCGCCTCGCTGAACGGAAAGGCAAAATTCGCCCTGGTTATGCAACTAACCTATGAAGACGGGCAATATTCCGCGAATGAGAGAACTCTTCGAATCTACACCTGATGAAACCAACTCTGCCGGAGCAAAACATTGGCTGGAGTTTACTAGAAGCATGAAAGGGAGCCGAATTAATCAAACTCAGCGGGTATGGATGCACCACGGTCATTTTAAGTTCTGGTCGATATTGCAATTCCGAGAAGAGCCGGAGATTCACGCCACTGTCCCCGAATCCATATCCACAGACGACAAGGCAGGTTGCTTGCGATAAAACGCGATCAAAAGCGGAAAAAAGATAAGGGAAGATTCCGTAACTATATTCTTCGAGCTTATTAAAGGTGCCGATAAGAACCTGAGGCGCATGATGTGCGCGAACAACATCGAGTTCGTCCCAGCCCCCGGAGAGTTTGACGTGATTCTTTCGATCGGGGTGCCAACGCCAATCTATAGATCCATGAAGCTTCAGGAGCAAATTGTGCGTATGTTCGCGAACTCGGCTCGGATGAAACTCGCGGACGTTTCCTGTCGTCTCAAAACCGTCGTGAAACTCTAAGCCCAGGGAAGACAAAACGCGCTCTAACCAAAGATCATGATTGAGCGTAACTATGGTCCAATCGCCCATAGGCTCGACGATCTGGCGAAAGAAGGCGGTGATATAACTGCCCAAGGTGTTGGACTGCGGCTTGCCGAGTTCCACCTCAATAACACGTCTTATCCAATTTGCACTTTCACTAACCAGGTCAGCGAACCCGTCGTCATCGCTCCGACTAAATGGAGGCTTAAAAAGAGGACCAAATCGTTTGGCCTGAGTCTCCCAAAAGGGAGCAACGGCAGCGTTTCGACCGGTTCCAAATTCCTTATCCAAAGAAACACATATCGCGCCAATGTCCTCATAGGTTACGGCGTGTATCGACTTGTTCTGCCAGGAGGCGACCGCATCGCGGAGAGAGGTGAGAAACTGAGGAATAACTTCCCCATATTGTTTACGCCCCGGTGCAGCTGCGGCACCAGGGACAAACCGACCATCCGTGTGCAACCCCATTTGGGCATTTAGAACGGCAGCCGACAATTCACGAACCGTTGGCGCCGGTGACATACCTGAGCCCAATAAGAAAACATTCACGTTATCTTGGGGTTCGGGAGAAGGGGCGCGGATCGTCAGTACACGTATTCAGCCAGTAGGGCGAACAGCTCGGCCTCCGTGATCCGCCGCTGCTGCATGCTGTCGCGCTCGCGGAGCGTGAAGGTGTCGCCCGGCTTCTCGATCGTCTCGAAGTCGATCGTCACGCACCACGGCGTGCCGGCCTCGTCCTGGCGGCGGTAGCGTTTGCCGATGGCGCCGCCGTCGTCGTACTGCACGGCGTAGTTGCGCTTCAGCTTCTCGAAGAGGGCGCGGGCGCGGGTCGTGAGCTGCTCCTTGTTCTTGAGCAGCGGGAGCACGGCGACCTTCACCGGCGCGATGCGCGGCGAGAACCGAAGCACGGTGCGCTGCTCGGTGTTGCCCTTCTCGTCCTTCACGTCCTCCACGGCGTAGGCGGCGGTGAGCACGGCGAGGAAGATGCGGTCGGTGCCGACCGCCGGCTCGATCACGTGCGGGACAAACTTCTTCTTCGTCGCCTCGTCGAACATCTCCTGCGGCTTGCCGGAGGCGTTGGCGTGCTGCGTGAGGTCGTAGTTGCCGCGGGCGGCGATGCCCCAGAGCTCCTGCACGCCGAACGGGTACCTGAACATGATGTCCACCGTCCCGCGCGAGTAGAACGCGAGCTTTTCCTTCGGGTGGGTGTGGCGCGAGAGGTGCGACTCCGGCAGGCCGATGCTCTTCAGCCAGTTTTCGCACCACGTGATCCATTCCTCGTGGGCCTTGGCCCAGTCGGCGTCCTCGTGAATGAAGTATTCCATCTCCATCTGCTCGAACTCGCGCGAGCGGAAGATGAAGTTGCGCGGCGTGATCTCGTTGCGGAACGACTTGCCGACCTGGGCGATGCCGAAGGGCAGCTTCACGCGCGTGGTGTCGACGACGTTCTTGAAGTCGGCGAACATGCCCTGCGCCGTCTCGGGGCGGAGGTAGGCGACGGACGAGGCGTCCTTCAGCGCGCCGACGTTCGTCTCGAACATCATGTTGAACGCGCGCGGGGGCGTCAGGCTGCCGGGTTCGCCGGTGGCGGGCGAGGGGATGAGCGGGATCTCGGCCGCGGTGGCCTCGGTGAAATCCTTGGCGACGACCGGAGCGAGCGCGCCCTGCAACGCCTTCTTGCGCTTGAAC
The DNA here is from genome assembly GCA_964481095.1 of uncultured Oleiharenicola sp. Lineage (GTDB taxonomy): Bacteria > Verrucomicrobiota > Verrucomicrobiia > Opitutales > Opitutaceae > Lacunisphaera. The sequence goes on along the minus strand of CAYZSN010000210.1, from coordinate 16,291 downwards.
GACTCGGCGGCCTCCTGCAGCTCGGCGGCGGTCTTTTCGCTCTCGAGGGCGGACACATAGCCGGCCACCTTGCCGTCAATCACGACCGCCGCCCAGAACAGCTGGTCCGCGCGGTAGCGCTGCTTGGAGACCTTGCAGTCGACGAGCGGGTCGGTGAAGCCGGCGACGTGGCCGGACGCCTCCCAGACCTTCGGGTGCATGATGATGGAGGTCTCGATGCCGACGATGTCCTCGCGGCGGTGCACCATGTCGCGCCACCAGCAGTCGCGGATGTTGCGCTTCAGCTCGACGCCGAGCGGACCATAGTCGAAGAAACCGTTGAGCCCGCCGTAGATCTCGGACGACTGGTAGATGAAGCCGCGCCGCTTCGCGAGCGAGACGAGGGCTTCCATGAGGTTCGGGTTGTCGGCGGAGTCGGGCATGACGGAAATGCGGAGTGCGGAGTGCGGAGTGCGGAGTGCGGAGTGCGGAGTGCGGGACCGATGTGTAAAAAGCGGACCGCCGAGTGAAAGGAGCGCGCGCGGGCCGGTCAATGCCGCGGTTTCAGGTCCTTTCGCTATCTGCATTCCGAATTCCGCATTTGGACAGTATCGATTTGCCAGCAACCCCGGCGACCGTCAGCAGTCTCACCTTGTCACCCCCCATGAAGAACCTCCCGCGCCTCCTCCTGCCCGTCCTGCTGGCCCTCGGTTTCGCCGCCGCCCAAGCCCAGACGAAACCCAAACCCGGCTACAATGTGATGGTCGAAATCAGTTATAATGAAAAGGGCGAGGCCGAGGATGCGAAGGTGGTGGAGAGTGAAGACCCCACCGGCGACCATGCGCTCGAGACGGTCGTCCTGAACCTCGCGGTGCAGGACCACCAGCCGGTCCGGCTCGTGGCCGGCAAGCCGGTCAAGTTCAATGCCCGCCGGCCTTTTAATTTTCCCGTGGCCGGCGATGAAGGGCCGACCGCCCAGGGTTCCCGGCCCACCTTGCACGGGCCGCAGCCCCGACCGCTTTACCCGGAAGTTCTGGCGGCCCAGGGTGTCTCGGGCGGGGCGATTGTGGAGCTGATCATTGGCGCCGACGGGAAGGTGAAGTCGGTGCGCACCCTGGAGGCATCGCATCCCGAGTTTGCCGCGGCCGTGGAAGCGGCCACCCGGCAGTGGACCTTCACGCCAAACGAATCCCCGGGGGCTCCCGCCGATTCGCGCTGGCGGGCCGGATTTGCCTTCACGATGAACGCCCGCAGCGCCGAACTTCGCTGGCGCCTGGCCCCGCGCCCGAGCCTCGGAAGCTGGGTGGTGGTCCGGGCCCCCCTGCCGGCCCCGGCGGCGCCCGCGCCGGTCCCCGAGGCCCCGGCGACCGGGAAGTAGCGCGCCAGCCGCCCACTTCGCGCTTGCGGGGTGGGTGGCCCGGGCAAGGGTGGCGGCATGAAAGTCTCTTTCACCGCGAAGGAATACCGCCAGCTCCTCGAGCTGGTGCACTTGGGCATGTGGGCCGTCACCGCCTACCAGGGCGAGGACACCGCCGCCGCCAAGCGCTATTTCGCCCTCGACCAGCGCCTGCTCGGCCTCGCCACCAGCCTCGGCTGCGCAGACCTCGTGGAGGAGATGGAAGACCAGACCCTGCAGCCGGCGGCCAAACTCGCCGAGGACGAGCGCATCCGTGACCTCCAGAGCGAATTCCAAAACGACGTCTTCTGGCACGAGCTCGTGGCGCGGCTCGCCGAGCGCGACCTCGGCGGAGAGCAGGGGAAGGAGGCGCTGGAAACACCCGGGGTGGACCCGGCGCCCTCGCGCGAGGAGCGGCTCAAGCGGGTGGAGAAGCGCTACTGGGACGAGTTCGAAAAAAACGACCTCGCCCACGTCGTGGTCTTGCGCGGCGGCCGGGGATAGACCAACACAGACAGCCGCGCGGGCCCGCGGCGATTTCCCATGAAAAAACTCCTTGGCGGCTGCCTGTTGCTGATGCTGGCGACCACGGGCCCGGCGGCGGAACGGTTGAAAAACACCGGCGGCACGGACGACCTCGATTATTTCAAGCACAACCACAGCGGCAGCCTCATCGAATGGACATATCCCGTCTATGCGGCCGAGCCGAAGGCGGACTGGAGCGCCGAGCAGGTCCGCGTGAGCTTCGTGGTGGATGCCACCGGCAATGTGAGCGAAGCCCAGGCCGTGTCCGGCCCGGAACGGTTCCGGGCTCCGGCGGTGGAGGCGGTGAAGCAGTGGAAGTTCCGGCCGGCCATCAAGGACGACCAGCCGACGGCCGCCGTGCGCGAGGTCACGCTGCCGTTCACGCCCGCCGGGACGCCGGAGCGTTCGATCAAGGCGGATTATTTCATGACCCAGGTACACGACCCCGAGCCGGTGCCGGCGGGCGATCCGCCCAACAGCGAACCGACCTATCCGCCTTTCCTCGAGCCGCGCCGACTCGCCGGCGAGGTCGAGCTGGTGCTGGGCATCACCCCGGCGGGCCGCGTGTCGGGCGTCCAGGTGGTCCGCGCCACGCACCCGGATTTCCTGAGTGCGGCACTTGAAACCGTGGCCACCTGGGAATGCCGGCCCGCGCGCCAAGGACTCATGAACATCGCCGGTCAAAAACAGGCGGTGCTGAGCTTCTACACCACGGATGAGGCCGGCCAGGACAACCACGCCGACTGGCTGGAGCGGAACGGGATTTTCCTCCGCGAGGCGTACAACCAGAAGGCGGTGGATTATTTCGACGAGCCGGTCGAGGCCGTGCGGATGGTCGACCCGGTCTATCCCTATGCCCTGGCCGTGGCCGGCACGCGCGGCGGCGCCCGCGTCAACTTCACCATCGATCCGCGCGGGCGCGTCATTGACGTCGCGGTGGACGAGGCCACCGCCCCGGAATTCGGCGAGGCGGCGGCGGCCATCGCCGCGTGGCAGTTCAAGCCCCTGAAGCGGCACGGCGAGACGGTGGGCGCGGATTTCAGCTTCACCTGGAAATTCACCGCGCCGCGCGCGGACAGCGCCGAGCAGCGGCTGCTGGCCGGCCTCGAGACCGCGGACAAGCCGGTGGGCGCCCGCGAGCTCGACCGGCCGCTTTATCCGCTGTACCGGCGGGCGCCCGTTTTCCCGGCGGGACGGCTCGACACTGGGGAGGCCGGACGGGCCGAGATCGAGCTGGTCATCGACCGCGACGGCCGCGTGCGCCTGCCGCGCGTGCGCGGCGCGAGCCAGCCGGAATTCGGCTGGTCGGCGGCCACCGCGGTGAGCCAGTGGCTGTTTGAAACGCCGCGCAAGGACGGCCGGCCCGTCGACGTGCGCGTCGTGATCCCCGTGGAATTCAAGGCGCCACCGGTGGCGCCCAACCCGCTCGCCAAGCCGGAAAAATCGACCGAGGTCGAGAAGGTGCCGCTGCAAAACTGAAGGCCCGGGCGGAACGCGGCGGTTCAATACCGCAGGCCGAGCTTCCGGTAGACGAAGTGCAGCAGCCACGCCGGGCCGATGAGCAGGAAAACCACGTCGTGCAGGAACGACGGCTTCTTGCCCTCGATCTTGTGGCCGATGAACTGGCCGATCCACGCCAGCACGAACAGGACGAGGCAGGTCTTCCACACGGCGAACGCCAGCGCCGCCGCGTGCCACTCGATCAGGCCGTAGCAAACGCCGATGAAAACAAACAATCCCACGGCGAGCGGCAAAGACAGCCGCATATGGAAAAGCAGGACCGCCAGCGCCACCGGCTGCGTCCAGTTGAACCACGGGGCCGGGCCGGACAGGATCGCCGGCACCGGGATCGACCAGATCAGCCCGAGCACACAGCAGAAGATGACCGGCACGCAGATCCAGTGGATCAGCTCGTTGGTGTCGTCCTGGTGGCTTTCGCCATATTCGACGAACCACTGGTCGGCGGTTTTGCGCGGGGAACTCATGAGGCGGGCGCGACAGGCGCCGCGCAGTTGAAAGTTGAGGGGTGAAAGTTGAAAGCCAGGTTGGGGGAGGGAAGGTTTGGACTTTCAACCTTCACCTCTCAGCCCGGCATCCAAGTGGCACAAAAATGCGAATTTGCGGTCTCCGAGGCGAGTCTCCATTACATTTCACCATGAAAAGCGTCCGTTTGCTCGCCCTCCTCTTCCTGTTGCCCCTCGCCCTTTCCGCCGCCGACAAGATCCTCAAGGCCGACCTGAGCCGTTCCTATGTGGACGTCGACGTGGGTGTCACCGTGGGGTCGTTCACGGCGCACCTCGACCGCTACGAGGTGGCCGCGGGCATCGACGCCAAGGACCGCATCAAGACCGGCTCGCTGGCGTTCAAGTTCGCGGACCTCAAGACCGGCAAGCCCGACCGCGACGAGGCGATGCTCAAGTGGCTCGGCGGCGATGACCCGGCCGGCAGGTTCGAGATCGGCATCATCGCGCTCACGCCCGACGGCCAGGGCCGCGTCACCGGCAACCTCACCTTCCACGGCACCAGCGCGCTGGTGGAATTCCCCATCAACGTGCAGCGCGCCGGCAGCGAGTACACCATCACGGGCGAGGCCACGGTCGATTACCGCCACTGGGGCCTGAAGAAGATCCGCAAGGCCGGCCTGATCACCGTCGATCCCGAGGTCAAGGTGCGCTTCAAGTTCGCCGGCACGGCGGTGGATGCGCCGCCGCCGGCGCCAAAGTAAGCCGCCGGCGCCGGGTTATTTCCTCGGCGCATGGCGCCGCTCGAGCACGGCCACGGCGTCGGCGAGCGAGAGTTTCTTCGCGCGGAGCAGGACGATGAGGTGATAGAGCAGGTCGGCGGCCTCGCCGGCGAATTCCCGGTTGTCCTTCTGCATCGCGGCGAGCGCGGTCTCCACGCCTTCCTCGCCGACCTTCTGGGCGACGCGGGCCACGCCTTCCTTCACCAGGCGGACGGTGTAGCTGGACTTGTCCTTGCTCTTGATGCGCGCGGCCACGACCTCATCGAGGTGCGCGAGGAAGCCGACGCCGGACGCGCCCGCGTCGCCGAAGCAGCTGGTCGTGCCGCGGTGGCACGTCGGGCCGTCGGGGTGCGCCTTCACGAGCAGCGTGTCGTTGTCGCAGTCGACCTCGATGCCCACGAGGTGCAGGAAATTCTTCGACGACTCGCCCTTCGTCCACAGGCGCTGCTTCGAGCGGCTGAAGAACGTGACCTTCTTCGTGCGCAGCGTCTGCTTCAGCGCGGCGGCGTCCATGTAGCCGAGCATGAGCACCTGCAGCGTGGCGGCGTCCTGCACGATGGCGGGCACGAGTCCGTCGTTCTTTTTCCAGTCGATTTTCGGGAGTTTCATGGGAATCGGATGGGCACCACTAAGTCACACTAAGGGGACACTAATGGTTTTTGGGTTCGGATTAGTGAGAGATGAGGGTGGATTAGTGGTGCCCAGATCAGGGACGTACGATCACGCCTTCGGTGGCGAGGTACTGTTTAAGCGAGGGAATGGGAATCGCGCCGCTGTGGAAGACGGACGCCGCCAAGGCGGCATCGACGCCGGCGTCGCGGAAGACGTCGCGGAAGTGTGCCGGCGCGCCCGCGCCGCCGGAGGCGACGAGCGGAACGGTGAGCACGGCGCGGACGAGCTTGAGCTGCGCGAGGTCGTAGCCCTTGCGCTCGCCGTCCTGGTTCATGCAGTTGAGCACGACCTCGCCGGCGCCGAGCTTCTGCGCCTCGCGGGCCCAGTCGACCGTGCGCCAGCGGGTGGCACGGGTCTTGTCCGGGTCGCCGGTGAACTGCTTCACGAAGTAGTCGCCATTCTCCGCGCGGCTGTCGATGCCGACGACCACGCACTGCGAGCCGAATTCGGCCGCGAGCCGGCCGATCAGGTCGGGATTCTCGATGGCGGGGGAGTTGAGCGAGACCTTGTCCGCGCCGCTGTGCAGCAGGCGGCGGGCGTCGTCGAGCGAGCGGATGCCGCCGGCGACGCAGAAGGGGATGTCGATGACCTTCGCGACGCGCGTCACCCAGTCGGCGGACACGGTGCGGCCGTCGCTGCTGGCGGTGATGTCGTAAAAGACCAGCTCGTCGGCGCCCGAATCGCGGTACCGCGACGCGAGCTCGATGATGTCGCCCATGTCGACGTGGTTGCGAAACTGGACGCCCTTGACCACGCGGCCGTCGCGCACGTCGAGGCAGGGAATTAAACGACGCGCTAGCATGCGAGGGCCTCCTGGAGCGTGAATTTGTTTTCGTACAGCGCGCGGCCGACGATCGCGCCGGCGGAACCGGTGGTCTTGAGCCCGCGCAGGTCGTCAAGCGACGCCACGCCGCCCGAGGCCTGGATCTGCAGCGCGGGAAAGTCGGTCACGAGCTGCGCATACAGCGCGGCATTGGGGCCGGTCAGCTTGCCGTCGCGGCTGATGTCGGTGCAGAGGATGTGCTTCAGGCCCGCGGCGAGGTGGCTGGTGAGGAAATCGTTGAGCGCGACGCCCGTGGTTTCCTGCCAGCCGGCCGCGGCGATGCGCGGGATGCCGGCGGCATCGACGCGGACGTCGGGCGAGAGGATGATCTGCTCCGCGCCGAATTTCTTCAGCCAGCCGCGCACGAGGTCGGGCGAGCGCACTGCGAGGCTGCCGACGATGACGCGCTGCACACCGGCGCCGAGCAGTGCGGCCACCTGGGCCTCGTCGCGGATGCCGCCGCCCGTCTGGACGCGCAGGCCGCTCTCGCGGGCGAGCTTTTCCACCAGCGCGGTCTGGCGCTTCGCCGGATCCTTCGCGCCGTCAAGGTCGACGACGTGCAGCCAGGTCGCGCCGGAGGCCTTGAAGCCCCGGGCGACCGCGAGCGGGTCGTCGCCGTAGGATTTCTCCTGGTCGAACCTGCCCTCGGTGAGGCGCACGACGCGGCCGCCGCGCAGGTCGATGGCGGGATAGATGATCATAGGTCCGAAGCCCCTTTGTAATATAATACGTTACAAACCGGGTTGGTCATACGGGCAGCTCCAGGAAGTTTTTCAGGAAGCGCGCGCCGGCCGCGCCGGAACGCTCGGGGTGGAACTGCGCGCCCCAGAAGTTGCCGCGGCGGACGACGGCCGCGAAAGCCGAGCCGTGCTCGCACGAGGCCAGCGTGAACCCGTTCACCGGGCCGGCGAAGCTGTGGACGAAATAAAAGCGCGTGCCCGCATCGAAGCCGGCGAGCAGCGGCGTCGCAGTGCGGATCGACAGGGTGTTCCAACCCATGTGCGGCACCGTGATGCCGGGCGACTCGGGGAGGAGCGCCACCTTGCCGGGAATCACGCCGAGCGAAGGCGTGGAGCCTTCCGCGGAGGATTCGAAAAGGAGCTGCATGCCGAGGCAGATGCCGAGCACGGGCTGCTGGAGTCCGCGCACGCATTCGACGAGGCCCTTCGCCTGCAGGCGCTTCATGCCCTCCGGCGCCGAGCCGACGCCCGGCAGGATGACGCGCTCCGCCCCGCGGATGACCGCCGGGTCCGCCGTGAGTTCGCTCTGCACGCCGAGCCGCTCGAGCGCGAAGCGCACCGAGGCGATGTTGGCCCCCCCACTATCGACTATGGCCAGCATCAGCGACGGCCTCCGGTGGGGGGCAAATCCCAAATCACAGGCTCCAAATTCCAAACAAACCCGAAACAGTAAGTTTCGAAATTCGGTTTGGTTTCGGGATTTTGAGATTTCTTTGGCATTTGGGATTTGGCGTTTGGAATTTTCAAAGCACGCCCTTGGTGCTCGGGATCTCGCTGCCCGCGCCGCGCGCGACGGCGGGCTTGAGGGCGCGGCCGAAGCCCTTGAACAGGGCCTCGATCATGTGGTGGGTGTTGTCGCCCTTCACGGACATGTGGAGCGTCGCGCCGAGCGTGGTCGCAAGCGACTGGAAGAAGTGCGGCACGAGCTCGCTGGGCAGCTGCCCCACGTTCTCGCGCGGGAACTGGCCCTCGAACACGAAGTACGGGCGGCCGCTGAGGTCGAGCGCGACCTCGGCCTTCGCCTCGTCCATGGGCATGGTGAAACCGTAGCGGCCGATGCCGCGCTTGTCGCCGAGCGCCTGCTTGAGCGCGGCGCCGAGCGCGAGCCCGACGTCCTCGACCGTGTGATGTTCGTCGATGTGCAGGTCGCCGGTGCACTCGATGACGAGGCTGATGCCGGCGTTGCGTGCGATCTGGTCGAGCATGTGGTCGAAGAAGCCGAGGCCGGTGGCGAACTTCGCCGGGGCCGCGGCATCGAGGTCCACGCTGACGGAAATCTTCGTCTCCTTCGTCTGGCGCGCGATGACGGCGCGGCGCGGCGCGTCGGCGATCGAGCGGGCGATTTCCGTCCAGCCGAGGGTCTTCTGGTTATAACGCAGGCCTTGCACGCCGAGGTTGGTCGCGAGCTGGAGGTCGGTCTCGCGGTCGCCGATCACATAGGAGCCTTCGCGCGACCAGGAGGTGTCCTTGAGGTAGTCGAGCAGCAGCCCGACCTTCGGCTTGCGGCAATCACAGCGGTCCGCGGTGGTGTGCGGGCACACGCGCACGGCCTCGAAGGCGATGCCCTGCGAGGCGAGGATGTCGATCAGCAGGTTCTGCAGCGGGCGGAATTCGGACTCGCGGAAGCTCGGCGTGCCGAGGCCGTCCTGGTTGGTCACCATGACGAACGTGTAGCCCGCGTCGCGCAGGCGGCGCAGCGCGGGGATCGCCTCGGGCTCAAGGGCGAACTTGTCGAGGCGGTCGATCTGCTGGTCGGCGGGCTCGGTGAGGAGGGTGCCGTCGCGGTCGAGGAACAGGATTTTTTTCATGGCTGTTTTCCTGGCTTAAAGGGTAGGGCGAATCGTCCCGATGAGCCGCGGGAGGGAACGGCTCGTCCGGAGGACTCGCCCTACCAGCAATGCCGAATCCTCACACACGGGACAGAACCTCCAGGGTTTCGTTGTTTTCGGCGGCGGTGCCGACGGTGATGCGGATGGTGTTCGGGACGTCCTTGCTGCGGTCGCGCCAGATCACGCCCGTGTTCCGGGCGGCGGCCATGGCCTTGGCGGCATCGGGGACGGCGATGAGCACGTAATTGGCGTCGCTCGGCCAGACCTGCTTCACGACCGGCAGCTGCGCGAGCGCGGCCGCGAGGCGGGTGCGCTCGGCGACGAGCGTGGCGACCGACTGCCGGGCGGCGGCGAGGCCCCCGGGCGTGAGCGCGGCGAGCGCGGCGACGAGCACCGGCGAAGGGATCGGGTAGGGCGCGATGACCTTCTGCAGCACGGCGATGACGGCCGGGTCGGCGATGGTCGTGCCGACGCGGGCGCCGGCGAGGCCGAAGGCCTTCGAAAGCGTGCGCAGGATGACGAGATTCGGGTTCGCCGGAATCTCGACCGCGAGGCTCGGCTGGCCGGAGAAATCCACGTAGGCCTCGTCCACCGCGACGATCGCGCGGCCGGCGAGGGCGCGCACGACCTTCATGACCGCGGCGCGCTCGAGCAGGCCGCCCGTCGGGTTGTTGGGCGAGCAGAGGAAGACGATCTTCACCGCCGGCGTCACGCCCTTCAGCACGGCGTCGGCATCGAGCGCGAAGTTCTGCTCGCGGACGAGCGGCACGGTGACGACCGCGGCGTTCTGGATGCCGGCGGCAACAATATACATGCCGTAAGTTGGCGGCGTGATGAGGATGGCGTCCCGGCCGGCGCGGCAGAACGTGCGCAGGAGCAGGTCGATGCCCTCGTCGGACCCACGGGTCACGAGGCACCGGTCCGTCGCGGCGCCGTAAAGGGCCGCGAGCTTCGCGACCAGGTCGGACGGCTGCGGCTCCGGATAGCGGTTGAACAGCGGCTTGTTCGCCGACGGCGTCACGGGATTTTCGTTGGCGTCGAGCCAGACGCGCCCGCCCTTCGCCTCCTTGCGGGCGGAGCTGTAGGGCGCGAGCGCGAGGATCTCGGGGCGCACAAGGGCGAGGACTTGTTCGACGGGGCTCATCGGGAAAGTTTCTGGAGGCGGACGGTGACCGCCCGGCGGTGGGCGACGAGGTTCTCCGCGGCGGCTAGGCGTTCGACGACGGGGCCGAGCTTTTTCAAACCGCGTGGCGAGGCTTCCTGGACGGTCATGGTGCGCTGGAAATCGGCCAGGCCCAGGCCGGAGCACGCGCGCGCCCAGCCATAGGTCGGCAGGACGTGGTTGGTGCCGCTGGCGTAGTCGCCGAGCGATTCGGGCGTCCAGTCGCCGACAAAGACGGAGCCGGCGGTCGAGATCTTCGGCAGCAGCGCGCGCGGCCTTTCGACCTGCAGGATGAGGTGCTCGGGCGCGTAGCGGTTGGCGATCTCCACGGCCTCGGCGGGCGAGGACGCGATGAGGATGCGGCTTTTGTTCAGCGCCTCGGCGGCGATGGCGACACGGGGAAGCAGCGCCAGCTGCGCGGCGACCTCGGCCTGCACGCGGGCGGCGAATTTCGTGGAGAAAGCGAGGAGCATCACCTGGGAATCCGGGCCGTGTTCGGCCTGCGAGAGCAGGTCGGCGGCGACGAAGGCGGGGTCGGCGGAATTGTCCGCGATCACCATCACCTCCGACGGGCCGGCCGGCAGGTCGATGGCGGCGGTGTCGCGCGACACCTGGAGCTTGGCCTCCGTGACGAACGCGTTGCCCGGGCCGAAGAGCTTGTCGCACTTCGGGATCGTCGCGGTGCCGTACGCCATCGCGGCGATCGCCTGTGCGCCACCGAGCTTGAAGACGTCGCGGATGCCACACAACCGCGCCGCGCAAAGAATCCACGGGCTGACCCGGCCGTCGCGGCCGGGCGGCGTGCAGAGCACGCGCACCGGATTGCCCGCGATCTGCGACGGCACGCCGAGCATGAGCGCGGTGGAGAAAAGCGGGGCGCTGCCGCCCGGGACGTAGAGGCCGACGCGTTCGATGGGCCGCGTGACCTTTTCGCACACGACGCCGGGCATCGTCTCGACCCGCACCGGCGCGGGGCGCTGGGCGAGGTGGAAGCGGCGAATGTTGGCGTAGGCGCGCTTGAGGGCCGCGCGGTCAGAGGGAGAAAGCGCCTTTTCGGCGGCGGCGAACTCGGCGGCGCTGACGCGGAGGGAGCGCAGCCTGATGCGGTCGAACTTCGCCGTGATCTTGAGCAGCGCGCGGTCGCCGCCCTTCCGCACCAGCTTCAGGATGCCCGCGACCACGAGGGCCGTCCGCTTCTGCGCCGACTGCGCCGGGCGCTGGAGCGCGGCGCGGCGTTGGGCGGCGGAGAGGGATTTCCAAGTGAGGGGCTTCATTTTCAGTTTGTCATCGCGAGTCCGGCGAAGCCGGGCGTGGCGATCCAGCTAGATGGATTGCTTCGTCGCTACGCTCCTCGCAATGACAGGATAAAAATTCATCAGAGCATCATCTTCTCGATCGGGAGCACGAGGATGCTGGAGGCGCCGGCCTTCTTGAGGGCGTCCATGGTTTCCCAGAAGACGTCCTCGGAGCAGACGGCGTGGAGGGCGACCTTGGATTCGTCGCCCGCGAGCGGGAGGATGGTGGGATTCTCCGAACCCGGCAGGAGCTTGCGGATCTCCGGCAGGTTCGCCTTGGGGGCGTGGAGCATGATGTACTTCGTGCCGGCGGCCTTCTGCACGCCGTCGAGGCGGGACAGCACGATCTCGAGAGCGTGGGCCTTCTCGGCGTTGAGCGGGCGGGCGTTGCGGATGAGGGTCGCGGTGCTCTGGAAGATCGTCTCGACCGCGCGGAGCTTGTTGGCCTCGAGCGTGGAGCCGCTGGAGACGAGGTCGCAGATCGCGTCGGCGAGGCCGAGGCGCGGGGCGATCTCGACGGAGCCGCTGAGCGTCACGATCTCGGCCTTCACGCCCTTTTCGGCGAAGTAGCGCCTGGTGAGCTGCGGGTAGGACGTGGCGATGCGCTGGCCGGCGAAGTCCCTGAGGCCGTTGTACGGGCGCTCCTCGGGGAGGGCGATGGCGAGGCGGCAGCCGCCGAAGTCGAGCACGCGCTCGGCGACGTAGGCGCTGGTGGTGCCGCGCTCGAGGGCGGATTCCTCGAGGACGTTCTGGCCGACGATGCCGAGGTCGCACACGCCGTCCATGACGAGCTGCGGGATGTCGTCGTCACGGACGAAGAGCAGGTCGAGGGGGAAGTTGTCGGCATGGAGGAGGAGCTTCTCCTTGGGCGACTTGATCTTGATGCCGCAGGCCTTGAGCAGGTCGAGGGAGTCCGTGGAAAGGCGGCCGCTCTTCTGGATGGCGAGGCGGAGGCGGTCTTTGGGGAGGTTGGCGGGAGGCATGGCGGAAGTGAAAGGGAGGGTGAAAGGGGAGAAGGGATGAGTGGAGAATGCGGCGGCAGGGATGCCAAGCGCGGGGCGGCCTTATGCCGGGGAAAATAAAAACCCCGGCGGGACATGCCAGCCGGGGTTTCAAAATCGGTTTCATCACCCAGGGAAGGCACATCCAGGCCTTCCCCGCGAGGGAAGGCTATGCTTCGTGGTGGTGATGATGGTTGAAGATCATGGCGATCGAGGCCGCGAAGAAGCCCGGGAAGGCGGGTCGGGGCAAGTTTTTTCTGCATTCCGGTTGCGGGAGCAGACAAGGCAAACACCGTAACCACGTCCGGGCCAACGCCCGCCCGCCATGCCGAACCAGAGCCGAGAACCGAGGGAGAAGCGCGGGGAGGACTTCCGGCCGCCGGCCTACAGCCTGGTCACCGCGACGACCGCCGTTGCGGCGGTGTACACTTACTTCCTGGTTTTCGCGCAATTCGGTTTCCTGCACGCGATGCCCGCCGTGCTCGGGGAAAAACACCCGTGGCTGCGGCTGATCCTCGCGCTCATGGCCGCGGCCGGCAGCGGCGGCGGGATTTTCACCGCCCGGGTGGCCTCGGAAAAAAACGCGCGGGACCTGCTGCGCGCGGGCTTCATTGTCGCCGGGCTGGCCGCCGCGCTCACCTGGGTGGCTCGGACGCCGTGGCATTTTTCCGTGGCCGCGCTGCTGGCCGGCGCGGGCGTGGGCCTCGCTACCGTCTCGCTGGCGGCATTGCTCCGGCGCGAGGTCGGGGGCACGCGGCTCGGGCTGTGCATCGGGTGGGGCACCGGCGCGGCCTACGCGGTGAGCAACTTGCCGAAGATTTTTTCCGGTGCGCACTCGATCCAGCTGCTGGTCGGGATCGTGGCGGCGGGCGTGGGGTTGCTGGCGAGCCATGCGTTTGAACAGCGCGCCCCGCGCCAGCAGGCCGGCGGGCCCGATTACGACCGCACCGGCGTCGCGCTCTGGGTGACGCTTTTTCTCGTGCTGGTCGGCTTTGATTCGGCGGTTTTCTTTTTGCTCCAGCACGAGCCGGCGCTCCAGCCGGCCTGGCCGTCCGGACGCCAGCTCTACGTGAACGCGGGCGTGCACCTCGCCGCGGCCGTGCTGGCCGGCCTCGCGCTGGACCGCCGCTGGATCACGGGCACCCTCGCCGCCGGCGCGGCGCTGTTGGTCGGGGCGAGCCTGGGTTTCGCGGCGGAGCGTCCCGGCGGGCTGCCGGCGTATTTTTATTCGGCGGGGGTTTCGCTCTACTCGGTCGCGCTGGTTTTTTATCCGGCGCGCCGCGGCCAGCCCGGCCTGGCGGCGCTGTTGTACGCGGTGGCGGGCTGGGCGGGTTCGGCGCTGGGCATCGGGCTGGCGGAAAACCTGGACCATTTGCCGCGCTGGCTGCCGCTGGTTGCCGGCGCGGCGATTGCAGGATTGCTGAGCGCGCGGACTTTGCGAAGGTAACGGGCCTTCCCGTATGCCCCTGCGTTTCCTCACCAAGCTGCCGCCCGTGGTCTGGGGCTGGCTGTTCCGCGCGGGGCTGGTGGCGGTTTTTGTCGGCGTGATCGGCCAGTACTGGCATCCGCGGCAGGGCTTCACGAGCCTGCTGCAGGTTGACCGCGAAACGAGCGAGCGGGGCATTCCGGCTTTTCGCGACCCGCGCGTGCACGTTTACCCCGAGCAAGGAAGTTATGACGGCGCGTTCTACGCCGAGATCGCCACCGACCCGTCGCTCAAGGACCCGGCGCTGAAATCGGCGGTCGACGACCTGAGCTACCGCGGCCGCCGCATCCTGCTCAGCGCCGTGGCTTGGGCGCTGGGCGGCGGCGAACCCATGGCGGCCGTCCACGCCTACGCCAGCCTGAATGTCCTGCTCTGGTTCGCCCTCGGGCTGGTGCTGTGGCGGGTCCTGCCTGCTGGGGAGTGGCGGGGCGCGTTCGCCTGGGGCGCGGTGCTTTTCAGCGCGGGGGTGATCTTCAGCGTGCGGCTGGCCCTCACGGATCTCGCCGCACTCCTGTTGACCGCCGGGACCGTGCTGCTGGTGGAGCGCCGGCGGCCCAACGCGGCGACGGGCGTGCTCGCCCTCGCAAGCCTGTCGCGTGAAACCGCCGTGCTCGGCGCGGCGGCCTTCCTGCCTTCGACGCGCGAGGGGTGGCGGCCGCGCCAACTGGGCCCGCTCGCGCTGCGGCTGGCGCTGGCCGTCGTGCCGCTGGGCCTCTGGCTGCTTTATGTGAACCGGACGCTCGGCGGCACAAGCGGCGGCTTGGACAACCTGACCCTGCCCCTGACGGGCTGGGCGGCCCGCTGGCTTGAGTTCACGCGCAGCCCGGAAGGTGGCGTCAACCCGCGCTTTTTCTGGGAAACGATGCTGGGCCACGTGTCCCTTTCGGTGCAGGTCGTCTATCTCGCGCTGCGCCCGCGCAAGGACTGCCCGTGGTGGCGGGTCGGCGTGGCCTACGCGGTGCTCTGCCTTTGTCTCGGGTCGGCGGTGTGGGGTGGCTTTCCCGGCGCTGCGCTGCGCGTGCTGTTGCCGCTGACGCTCGCGTTCAATGTTCGCGCGGTGCGGGACCGGGCCGGGCTCGCCTGGCTGGTGGCCGGCAACCTGTCGGTCTTCGCGGCCATCCACACCCTGCAAATTCCGGGCACGCCCCACCAGCTGCCTGCGCGCGGCGCCTGGTACAGCCACCACATCCTCGAGACGGACGCGCGCTGGTCGATGGCGGAGTGGAATTCCAAGTGGCGCTGGGCGTGGTGCGCCGGAGAGGGCAGCGTGACCCTGCAGACCTGGCCGCGCCGGGAACGCGTCAAAATGGAGCTGCAGGTGCGCGGCGTGACGCCGCGCGAGCTCGAAGTCCTGGCGGAAGGTCGCGTGATCTGGCGCGGCCCCGTTGGCGACCACCCGCAGTGGGTGCCGCTGCCCGAGCTGCCGCTGGCGGACGGGCGCGTGACGGTGGAGTTGCGCAGCGTCGCGCCGGCGACGGCGGAGGGCATGGCCAACACCGCGCGCGAGATCAGCTTCGCCTGCTATGGCGCGCGGGTGGTGGACTGAACTCAGCCCGCCAGCAGGCGCCGGCAGAGCGCAAGCAGCTGCGCGCGCAGCGGCTGGCTGCGCTCGGCGAACGCGCGCTGGTGCGCCTCGTATTCGGCGCGGCCCTCCGCGGTTTCGATCGCGATGGGCGCATAGCCGAGAGCGCGGAAATCATACGGGCTCGCCCGCATGTCCACCTCGCGGATCTCGCGGGCGAGGACGAAGCAGTCCGCCGTCAGCTCGCTCGGCGCGAAGGGCGCGAGTTTGAACGCCCACTTGTAGAGGTCCATGTTCGCGTGCAGGCAGCCGCGCTGCTCGAACTGGTCGGCGGTGGCGCGTTCGGGCTGGAGCCGGTTGAGCAGGCGGGCGGACGGCGTGAAAAACCGGAACGCGTCGAAGTGGGAGCAGCGCACCGGCTGCGCCTCGACGAGGCGCGCAAGCTCGTCCGCCGAAAAACGCAGCGGCCAGGCCGGGTGGCGGACCTCGCCGGGCGCCTGGCGGTAGACCATCGCCCACTCGTGCAGGCCGAAACAGGCGAACTGCGGCGGGCGCTCCGCGGTGAGGCGCAGGAGATTGGCCAGCCAGCCCAGCGTGTTGCGGCGGGCCGGGTCGAACGCGGCGACGTTCAGCGCCACGCCGCCGTCGCGCTCGTGGTATTCCGGCCAGCGCAGGTAGTCGCGCGCCGCCGCGCCGAGCAGTACGCTGTCCGGCCCCGGGTGCCAGCGGCGGAGCCAGCTTGGGCGGAAGCGGTAATATTCGAACAGGAAATCCTCCACCGGGTGCCTCTCGCCGCGCGCCTGCCGCGCCTGGTGCGGATCCGTCCAGGCCCGCACGCGCCGCTCATGCGCCGCGCGGCGCGCGAGCCAGTCGGCCTCGGGCAGGGCCGCGGTGAACGGCGGAGAGGAAACGAGGGAGGAGCTAGCAGTCATTCGCTATTAACCATTGGTTAGCGGTCATACCAGACACATGAACGAGGTCCGGTTTCAGGACATCGTATCCAGATGAGTATCAGGACATGGTATCCAGGTGGTCGCCAAGGCGGAGACTCTGTGATGGGCAGAGTGGATGCCATGGAAGACGACAACTATGATTGAACAAAGAAGACAGTTTGTGCG
>CAYZSN010000209.1:0-7447 GCA_964481095.1 uncultured Oleiharenicola sp. | reverse complement strand
CTGCTGCTGATCGTCGGCTGGTTTGGCGAGCGCTTGTACCCGGTCTTCACCCGCGGGGGCCTGCTGCTGATGCCGCCGTTCATTTCGGCCTGCCTTTACTGGCTGGATCCGGAGATGGCGCGCTACGGCGGCCTCAGCGCGGTCAACCTCGGGCTGCTGCTGTACATCGCGGCGCAGGGTTGGCGGCGCAACTGGACCGACTGGTTCTGGCCCGCGGTCATCGCCGCGTACGTGGGCGAGCTGGCCTTCGAATATTTCCGCGGCGGCCACGGCGGCGGCGCGATCCGCTTCGACGACACCTCGATCCGCGTCGGCACCAGCGCCCATGTCGCCAGCGCGGTCTACGCGCTGCTCGCGCTGGGCGTCGCGCGCCTCCGCCGGCGGGAATCCCGGTTGGACTGACCCCGACCGCCTCCGGGGGGGTGGCCGCCGAATGTCGGGCATAAAGCCCGACCTGCCGGATCAGCGGCATCCGGTGACTCAATTTGACGTTGCCGGGCTGTCCTCCGTCCACTGTCCTCTGCCCCTGCTTGCCTAGCCACAGCCTTGGCGTAGGCGGGTCCTCCTTCCTCTGTCTTCTGCCTCGGTTTCCTGCTCCTTTTCCCCCTGCTCCTCGCTTTTAGATGCCTCTCCTTCCCTTCCGCAGCCAGCTCATCGCCGACGTCGGCATCTCCCTTGGTGACGAGGGCAAGGGCCGGCTCATCCCCGAGGTGGCCGACGAGTTGCGCGGCACGGCCGCCGCCGTCTCCGTCGTCCTCAAGGTCAACGGCGGCGCCAATTCCGGCCACACCGCCGGCGGCGTGAAGCTCAACCTCCTGCCCGCGGGCGTGGTCGTCCGCGACGCCGCGCACCTCTGCGTCGGCAGCGGCGTCGTCGCCGACCCGCGCAAGTTCTGGTGGGAGGGCACGCCGCTGGAAAAGAAGGGCCACGCGATCTTCTCCCGCCTGCTGATCGACGAGCGCACGATGGTCTCCGACCTCACCCACCGCCTGCTCGACCTCGCGTGGGAGGACTACCGCGGCAAGGTGCTGCAGGAGGAGCCGCGCGGCTCGACCGGCCGCGGCATCACGCCGG
Organism: uncultured Oleiharenicola sp.; assembly: GCA_964481095.1. Taxonomy (GTDB): domain Bacteria; phylum Verrucomicrobiota; class Verrucomicrobiia; order Opitutales; family Opitutaceae; genus Lacunisphaera. Next base: position 6,373 of record CAYZSN010000209.1, on the reverse strand, counting down.
CCTACGGCGACGAGACCGGCCAGTGGCAGGTCACCTACGCCGATTTCCTCGGCGGCCCGAACTATTTCGCCCGCAAGCTCGCCCAGCGCGCCGACCGCGCCTGCCGCACCATCCAGCACGTCTGCCAGGTGAGCGCGGAGACGTGGCACGGTTTCTTCGACAAGCTCACCGCCGCCGAGCTGCGCGCCAACGAGGAGGCCATCCAGCTCGGCTGCTTCGTGCCGGCGGATTTCGACTTCAAGGTGTTCAAGGGCGACCGGCCGTTCACGCTGAACCTCGCGAAGCTCACCGAGCTTTATTGGGCCGCCGGCACGCGCCTGGCGCAGAACATCGGCGAGGTGCGCGAACTTATCCTGCGCGAGCTCGCCGCCGGCCGCACCGTGATCGGCGAGTTCGGCCAGGCCTACTGGCTCGACAAGCGCCACGGCTACTCGCCCAACGTCACAGCCTCGCACACCTTCACGCCGGAGTTCTTCGAGAGCGCCGGCATCCCGGTGCAGCCGATCCACACCTTCGGCGTGGCCAAGGCCTACGACACCAAGGTCGGCACGCACACGTTCCTTACGCAAATGGACGACGCCGCGCCGCTCACCGTGAAGCTTAAGCAGATGGAGTTCGGCACCAGCACCGGACGCCAGCGCATGGTCGGCTGGTACGACGCCGTCGAGAAGGGCGACGTCCTGCGCTACGGCGGCTTCCAGGACCTGATGATCAACAAAATCGACGCCCTCAGCGGCGCGACCGAGCTGCTCATCTGCACCGCCTACGAGGACGCATCCGGCAAACGCCACGGCCACGTGCCGCGCAACGAGGCGTTGCGCAAGACGCTGCGTCCCGTCTACGCGAAGCACGCCGGCTGGACCGAGGACATCTCCGGCGTCCGCAAGTTCGCCGACCTGCCGCGCAACGCGCAGCGCTACACCGCGGCGATGGTGCGCAGCCTCGTCGAGGTTGCCTATCCCGGCAAGCTGCCGGCCGCCCTGCCCAATCTCCGCTACCTCGGCGTCGGCCCGCAGCCCTCGCAGATCATCAAGGACGTCCCCGCCACCGCGGACCTTCTCGCCCTCAAGTAAGTCCAACTCCGTCCCGCCATGTTCAAAACCGCCAACGACCTTCCCGCCGGCACCCGCAAGAAGGTGTCCGCCCTGCTCAACCAGGTGCTCGCCAACCTCACCGACCTCTATTCGCAGACGAAGCAGGCGCACTGGAATGTGCGCGGCGCCTCGTTCATCATGCTGCACAAGCTGTTCGACGAACTCGCCGACGTGGTCGAGGAGCACATCGACCCGACCGCGGAGCGCATCACCGCCCTCGGCGGCGTGGCCCACGGCACGATCCGCCAGGCCGCCGTCGCATCGGTCCTCGCCGAATTCCCGAAGGAACAGCCCGACAAGCTGAGCTACGTCACCGCGCTGGCGGAACGCTTCGCGGTCGTCGCCGCGGCGACACGCAAAGCCATCGACAAGAGCGCCAAGCTCGGCGACGCCGACACCGCCGACCTGCTGACGGGCGTTTCGCGCGACCTGGACAAGTCGCTCTGGTTCCTCGAAGCGCATACACGGAAATAACCGTTGGAACGACGCCGACCCAAGTGGCAGGCGAAAGACCCATGGATACATTCGGCAAAATCTACATCGCCGTCAGCATCGTCGCATTCATCGGGATGCTCTTTTTGTTTTCGTTCATTTCACGGCGGGCGCCGAAAGGCGCGCTCCTCGCCGTCGGCATCGGCCTCTGGATCCTTGGCCAGGCAACCTCCGGTGTTCCAGTCCGCGAAATCCGGGGAATCAGCGGCCTTTGCACCCTCTCGGGTTTCGTGGGCGGCTTGCTGGGAATTTTTGACCTGGTCCGGAAAGAGAAAGAGCCGAAACCTGCCGAGCCCCCGCCCTTGCCGCCGAAGGATGGCGGCAAAGTTTGAAGAGCCTGCCGACTGAAGGACCTCGTCGTTTCGGGGTGGTTTTTCGGGTCCGGCCCTGCCAAGCATAAGGGCGCTTCATGCACTTGGACCCCGTCCAGCTCTTCCTCGCTGCCGTCGCCCTGACTTTCTGGTTCGCCGGCGGTGGATTGCTGCTTACCATCGTCTTCACCAGTCGGCGGCGGCAGCGGTGGCTGCATACGCATGTTCTACCGCACTGGAATCTCGCCTTGGTTGAGTTTGCGCTCTTCCTCGGCGTCATCTGCTTGAGCGCTTTTCTGCTATCTCAGGCAATCAGCTTGGCCTTCGGCAAGGTCATCGCCGCGTCGCCCAACAAGGCGGGCTTACAGGTTTTCGCCTATGGCACGGGTATGCACGGCGGCTTCATTCTCGGCTGGCTCCTGTTCCCGCTGGCCCGGCGCTCGTTTTATTCGGATTACGGCCGCGGTCCGGCCCCGCAACGTCCCGCTCCGCATTTGGCTCCGCTCGACCTTTTCCGCTATGGCGCGGGCACCTGGCTGGTCTCGCTGCCTGCCATCGGACTACTGAGCATCGTCTGGACGCAGGTGCTGCGCTTGGTCGGTCTGCCGGATGCTGCACAAGACCTTGTCGGTATTTTTAACAGCACCAAGTCGGTACCAATCATCCTCGGCATGCTTCTCGTCGCCTGCGTGCTAGCGCCGATAAGCGAGGAGCTCGTCTTCCGCGCCGGACTTTACCGGTTCATCCGACAGAAACTGGGCCGCACTCCCGCCCTACTGATTAGCGGCGCCTGCTTCGGCGCACTGCATGGCAACTACGCCAGCTTCCTGCCGCTGGCCGTGCTGGGCATGCTTTTCGGGATCGTGTATGAGGCCACCGGCTCGGTTCGCGTGACTATGATTGCGCACGCCCTGTTCAACCTGAATACCCTGCTTTTGCTGCTCTCGGGCATCATGGGCCCGAACGCATGAGCCCGTTCACCCGGCACCGCGCCCAGTCCGTCGGCGCCCGCGGCGAGCTGCGCCTGATCGAGGCCGTGCGCCGCTGGCTCGGCGACGCCTCGCCCGCCGCGCCCTTTGGCATTGGCGACGACTGCGCGGTCATCCCGCCGACGCGCCACCACCAGCTCGTGACCACCGACCCGGTGATCTACGGCCAGCATTTCGATGCCTCCGTGTCGGCCCGCGCGGTCGGCGCGAAGCTGCTCAAGCGCAACCTCAGCGACATCGCCGCGATGGGCGGGCGCCCGGTCGCCGCCGTCATCTCGCTCGCGCTCGCACCGGAGACCAGCCTGGCTTGGCTGCGCGCGTTCTACCTCGGGCTCGCCGATTGCGCCCGCACCTACCGCGTGAAGATCGTCGGTGGCGACATCACGCAGGGCCCGGCGAATTTCTTCGGCGCCTTCCTCACGCTGCACGGCGAGTCCTGCGGCCGGCTCATCACCCGGCGCGGCGCGCGGCGGGGCGACACCATCCTCGTCACAGGCCGCCTCGGCGGTTCGCGGGCCGGGCACCATTTTAAGTTCGCGCCGCGCCTGGCCGAGGGCGCGTGGCTGGCGCAGCAGCGGGAGGTCGTCGCCATGATGGATGTCAGCGACGGCATCGCGAAGGACGTCCAGGCGCTGACGCCCGCCGGCCTCGTCGCGTCGGTTGCGCCCGCTGACGTGCCGGTCAGCGTCGCCGCCCGGCAGGCCGCGCGCCGGAGCGGCCGCCCGGCCTGGAACCACGCGCTGACCGACGGCGAGGACTATGAACTGCTTTTTGTCCTGGGCGCGAAGGCGGACCAGGCCGCGTTCCTGCGCCGGTGGTCCCGCCGTTTCAAAACCCCGCTGCAACCGATCGGCCGGTTTGCCCGGAAGATCGCGCCGCATCACGTCAACTGGAGCCTGCTGCATGGCTACGAACATCTGCGCTGAAATACAGCCAACCGCTAATTCGCGCTCATTTCCGCTAATTCAAATCACAGACCTCCGGACTCATGATTAGCGTCCCATTAGCGAAGATTAGCGGTTCACCGATTTGGAACTCCAAAGCCAGGCGGATACCATGAGCGTACTCCAAAGATTGCGCACCGGGGTTACCACCGGTTCAGCCGAGGAGACGCGCGCACTGGCGGCCGAACTGGCCGGCGCGCTGCCCCCCGACGTGACCGTCGCGCTGCATGGCGACCTCGGCGTCGGCAAGACGACGTTCGTGCAGGGCCTCGCGCGCGGGCTCGGCGTGAAGGAACAGGTCACGAGCCCGACCTTCGCCATCTATTCGGTTTACCCGGGCGAGAAACGAAAGCTCGTGCACCTCGATGCCTACCGGCTCGACAGCGGGAAACAGCTCGACGCGCTGCTGCTGGAGGAATTCCTGACGAGCCCGTGGTGCCTCGCGGTGGAGTGGCCGGAAAAAACCGGCGACTGGCTGCCGCAGGACGCGTGGCATGTGACGTTGGCGATCGTGGAGGGGGACAAGCATCGGGTGGTGCTGGCGTGATTCACACCAGCCGCCACACGCAATTGTCCTCTATCTCCTTTCTGTCATCCTGAGCCGCGCGAAGGACCCAAGTGTGGTACGCTGCTCACGTTTTTCCCTTGGGTCCTTCGCGCGGCTCAGGATGACGGCAGAGGCGAGCAAAGACCTGCCAATAAAAAAGCCCGCTCTCACGGGCGGGCTTTGAATTGATCAGGCCTGGGCTTCGGGCGCCGGCGCCGGCGAAGTGTCGGGATCGACCTTGTTCGTCTCGGCCGGGCCGGGCGTCGCCTCCGCGGCGACGGATTCCGGAACGGGCGTGGGCTCGGCGGAGGCGGGCGTGCCCTCCGACGTGTCAGCCGTGGGTCCGGCAGAGGCTGAAGCCTTGGCGGCGGCGGGCCTGCCAGCCGTTTCGTCAGCCGTAGGCTTGGCAGAGGCTGAAGGCTCGGCGGAGGCCGGTGCCTCCGGGAAATCCTCGGGGTCATGTTCGTCATCGCCGGACTCGGCCTTCTTGGCGGCCTGCGGGGCCATGACCGGCGGGGCGAAGAGCTTGCCGTCGGAGAATTCCGTGACGTAGCCCTCCATGACGAGCCAGCGCAGGTCGTTGCTCATCTTGCGCAGCTTCTCGGCCTGTTCGGGCGGGAGGGCGGCGAAGGGCGCCTGCGACGCAGTCGTACCCTCCGGCGCGGGCGCCGCGGGGGCGGCTGGCGGCTCGATGCCAAGGTAGGCCTTGGGCAGGTCCTTCACGCTCACCATCGGGTGCTTTTCGATGAAGTCGATCAGCGTGCTGATGGTCTCGGAGAAAACCTGGCCCGGGACGCGGAAGCGGCGCTTGACGGCGCAGACGTACGAAACGCCGCGCGCGCCCTTCTTGAAGATGGTGAATCCCTCGCGCCGCAGCCGGCCGCGCAGGGCGTTGGCGGTGTCGAGCGGGAAGCGGCGCTGGCGTTCGATGTGCCCCTCGAGCGCGCGGCGGATTTCGCCGGCGGGAAGCTTCTCGATGTTCTTGCCGTGGAAGCGGACCGTCTCGACCGCGCGCACGACCTTGTCGCGGGCGTGGGTGAGCAGGTGCAGGCGGGCATCCTCGATGTTGTCGAAGCTCAGCGGCGCGGGCGCCGCCGGTTTGTCAGCCGCAGGCTCGGCGGAGGCCGGTGCCCCAACCGCAGGCGCGGCCGGCTGCGCGTCGGCCGGCTTGTCGGCCGTGGATTCAGCGGGGGCCGCGGAAGCTTCCGCCGGCTTTTCCGGCGCGGTTTCCACCGGGATCGGAGGCGTGGTGGCGGAGGGTTTCGCGACCGGCGGCTTCCACGTGTAGCGGGTGGCCTTCTTCATCTTCTCAAGCCAGGCGGCGGCCACCTCGGGCTCGCGCACGGACACGATGCTGTCGCGGAAGCGATCGAAGGACATGCCCTTGATCTTCGTCGCGTAGTGCTGCTGGAGAATCTGCTGGTAGCGGTGGTAGTTCGGCGGCCCGAGGAGCTCGCCGGTGATGCCGCACTTGTTGATGATCGGGTAGCTGCCCTTCGGCGGGTCGATCTCGACCTCCTGCATCTCGAAGAACGCGCCGAGGTTGTTGCCCAGGGCGTGCTGGATCGCGGCCTCCTCCGTGTCGAACGGCAGGTGGTCGGGCAGCGACATGTAGAGCGGCTCGGGCTTGGCGGCCTGGCCCTCTGCCGCGGCGGGACGGGTGCGCTGGATGACGACGACGAAGCGGTCGTTCTTCTCCAGCACGGCCTTGGTGATCTCGAAAAGCTGGAACGTGCGGCACGAGGCGCGCACGGCCTTCACGATGGCGGCGAAGCCGGTGTCCTCCGGATAGCAGGTGGCCGTGAAATAAGGACTGACATACGGCGCGCGATCGAGCTGCTGGCCGCCTTCGCGGCGGTCGAAGCCCTGGCGCCGGTCTTCGCCGCGAAACTCGCGGCGCGGGCCGCCTTCGCGGCGGGCGAAGCGAGGCGGGCCGTCGCCCTGGGGCGGACGATCCCCCGACGGCGGCGCGCCGGCCGGGGCGCCGACGGGCGCG
>CAYZSN010000208.1:0-7214 GCA_964481095.1 uncultured Oleiharenicola sp. | reverse complement strand
GGCGGACCACCTCGGCGACCCGCTCGTGAACCATTTCATCGAGAATTCTTACCGCGCGGACCGGCCCGAGGAGGAGGCGGGGGACGACGCCACGGTTCCCGACCTCGTCAAGGCGAAGGGAACGGAGGGCGCGACTGCTTTGCTGCAGCGGGCGTTGAAAGTCCGCCTGCGTTTGCGGCTTGATGAGCATAGCGGGACCGAGACCGGCAAGCTGGCCCGCGCGCTGGCGCTGGCCGCGGTGGATTCGCTCAAGGTGCCGTCCTGGGGCCTCACGCTGGACCTCGAGGCCGCGCCGCTTTTCGAAGCCATGCAGCGGCGCTTTCCGGCGGCCAGGGCGAACGATTACATCTACCAGCAAGCCTGCGGGTACTACCTGATCGGCCTGATCGAAAAAGGCCGGGTCGCGGACGCGATTGCCTTTGCGTCGCGGGCGGGCGAGGGCGCCGAGCTCCGGCTGCCCTACGAGGTCACCGAGGCGTTCGAACGCAGCGGCCGGATCGAGCCGTTGTGGGAATTCCTGCGCGGCTGGCTGCGCAAATTTCCCGCGGCCAACGAGTGGGATCGCTTCAACCGCCTGTCGGCCCAGCTGGGGCGTCAGGCGGAAGTCCGGGCCCTGATCGCCACCATGGCGGCGGACGGCACGTTTGCCGGCATGGACCGGATGCGGGTGCAGCAGATGCAGGCGGATTTCGAACTGGCGGCCGACGAGCTGGACGCAGCCCAACGGCGATTGCAGGCCATGTTGGCACCGCTGGCGCCGACCGCCGAATTGCGGGGGGCCCAGCTCAACACGGCCAAAAAACTGCTGCAACTGGCCGACCTGCGGCAGGACGCCGCGACGTATGCCGGCGCACTCGGTGCGGCCGAGGCGGCGTTGGGCGCGGTGGGGGCCGGCGAGAAGCGCGAAGCGCTGGGCGAGGTCGCGGGCCTCATGACCATCCTCAACCAGACCGGACATTTCGCGGACGCCGCGCGGCTGGGCCGCACCGCGCTGGACGGGTTGCCCGCGATGAAGCAGGAGGTGCAGGCGAAAGCCGGGTCCGGCATCGACGCCGATTGGCGTTATGCGATTCCCGATTACGTGCGGCGCCAGTTGCTGGGGGAACAACTGCGCGCCTTGGTCGAACTCGGCGAGTGGGCGCAGGCCGCCGAGCTGGTGCAAGGCAGCCCGTGGTGGGGCGCGGCCGATGCCAGCGCCCTGCTCGACCAGACGGTTTCCTCCGATGACCGTCCCTTCGGCTATTATCTGGCGCGCGTGGCGCACCAGCAGGGGCTGCCGGCGGTGGAGCGCCGCCTGCTCGAGGCGCAGCTCGCGGCGACCCCGGGGGCCGACTCCCTGTACGAAAGCTACCTCGCGCTGGCGGGGCAGGCCGCGCGGCCTTTCCTGGCCAAGCTTGCGGCCGCCGATCGTTACGAGGAACGGCCCCTGATCTGGCGCGGGAAGCTGCAGATGGACGCCGGGGAATGGGACGCCGCCATCGCCACGCTGCAGGAGGCAATCCAGACGGATCCCTCCGACGGCGAGGAAGGGCGCGGCGATCGCATGCGCGTCTATGCCTTCATGTCGCGGGCCGTGGCGGCCAAGGGCGACAAGGAGAAGGCGGCGTTCCTGGACGGCGTCGTCAAATCCATCCGGCTGTCGGAAACGGCGGACCGCTGGTTCCGGATCGGCGCCTACTCGCACGCCATCGCGCTTTACCGCCAGGCCCTCGGGTTTTTCCAGGACGCCTATTGCATCCAGTCGCGCCTGGCCGTGCGGCTGGCGGATGAGGGGAAGATGGACGAGGCGGCCGAGCACTACCGGCGCGCCTTCGAGCTGATGCCGGACAGCTTCGGGCGCGTGGAGAGCCACTGCTTCGGCTGCGAGCATGTGTTCGCCGGCGAGAAATCGCAGGGCGTGGCCGAGGAGGTGTTCACGCGCATGCTCGCCGCGCGACCCGACAAGCCGCAGCTGCACTACCTCATGGGTTACCTGCGCGAAGAACAGAAAAAGCCCGCCGAGGCGGCGAAACATTACCGGCGCGCCGTCCAGCTCGACCCGCTTTACCTGAACGCCTGGAAGCGGCTTGCGGGCCTGGATGACGAACTGCATTTCGCCCCGGCCGAGCGGGACGAACTTTTCTTCAAGTTGATCGAAATCGATCCCCGTCGCCGGCATGCTTCACCCGACCTGGCCAGGATCTCCGACCTGCCCCGCTTGTGGGCGGCGCTCGCGGCCGCGCAACGCCTGGTGGCGGAGTTGCCGGCGGACGGCCCCCTGTGGGAATTGAAGGCGAGCGCGGCCGAGATCGCCGGCGCCAAGTCGCCCGACTTCACACCGCGCAACCGGCGGAGCGACTTTGGCAGTGTCCTGCTGGAGCACGAGTTTGTGCAAGCCCTGCAAGGTTATCTCGCCAGCTTGTCGGCCAAGCCGCCTTCGCCGGACGGCCAGCCGGAGCCTCCGCCGCAGAATTGACCGGCGTGGCCACCGCCGGTGGCTCGACGAAGGAGAAGTGCTACTTGCCCGCGGTCCAGCCGCCGTCGATGACGAGGTTGCTGCCTGTGACCATCGCGGATTCGTCGGCGGCGAGGTAGAGCGCGGCCGCGGCGATCTCCGCGCTGGTCGCCATGCGCCCGGTGAGCTGGGTCGCGGACATTTCGCGGTAGGCCGCCGCCGGGTCGGGGTATTCGGCGATGCGCGACTGCACGAACGGCGTCTCGACGCGGCCCGGGCAGATCGCGTTGAAGCGCACGCCGGTGTGGGAATGGTCGAGCGCGAGCGACTTGGTGAGGCCGACCACGGCGTGCTTGGTGACGTTGTAGGCGAGGCGCTCGCGGACCGCGATGAGGCCGCTGACCGAGGCGAGGTTGATCACGCTGCCGCGCCGGCGCCCGAGCATGGCGGGGACGAATGCCTTGCAGAGGTTGAACGGCCCGCGGACGTTGACGGCATGCAGGCGGTCGAGGTCGGCGGCTTCCGTCACCAGCAGGCCGCCGACGTGGCCGATGCCGGCGTTGTTGACGAGGATGTCGAGGGCGGGCGCTTGCTGCGCGAGCGCGGCGACCGCAACCGGGTCCGACACGTCGAGCAGGGCGAATTGGGCCGCGCCCTTTTCCGCTGTGATCGCCTGCACCGTCGCGCGGCCGGCGGCCTCGTCGCGGTCAACGACCCACACGGTGGCACCCAGGCGGGCGAAAAGCTGGGCGATGGCCTGGCCGATGCCGGAGCCGGCGCCCGTCACGAGGGCGGTCTTGTCCCTGAGCGAGAACATGGGATCAGGATTTGGCCCAGGCCTTGCCGCCGGGAAAAGTGTGGTCGGCGAGGGAGGCGGGTTTCAGCTCGATGCTGTAGCCCGGGCGGACCGGGGGCAGGTAATGCCCGTTGGCGACGAGGCAGGGATCGACGAAATGCTCGTGCAGGTGGTCGACGAATTCGACCAAGCGGTTCTCCGTCGAACCCGTCACGCACACGTAGTCCCACATCTGCAGGTGCTGGACGTACTCGCACAGGCCGACGCCGCCGGCGTGCGGGCAGACCGGCACGCCGAACTTGGCCGCGAGCAGGTAGACGGCGAGGACCTCGTTGACGCCGCCGAGGCGGCAGCTGTCGATCTGGCAGAATGAAATGGCGCGGGCCTGGAGGAGCTGCTTGAACAGCACGCGGTTCATCCCGTGCTCGCCGGTGGCGACCCCGATGCCCAGCGGCTCGAGCGCGCGGGCGATCGCGGCGTGGCCGAGCACGTCGTCGGGCGAGGTCGGCTCCTCGATCCAACACGGCTTGAACTGCGCCAGCTCCTTCATCCACGCGATGGCCTGCGGCACGTCCCAAAACTGGTTGGCATCGACCATCAGCTTCCGGTTCCAGCCGATCTCCTCGCGCATGATGCGGCACCGGCGGATGTCGTCGGCGAGGTCGCGGCCCACCTTGATCTTGAAATGGTTCCAGCCGCCGGCGATGCCCTCGCGGCAGAGGCGGCGGATCTTGTCGTCGGGATAACCCAGCCAGCCGGCCGAGGTGGTGTAGGCGGGATAGCCGTTTTGCTCGAGCTCGGCGATGCGCCGGGATTTCTCCGGCACCCGGCGCTCCAGGATTTCGCGGGCCTCTTCGGGCGTCAGCGCGTCGGTGAGGTAGCGGAAGTCGATGCAGTCGACCAATTGGAACGGCGAGAAGTCGCTCAGCAGCCGCCAGAGCGGCTTGCCCTCCGCCTTCGCATACAGGTCCCACAGCGCATTCACGATGGCGGCGGTCGCGAGGTGGATGGCGCCCTTCTCGGGCCCGATCCAGCGCAGTTGCGAATCGCCCGTGAGGTGCCGCCAGAATTTTCCCGGGTTCGCGATGAACTCATCGAGCGAATGGCCGATGACGAGATGCTGCATGGCCTGGATGGCCGCGCAGACGACCTCGTTGCCGCGGCCAATCGTGAAGGTGAGCCCGTGGCCCTCGAGCCCGCCGACGCTCGTCTGCAGGATCACGTAGGCGGCGGAGTAATCCGGGTCGGGGTTCATCGCGTCCGATCCGTCGAGCTCGCGCGAGGTTGGGAAGCGCACATCGTGGATCCGGCAGTGAGTGATGATCGTCATGACGCGGGCGGAGAGGGGGCGGATGGTCGGGCGAAGCGGCGGGAGTGTAAATGTCTAAGTCCGCTGTGGCTCGGGCACCGGTTCGGGCGACGGCCCGGCGGGCGTGGCCGCCGGGATCTTGGGCTTTGTCCGGTCGGGACTGCGCTGGATGATGTCGGTTACATCGAAGTAGATGGTCAGCCTGGTCCCATCCGCCAGCGTCAGGTCGTAGATGTCCCAGGCCTTGTGGCGGCTCCACGTGTAGCTCCAGCTGCTGTGCCGCAGATCGGGATAATGGGCGCGGAGCCACTTGCGTTCCTGCGCGTCACTGTTGTCGGGCACGCCCTTCAGGACGATGGCGGTTTCGTAGCTGAGGCCGTCGCGCCGGTGCCAGGCGATGTTGCCGCGCTTTGTTTCGACCACCAGGGCCAGGAGAATGACGACGAGGGGAGCGTACATGCTGATGGGGCGCGCCGAGACTGACTGGCGCGCGGCGCGCGGCAATCCCTTCCTGTCAGGCGAAGACGGCCCCGCCGAGCAATTCCTCACCGCAGTACAGCGCCATGATCTGGCCCGGGGCGAGGGCGCGCTGCGGCGAATCAAACCTGATCGCGGCCGTGCCGTCGCCGGCCGGGACGAACTCGATCGCCACGCGCGGGTCGCGGTAGCGCACGCGGCACTCGATTTTCCGCGGGGCCGTGATGGGTTCGCCGATGAAGCCCAGGCTGTGCACGCGGCACTCGCTGGTCCACAGGCCGGGCGCCTGCGGCCCTTCGAAGGCGACGAGCAGGGCGTGGTCACTCGCGCGCTTGCCGACGACCACATAGGCTTCGTGGTCGGTGTTGGACGGGATGCCAATGCCGCGGCGCTGGCCGATGGTGTAATAGTGCAGGCCGCGGTGTTGGCCGATGACCTTTTCGTCGGTGGCGCGGACAATCGGGCCCGGCTGCGCGGGCACGTAGGCCGTGAGGAAGTCGGCCATCTTCACCTCGCCGATGAAGCAAATGCCCTGGCTGTCCTTCTTGCGCGCGTTGGGCAGCTTTGCGGCGGCGGCGATCTCGCGCAGCTCGGGCTTCTGCAGGTGGCCGATGGGGAAGCGGGCGGCCGCGAGCTGCGCCTGCGAGAGCAGCGCGAGGAAATACGACTGGTCCTTGTTCTTGTCCGCGCCCTCCAGGAGGGAAAAGGTGGGTAGGGCGAGTCGTCCCGACGAGCCGCGTTCGGAGGACGGCTCATCCGGAGGATTCGCCCTGCCAATTTCGATCCGTCGCGCGTAGTGCCCCGTGGCGACGGCGGCGAAACCCTCGGCCTTGGCGTAATTGGCGAACACGCCGAACTTCATCTCGCGGTTGCACATCACGTCGGGGTTGGGCGTGAGGCCGCGCTGGTAGCCTTCGAGGAGGTAATCCACCACGAGGCGCCGGTAGTCGGCCATGAGGTTGACGACGCGGAACTCGATGCCGATGGCCCCGGCGCTCGCGCGGGCGTCCTCGATGTCCTGCATCCACGGGCAGTCGCCGATGACGTTGTCCTCGTTAATCCAGTTCTTCATGTACGCGCCCACGACGTCGTGGCCCTGCTGCTTGAGCAGCAGCGCGGCGACGGAGCTGTCGACTCCGCCGGACATGGCGACGAGGATGCGTTCACGGGACATGGGAGAAGATCGAATGCGGGCGGCGGACGGCGGACTGCGGATTCGGCTGAACGGGTGGGTCAGAATACGGGGGATTGGTTTGATATTCCGCAATCTGCATTTCGCAATCCGCAGTGGGCAAAGCCCGCGCTTGCGATGGCGTGGCAACTGCTGGAGTCTGGCTGCATGCCTGAATCCGCCTACCGCATCGCCCGTGCCTGGCTGACGTCCTCGACGACGGGCATCATCGAGATGGGGGCGGACTGGACCGCGGCGTCGCTGCCGCTCCTGGCGCCGGGCGACAAGGCCTTCAGCTTCACGGACCTCAGCCCGGCCGAGCCCTCGGTCTACGCGGAGGAGGCCGGTTACTATGTGGACGACCTCGACCAGGTGGTCTTCATGCTCGATCCCGAGGAACACAGCTGGATCGATTTCAGCACGATGCCGGTCTACGTGGCGGGCGATTTCAACGGCTGGCAGGATGCGGTCGGCAAGCTCGAGTGGTCGCTGGTGCCGGGCGAGCTCAACGGCCGCCAGGTGCTCCTGCTGCGCAAACCCGCCGCCGGCCTGCTGACCGACGCGCCGCGCCCGTTCAAGTTCGTGACCGGCGACAACCGCTGGCTCGCGCTGCCGCCCGACGCCACGAACGTCGGCTCGGATGCGCTGGGCCACTACAACCGCATGCTCCACCGCGAGCGCACGGGGCGGAACCTGTTCCAGTTCACCACGGCCGAGCCGGTGCACTTCAACCAGACCTACTCGGTCATCCACGTGCGCGACGGGCGCGAGGCGCCCAAGACCCGCGTGCGCCTCGGGAAATTTTTCCACGAATTGCACAGCGACCTGCCGCTCGGCGCGCTCGTCAACCGCGGGGAGACGACGTTCCGGCTGTTCGCGCCGCGCGCGAAGCACGTCCGGCTCTTCCTCTGCGAGAAGCTCGACGAGCTGGGCCAGGCCTTCGGTTACGAGCTCGACCGCCGGCTCGAGGACAACAACTGGCACGGCGTGTGGGAGGCGCACCTCAACCGCAACCTGCACGGCTGGT
>CAYZSN010000207.1:0-4306 GCA_964481095.1 uncultured Oleiharenicola sp. | reverse complement strand
TGCCCCCACCCGAGCAGCTCGGCCTGGCTGCGAGCGCCGCGCGCGCGGGCCGCCCCGGCCTCCTCCACGACCAGCGCCACCGCCCCGCCGGTGCCGACAAAGCCGTCGCGCTCGCGGTCGAAAGGCCGCGACGCCGTCGCCGGGTCGGGGTTGGTCGACAACGCGCGCAACGTCGCAAACGGCAGGATGCTCTCGGCCGTCATGTCCTCGGCCCCGACCACCAGCATGCGCTGCTGCCGGCCGAGGCGGATCTCGTCCATCGCGTAGCCGAGCGCGTGGCTCGAGGATGCGCACGCCGACACGAAGCCGCACACCGCGCCGGAGATCCGGTAGTGCGCCGCCAGGTTGAAGTTCAGCGTGCCGGCGATGGACGAGACGATGCCCATCGGGTTGCCGCGTTCGCCGCGCGCCGCCTTCAGCTGCTCCAGGAAATTGCCGAGGAGGAAGGGCGAGCCCGCCGAGGCGCAGAACAGGCCGGTGTCGCCGCCCGCCAGGTCTTCGGGCTGCAGGCCCGCCTCCGCCAGGGCCTGCTGCACCGCGGCCAGGGCGTACACGCCGTGCGGGGCCAGGCCGCGCACGAGCTCGCGGTCCACGGTGAAACGTTCCGGCCAGCGCCAGTCGCGCCAGTTCGGCGTCGGGAAGGCGAATCCCTTCACCGTGCCCGCGACCTTCACCGCGAGCCCGGGGTTGCCGAGGAACTCGACCCGCTCGAAACCGTGCCGGAGCTCGCGCAGGCTGCGGGTCACCGCCGCACGGTCGTTGCCAATGCTCGTGATGAAGCCGAGGCCGGTGACGACGGGAAGCATGCCGGGAGGACGGACTTCAGCGCGCCGCCACGGCGGCGGCCTTGCGCCGGATGAATGCGCGCAGGTCGTCCAGCGTGCGCACCTGCCCGATCTCCTCGTTCGCGATGCGGATGCCGAGCAGGTCCTCGGTGAAGAACACCACCTCGGTGATCGCCAGCGAGTCGAACCCGAGGTCGGCCATGAGGTGCGTGTCCCCGGGCAGGCTGGCCAGCGGCCGGGCCGGTGTCTTCGGGATGAAGCTGTCCAGGATCGCGACGATCACCACGTCCAGCTCGGCCACGTCGCCGCCCAGGCGAAACCGGCGAAAGGCCGCCTGGGCTTCCACCGGCAGGTGGCGGATCTTTTCCTCGAAATCGGCCGGCGAACCGGCGGCGGGGATGCTGGGCTGCATGGGAACGGGATCGGACGGAGTGAAAATCAGGGCGGCGGGGGTCGCAAAGGCAAAAGCGGCGGCGGGTTCAGCCTTTCACTGCCGTGTATTCGCTGAAGAGCCCGAGCGCCGTGCTGCGCTTCACCCCGGCCAGGCCGGCGGCGCGGAGCGCGTCGAGCACGCTCGCGGGCGGCACGCAGGCGTCCATGGTGATCCAGTAATAGCGCATCATGTCGCGCGCGTCCCGGCTGCGGGTGAGGAGCCCGCTGAGGAACGGGTAGATGCGCCCGAAATAAACCCGGAAGAAAAATCCCGCGAGGCGGCCCGGCGGTTTGGTCACCTCGAGGGTCAGGAGCCTGCCGCCGGGCTTGAGCACGCGCCGGTACTCGCGGAAGGTCGTTTCCAGGTCGGTGACGTGCCGCAGCGCGTAGCCCATCGTCAGGAAATCGAAGGAGTTGTCCGGGAACGGCAGCGCCTCGGCGCGGCCCTGCACGAAGCGCGCCTTGAGCTTGGTCCGCGCCACCGCGAGCATGCCCTCGCTCGGGTCGAGGCAGGTGATGTTTTCCGCGGTGCCCAGCACCTGCGCCGCGCCGACCGCCACCAGTCCCGTGCCGCAGGCGACGTCGAGCACGTGGTCGCCCGGCTTGAGGCCGTGGCGCTGCTGGACCCAGCGGCGGTAGCCCGCGCCCGTGCGCAGGAAACCCCAGTCCACGATACCGTCGTAATGCCGCGCGCCCTTGTCGAAAAGCCGGTTGACGAATTCCGGCTTGGCCGCCTCGGTGCCGTACTGGTCGGTCAGGGTCGGGTGCGGGAGCATGGGACGACTTTCCTCCCGCCAGGCGCCCCAACGCCAGCCGGAAAGATGCCGGCGCGCATGCGAAACCCGGGAACCAAATCCCGGCGGGCCAAATCCGCCGCGTTTGCGGCTTGCTTCGGCCACCGCCGGGGCCGTCAATCCGGCCATGGCTTTGCGTTTCCGCATCCTCGGCAGCGGCAGCACCGGCAACGCCGCGCTGCTCCAATCGGACGACACCCGCGTGCTCGTCGACGCGGGCTTTTCCGCGCGCCGGCTGGGCGAAATGCTGGCCGCCGTGGGCGAATCCTGGGAGAGGATCGACGCCATTTTCCTCACGCACGAGCACAGCGACCACGCCGCCGCGCTCAGCGGGCTGGCGCGCCACGCGCACATCAAGGTCTTCGCCAACCGCGCCACCGCCGAGGCCGTGCAACGGGACCTGAAGCACCGCCCCGACTGGCAGCTCTTCGAGAGCGGCGCGGCCTTCCGCTTCCGCGATTTCGAGGTCCGCAGCTTCCGCGTGCCGCACGATGCCCAGGATCCCGTCGGCTTCCTCATCGCGCACGGCCACGGCGACCTGCTCTCGCCGCGCCGCAGCCTCGCCTGGCTCACCGACCTCGGCCACGCGCCGGTGGCGGTGCGCGAACAGATCCGCGAGGCCGACATCCTCGTCGTCGAGGCCAACCACTGCCCGCAGATGCTGCAGGCCGACACCAAGCGCCCGTGGAGCACCAAGCAGCGCATCAGCGGCCGGCACGGGCACCTGTCCAACACCGCGGCACGGGAACTGCTCGAAAGCGTGGCCAGCCCGCGCTGGCGCCATGTGTTTTTCACCCACCTCAGCCGCGATTGCAACTCGCCCGCCGCCGTCGAGGCCGCGTGCGGCGCCGTGCTGGCGGCCCGGCAGTGCGGCTTCTCGGTGGTGACGGCCGGCGGCGCGTCCGCCCCGTTCGAATTCTGACATGATCCCCCTTTCCTACCGCCGCACCAAGATCATCGCGACCCTGGGCCCGGCCACGGAAGGGGAAAAGCCCCTCACCCGCCTGATCGAATCGGGCGTCGACGTCATCCGCCTCAACATGGCGCACGCGAAGCACGACTGGACGCGCGAGGTCATCCGCCGCATCCGGGCCGTCTCGCTCAAGGTCGGCCGCGAGGTCGCCATCATGATGGACATCAAGGGGCCCGAGATCCGCACCGGCGACGTGGCCGCGCCGATCGAGCTGCGCCCGGGCGAGATCTTCGACTTCACCGTCAAGCCCGGCGGCGAGCGCGACAACGCCGAGGAGATCCGCTCGGTCGACGTCAACTACCGCGACCTCGTCAACGACATCAAGGTCGGCGACATCGTGCTCGTGGACAGCGGCCTCATCCGCCTCGAGGTGCGCTCCAAGACCGATGCCCACATCCGCTGCTGCGTGCTGACGCCCGGCACCCTCACCTCCCGCCGTCACATCAACCTGCCCGGCGTGCGCGTGAACCTGCCTTCCTTCACCGAGAAGGACCGCGGCGATTCGCTCGTCGGCCTCGCCGAGGGCATCGACTTCCTCGCGTTGTCGTTCGTGCGCGAGGCGGCCGACATCCACCTGCTCCGCAGCTTCCTCAAGTCGCAGAATTCCAAGGTGCGCATCGTCGCCAAGATCGAGGACCAGCAGGCGATCAGCAACCTCGACGAGATCATCAAGGCCACCGACGTGCTGATGGTCGCGCGCGGCGACCTCGGCATCGAGGTGCCGCTCGAGGACCTGCCGGTCATCCAGCACCGGGCCGTCCGCACCTGCCTCGCCACCGGCCGCCCGGTCATCATCGCCACGCACATGCTCGAGTCGATGATCAGCCAGCCGGTGCCCACCCGCGCCGAGATCACCGACGTCGCCAACGCCGTCTACGAGCAGGCCGACTGCGTCATGCTCTCCGGCGAGGCCACCGTCGGCAAATACCCGCTCGAGTGCGTGCGCGTGCTCGACTCGATCTCCCGGCGCGTCGAGGACGAGCTGGCCGAGGACATGCCCCAGCCGACCGTCTTCCTCGACGAGCGGATGAAGTTCATGCGCTCGGCCGTCGTCATGGCCAACGAGTTTCCCGGTTCGCGCATCGTCACCTTCACCCGCCGCGGCCTCAACGCCGCCGCCCTTTCCGCCCAGCGCCCGATCCGCGCCCCCATCCTCGCGCTCACCGACACCGTCCAGACCCTGCGCCAGCTCCGCATGGTGCGCTCCGTCGAGCCGTACCACATCGGCCCCTTCGGCGACCCCGAGAAGACCCTCCGCCGCGCCATCGACATGCTCCGCGACGCCGGCCGCGTGAAGCGCGGCGACAAGCTCGTGATCATCT
>CAYZSN010000206.1:0-4457 GCA_964481095.1 uncultured Oleiharenicola sp. | reverse complement strand
AACTGCGCCTGCAACCGCTCGAACCAGATGCGTTCGTGCGCCGCGCGCCGGTCGAGCACGACCAGCCCGGCCGGCGCCTCGAACAGCGCGAAATCCCCGTGGGCCGTGCCCAGGAAACGCCAGCCCATGAGCTGTGCGGCCGGATCCGGCGCCCGGACCGGGGCCGGCGAGGGCACGCGCAAGGGCACGGGGTGCTCGAACGGCGAAACCGACAGCGCGCGCGGGGCCGGCAGCGGCGCTGCCGGCCAGGGCGTGAACGGCCGGAAAGGCTGCGCCATGGCGCTCGGCTTCTCCGGCGCCGGGGTCGCGGGCAGCGGATCACCGGGCAGGTGCTCCGCCGGCGGCAGTCCCGTCGCCACAGCCGCCGTGGAAGCCGTGTGTTCGCGCAGGCACTGCAGCACGGCGCGGATCACGAATCCCCGCACCGTGCCCTCGTTGCGGAAGCGCACCTCCCGCTTCGCCGGGTGCACATTGACGTCGACCGCCGCGGGATCGAGGTCGAGAAAAAGCACTGCGACCGGGTAGCGACCCTTCGCCAGCGAGGTCGCGTAGGACTCGATCAGCGCGTAGTTGAGCGTGCGGCTGTCCACCGGCCGGCGGTTGACGAACATCAGCATCTCGTGCCGCGTCGAGCGGTGGACGCCGGGCTTGCCGATCAGGCCGGTGAGCTTGAGCCCGCCCTCGCCGGCCTCCACCGGCAGCAGGTCGGCCGCGAGTTGCCGGCCGAAAATTTCCGCCACGCGCTCGCCCAGGGTCGTGCAAACCGGCGACTGGAAAAGCACCTTCCCGTCCTCGACAAGGGTGAAGGCCGTCTTGGGACATGCCAGCGCATAAAGCCGCACCGTCTGGATGATGTGCGCGGACTCGGTGGGATCGCTCTTGAGGAACCTGCGCCGGACCGGCACGGAATTGTACAGGTGCGAGACCGTGATGCGCGTGCCAGTCGCCAGGCCGCACTCCTTCACGTGGACGAGCTTGCCGCCGTTGACCAGGACTTCGGTGCCCGTGGCCGCGCTTTCCGGGCGTGTCCGCAGCTCGAACCGCGAAACGCTGGCGATCGACGGCACGGCCTCGCCGCGGAAGCCGAAGGTCTCCAGCCGGTCGAGATCGGCGGTCTCGACGAGCTTGCTGGTCGCGTGGCGCTCCAGCGACATGAGCGCGTCGTCCTTGGTCATGCCGCAGCCGTTGTCCTCGACGCGGATCAGGCTGCGGCCGCCGTGGCTGAACTCGACCTCGACGCGCGTCGCGCCGGCATCGAGCGAATTCTCGACGAGCTCCTTCACCACCGCGGCCGGCCGCTCGATCACCTCGCCGGCGGCAATCTGGTTGGCCACCCGGTCGGAGAGGATGCGGATCGTGGGCATGCGGGGGAAACGAACCGGACTTTCAACGTTCAACGCTCAACGTTCAACCTTCAATCCATGCATCCGACTTTGGAAGTGGAGCGTTCAAGGTTGAACGTTGGACGTTGCGCCTGAGCCTGCTCAAGCGAGCGTCTTCGCCCACCGCGCCAGCTGGCGCTTCACCTGCGCCGGGCCGGGCATGCCGGTCCCGGTGCGGCGGCTCATGGCCTTCGTGAGGTCGAATGAGTCCGCCCAGTCCCGGCCGAACGCCGGGTGGATCTTCTTCACGTCGGCCGGCGCAAGCTCGTTCAGCGCCACGCCCTGCGCCTCGGCCAGCCGCACGATGGCGCCGACCGCATGGTGGGCGGAGCGGAACGCCACGCCCCTGCGCACGAGGTAATCCGCCAGGTCGGTGGCCAGCAGCGCCGGGTCGGCCACGGCCGCGGCGCACTTCGCCTTCAGCACCTGCAGGCCGGCGAACGTGCCGGCCAGCACCTGCAGGCAGAGCACGGTCTGGTCATGGCTGTCGAACACCGGCGGCTTGTCCTCCTGCAGGTCCCGGTTGTAGGTCAGCGGCAGGCCCTTCGTCAGGACCAGCAGCGTGTGCAGGTTGCCCTGCAGCCGCGCCGACTTGCCGCGGATCAGCTCGAGCGAATCCGGGTTCTTCTTCTGCGGCATCAGGCTCGAGCCCGTGCAGAAGGCGTCGGGCAGCTCCACAAATTTGAATTCCTGGCTGGCCCACAGGATGAGGTCCTCGGCGATGCGCGAGAGGTGCACGCCGGTGAGCGCGCAGGCGGCGGCGAACTCGGTGTGGATGTCCCGGTCGCTGACCGCATCCATGCTGTTCGCCGTGACCCGCGGCCGGCCGGCGGCGTCGACGAAGCCCAGCGCCTTCGCGGTGAACTCCCGGTCGATCGGCAGCGTCGTGCCGGCGATGGCGCCGGAACCCAGCGGGCACCAGTTCGCATGGTCGGCCACGGCCGCAAAACGCCCGGCGTCGCGCTGCAGCATCTCGAGGTAGGCGGACAGGTGGTGCGCCAGGAAAACCGGCTGCGCCCGCTGCAAGTGCGTGTAGCCCGGGATCAACACCCCGGGGTTTTTCGCCGCGATCTTCAGGATCGCCCGCTGCGCCTCCGCAATCGCGCCGGCGATTTCCGCGCAGGCGGCCTTGAAGTAGAGCCGCATGTCGGTCGCCACCTGGTCGTTCCGGCTCCGCGCGGTGTGCAGCTTGGCGGCCGCGGGCACGCGTTTGGTCAGCGCCTGTTCGAGGTTCATGTGGACGTCCTCGAGCGACACCTGCCATTTGAAACGGCCGGCCGAAATTTCGCGCAAAAGGCCGTCCAGCCCGCGGTGGATGGCGTCGCGCTCCTTTCGCGTGATCAGGCCCACCTTCGCCAGCATGGCCGAGTGCGCCTTGCTGCCGGCAATGTCGAAGGGCGCCAGCCGGTGGTCGAACGACACCGACTCGCTGAAACGCTGCATCAGCCCGGCGGGACCCGCCGAGAATCGCCCGCCCCACGTCGCCTGCGCCTGCTTTGCCATAGGGGGCCAAGCAACGGGTCGGTTCCTTGCTTGGCAACGAGGAAATAGGGAGGGGAAATCGTGAAACCGGGTAATCTGGAATCGAGAATCCCACATCCACGGCCTCGCTCATCCGGTAATTTCAAGATTTTCGATTTCAAGCTGTCTGATTTCACGATTTCCGGCTGTCTCGAAAGAATAATTCCCGTTTGCCTGCAACCTGACCGCTCCCATCGTTTCCAACGATGATGCGACTTCCAAGACTGTGCCTGCTGGTGATGCTGTGTGCTGTGGCCCCACTGCGGGCGCAACCGGCGGCGATCCTCACCGGCTGGGACCACATCACCGTCGCGCCGATGAAGACTTCCATCTACGTCGGCAGTGTCACGCTCACGACCGGGGTGTTCGAACGACGGGGGTCGACCCTGACCACCAGCTACCAAGCCAGCGTGCGCCCGTGGTTTTTCTGGGGCGAGTCCGGCACCATCACCATCACGCTGTCCGACGCCGAGCTCGCCAAAATGGCCCGGGGCGAGCGTGCCGAATTCTCCGGCACCGGCGCCAACCAGAAGAAGAAGCCGCGCACGGTGACCGGTTACGCGCAACCCGCCGATGCCTCCTCCGGCAAGATGAAGGTGCGCGTCATGGCGGACGGCATCGAACTGATCTTCAACGGCACCTACCACTTTGGCGCTGCGCCGAAGTAGGCAACAAAGGCAGGGCGGCGAGTCCCTTCGCCGCCGCGGCGCGGAACGGAGTCCGCGCCCTACCTTCACTCCGCCCAATGGAACGTCACCGGCTTCTCCACCGACGGGTGGAGGCTCAGGTGCACCGGGCAGTTCCGCGCCGCGTTCTCGAGGAGGTCGGCGCGGTCGGGCGTGCGGGGAAACGGCAGCCAGATCTCGACCGCCAGCCGCACGATGCGGCGCGGCAGTTCCTTCGACAT
The DNA here is from genome assembly GCA_964481095.1 of uncultured Oleiharenicola sp. Classification (GTDB taxonomy): domain Bacteria; phylum Verrucomicrobiota; class Verrucomicrobiia; order Opitutales; family Opitutaceae; genus Lacunisphaera. The sequence goes on along the minus strand of CAYZSN010000206.1, from coordinate 647 downwards.
CTCCTTCGTCACCTCCCAGCGAAGGCCGGGAATGTCGGTGTCGAGCTTGGTCTTCGCCGCGATGGCCATCGTCGTGACCATGCAGGAGCCGAGCGAGGCCGCCGTCAGGTCGGTCGGCGAAAACGCCGCGCCGCGCCCGTGGTTGTCCTGGGGCGCGTCGGTCTCGACGACCTGCCCCGAGGGGCCGTGCGTCAGCTCGCAGGTGAGGCCGCCTTTGTAGATGCCGGTGCTTTTGACCATGATGAAGCTGGGAGTTGAGAGCTTGGAGCTGAGAGACCCGGACTGCCTCTAAAATCGGCGAATCCTGTCCCGGATGTCCGCCCGCAGGCGGCCGAGGTGCGCGAGGGTGAACTTCTCCACGGACAGTTTTTCGTCGTGCACGAGCGGCGTGAGATCCATCGCCCAGGTCACCGCCGTTGCCTGGTCGATCACATGCGAGGTGTGGAAGGTGGCGTTCGCCAGGCGGCGCCCCGCGATTGCGCGATCATAGCGTTTCCCGCCGGCGATCTGCGACTGGAACGTGCCGATCAGTTTCGCGGCGAGCCGCGGGTCGGCCGAGTCGTCGAGCAGCACCTTGTCGGAGTCGACGAGCCAGTCGAGGTTGCGCCAGACCTCGCACCCGAGGACCTGCTTCGGCCGGCGGCTTC
>CAYZSN010000205.1:0-14222 GCA_964481095.1 uncultured Oleiharenicola sp. | reverse complement strand
GGTCCCGCACGGCGGGATCGCGCGGCGCGAAGAACTTTTCCGGCCGGCCGTAGTGGATCACCTGTCCCGCCGCGGCCGGCAGGCCGAAGCGGTTGTGCAACAGGTCGAGATTTTCCTGCGAGACGGCCACGACCGCACGGGCGCGGGCGTATTGCCCGGCCAGCCGGCCCAGCAGGGTTTTGAAACGATCCGCGAGGTACGCGCCGGCGAAGCCGACGACGACGACATACGGCACGCCCAGCTGGATGGCCACGTCGCGCGCGGCCAGGTTGGACAGGGGGCAGCAGTCGCTGAAGACCACCAGGTCCGGCCGCGCGGCCGCGAGGATGCGGCGCGCGGTCTCGTGGTCGTCCACCGTGCGGGCGAACTCGCGCCGGGTGTCGTAGGAAATCCAATGGTGCACGATGCCGAGCTCCGCCTGGGCCCGCACCAGCGGGCTGTCGCTCCGGGTCTGCGCGCAGGCCACCTCGCAGCCCGCGACCGTGAGGCCGACCAGGAGGCTGTGGTTGTACTGGGCGACGCCGCCGGAGTCGGGATCGTCGGTGAAGAGCAGGACGCGGGTGCGGCCCCCCGCGGGCGCTTCCGCCGGGAGTTCGGCCGCGGGCGCGGCGGGCTGGACCCGGCACAGGACCGCCACCTCGTTGCTCACCGGGGCGAAGCCGACCGGCGCGAAATAGTCGTTCAGGACGGCGTGCTCCGCCGGCTGGGCGTCGCAGCACCAGACGCGCGGCGCCTGCACGGCGCCGGGCACGATCTCGTCCTCGCGCGTGAAGACGGCGAGGTCGGCCGGGGCGAAGAGATCGCCGCGCGCCACCTCGACCCGCGGGAGCGTGCGGCAGGCCGCGGCGACATCCTCCGGCACGCCCGGCGTGAGCACAACGCGAACCCTGTCCTCGGTGCGGTGCATTTCCTGCAGCCCCTCGTAGACCATCATCGTCCGCAGCAGCTGCGCCGTGTCGCCCCCGAAATAAACCTGCGGGGCGACGCTGGCGGGGCCCGCGAACTCCGGGACCGGCGTGCCGTTGACGAGGAGTTCCTGGAAGGCGGCGCGGCGGCGCGCGGCGGAGAAATGACGGTCGATCCAGGCGGCGCCCGCGGCACCGATCGCGGCGGTCTCGCGCGGGTGCGCGAGGGCGTGCGCGGCGCGCTCGGCGAGTTCGCCGGCCGAGCCGTAGGTGAGCAGTTCGCGGCCGTCGCCGAAAAGTTCGAGCAGGCCCGATTCGGCACCGAGCCGGTCGGTGAGCAGCGTGGCGCCGGAGGCGAGGATCTCGAAGACGCGCAGGTTGAGGTCGCCGTTCAGGCTGGCGTTGAAGCCGATCCGGGACGCGCCGTAGAACGCGAGCGCCTCGCGCTGCGGCAGCGGACGTTGGTCGACGGGCAGGCCGGCGTCCTTCATCGCCGTCAGCAGGCGCACGCGCTGCGGGTGGAACGGGCCGGCCTGGCCGACGAAGGCGAGGCGCGGGGCGCGGACCTGGTCGCGGGCGGCCGCCACCGTCGCGTCGCTGTGCGGCAGCGTGAGCCCCGGGAACCAGTAGAGGTTGCGGAAGCCGGCGGTGCGGAAGAAGGCGAGGTGGTGCCGGTCGTAGAGGAAGACGATGCGGTTGTAGGGCTCGGTCGCCGCGTACTTGAACATGCCGACCAGCGGGGAGGACAGGTGGTGTGTGTCCGCGACGAGCAGCGCCCGGGGCCCGCGGAACGCGGCGAGGTTGCGCGGCTGGTTGCGCCAGCTCGCGTCGACGAGGCTCACGACGGCGTCGGGCCGCTGCGCGGCGGGAATCTTGGCGAGCAGCGCGGCGAGGTCGTATTCGCCGGCGGGCGTGCGCAGGGAGAGCCAGCGGCCCTCGGTGTCCTGGGCATCGGGCCAGTCGGGGCCGGCGACGATCTGTTCGTCGGCCAGCTGCGGGGGAGCCATGTAGTGGGCGGGGGAACCGGTCAGGAGCAGGACGCGCATGGTGCGGGCCCCAGAGCAAAACGGAGGCCTGCCGCCAGCGGCGCCCGCGCAACCCGCTGGCCGCGAGCGGTAAGAAATATTTTTTCCGGCCATGATCGGCGCGAAACGACCCGCCTTCACCGAGCCCCTTCCCTCCCCGGCAAAAATTTCCGGCTCGCCCTCTTTTCCAACCACGCAAACTCAGCCGTTGATTTGCAGTCAACCGTTACGTCTCATCCGCCCACGGAAAAGGCCATGAGCGAAACCCCTCCATTCCTTCCTCATCGCCGGCCGGATTGGTGGGGCCGGAATTGGAAGTGGTTCGCGCCGTTGTTGGGCGTGGCGAGCCTCGGGGCCATCGCTGGTTTCGTCATTGCCGTGATGAGCCTCATGAAATCTTCCGACGCCTATCAGGGCGCGCTGGCGCGGATCAAAGCCGACCCCCGGGCGATTGAAGCACTCGGTTCGCCGATCCAGGAAGGATTTCTCCTCACCGGCAACATCGCGGTCAAAAATTCCTCCGGCAGCGCCAACTTGAACATCCCGGTCAGCGGGCCGAAGGGCAGCGGTACGCTTTGCGTGTTGGCGACAAAGTCCCTCGGCGAATGGCATTTCGATCGCCTGGTTCTCCAGACAAATTCGAATAATACCCGGATTGAACTTCCGACCACGCTCGCGAGGCCCAACTAGCCGCCCTCAAGCCACGGCCCGGGTTGACGCCCGCGCGGCGCACCACTCCTGCCAGCAACCGCGCAATGCCGCGGCGAAGCGCGCGGACTGGCCGGCGTGGTCCCCGAGCGGGGAACGCCTGACTTCCCCGCGCAGGCCGGAGCGAAGCGCGGCGAGCGCGGCCGGATCGGCGGCAAGGCCGGCGGCGATGCGCACGTAGTCTTCGGGCGTCGCCGCGATCCATTCCGGCCGGCCGATCGCCGCCAGCAGGCTGCCGCTGACGCGCGCAACGTGGCGGTCGCCCAGGAGCGTGACGACCGGCACGCCCATCCAGAGCGCTTCGCACGTCGTCGTCGTGCCGTGGTAGGGAAACGTGTCGAGCGAGATGTCCACCCGCCCGTAAAGCGCGAGGTGCTCCTCCGTGCCCGCCGTGCGTTCGATGAATTCGACGCGTTCCGCCGGCAGGCCCGCGGCGTAGCAGCGGCCGAGGTAGTGCCGGCGCGTGGCTTCGTCGCCCAGTCCCCGGCCCTTCAGCAGGAGCTTCGAACCGGGCACGGCGGCGAGGACGCCGGCCCACAGGCCGAGCGTCGTGTCGGAAATCTTGGCGACGTTGTTGAAGCAGCCGAAGACAACTCCCCGGTCGGCTGGCGTCCTGAACGGCTCGGGCGCGGCGGGCGGCGGCGCGTAGGCCCACGCGGTCGGGGCGAAACGGACGAGCTTCTCCGTCGCGAAAGCGTCGGCCTCGCCCACCGGGTCGGCGATCGCGTCGGTGAACCGGTAATGCATGGCGGCGAGCCCGGTGGTGTTGGGATAACCGAGGTAGCTGACCTGCACCGGGGCTAGATGCCGCGCAAAGAGTGGCAGGCGGCTGTTCAGGCCCGTGTGCCCGGCGAGGTCGACGAGGATGTCGGGCCGGTCGGCGCGGATCGCCTGCTCGACGGCAGAAGCGGGCTGGCCGACGAAATTGCGCCAGACGGCGGCGAGGGATTTGAGGCGCGCCGAGACCGCATCCTCGCGGAAATGGTCGTGGTAGAGATAAAGCTCGAACTGCGCCGGATCGAGGTGGCGCAGGAGCGGCTCGAGGAAATAGGCGCAGGAGTGCGCGCGCAGGTCGGGCGACAGGATGGCGAGCCGCAGCCGGCGCCCGGGCGCGGGGTCGTGCGGAAAATCCGGGACCGGCGGCCGGCCGAGCCCCCGGCCGTATTCGACGTGCTCGGCGAAGAGCCGCGCGCGGTCGAGGTGGTCCACGTGGTTGAGCGCGAAGAGGCGGAAGCCGCGCGCCTCGTGGGCCGCCGGTTCGAGCTCGAGATATTTCTCATAGGCCGCGATGGCCTCGGTCAGGCGGTGGAGCTGGTGCAGCGCCTGGGCGCGGCCGTACCAGCCCTTGGTGTAATCCGGGTTGGCGGCGATGGCCCGCTCGTGGGCGCGGAGCGCGTCGGCATAGCGGCCCGTGAGGCTCAGCGTGAGCCCGCAGTTGTACCACCCGAGGGCGAAGTCCGGTTTCAGCGTGACGGCGCGCTGGTGGCACTCGAGCGCGGCCGGAAGCCGGTCCTGGAGCTTGAGGCAGTACGCGAGGTGATCCCAGCCCTCGGCCGAACGGTCGTCGAGGGCAAGGGCGGCGCGCAGGACGGGCTCGGCGTCGGCCGGCCGGCCGGCGGAATTGAGCGCGAGGCCGAGCCGCAGCGCGCAGGGAGCGTTGCGCGGGGAGGCGCGGTGCGCCGCGGCGAGCAGCTCGATCGATTCGGGGACGCGGTTCTGCTGCAGGGCCACGATGCCGGAGAGGTGCAGCGCGTCGAAGTCCCGCGGGTGCGCGAGCCGCACACGGCGGTAGAGCGCGTCGGCCTGCGCGAGGCGGCCGGCGCGGTGGTGGCCGATGCCTTCCTGGAGCAGGCGTTGGGCTTGGGCGGGAGACATCCGGGGAAACGCGAGTGCCCCGGCACCGGAGGGGTGACGGGAGGGTTCGCTTCGCAGTCATCGGCGCAAACCGCCGCAGCTTGAGCGGAAAACGCGCCGGCACCGCCCGGAAAACTCCCCGGGGCGCCACCGGCATTCGCCCTCAAGATTGCAGGCGAACGGACGTTGTTTTCCCCGGCGGCCCGGCCTGCCCTCCCCATGCCAAATCTCTCCCGCTCACCCACGGCGACCTATTCGGACGAAATCATCCGCAAACGGATCAACGACTGCCCGAAGCTGGCCTCGCTCGGCCGCATCAACCAGGCGTTGCGCGAGCTCGTGAATTCCGAAGGCAGCGTGTCGACGCAGATCGCCGAGATCATCCGGCGCGATCCCTCGCTGACCGCGCGGCTGCTGCGCATGGTGAACTCCGTCTACTACGGCCTCTCGAACAGCGTGAGCAACATCGAGGAGGCGATCTTCTTCCTCGGCCTGCGCCAGATCCGCGAGCTGGCGATGGCCACGCCCGTCATCGAGGAGATGAGCTCCTTCCAGCAGGCCGAGGGCAAGGCCCCGCTTCCGTGGAAGGACCTGTGGGCGCACAGCCTCGGCACGGCGATCCTGACCCGCGAAATCCTGCGCGCGCTGCCGATCACGATCGATGACGACACCGACTACCTCGTCGGCCTGCTGCACAATGTCGGCAAGGTCGTCATGGCCCACGCCTTCCCGGAGGAATTGACGGAGATCATTGCGACGGAATTCGAGACGCCGGCGGATGTCTGCCGCCGGGAGACCGAGCTCATCGGCTGGGACCACGCGCAGATCGGCGCCGTCTACCTCGAGCGGCACAAGATGACCGAGGAGATCGTGCTCGCCGTGCAGTACCACAACACGCCGGGCATTGCGCCGCGACACCAGATTTTCGCGGCGGCGGTCCAGGTCGCCGACTGCCTCGTGCGCCATGCGGGCATCGACGGCGGGTTCGAAAAAATCAAGCCGGTGCCGCGCGACGCATGGCTGGCCCTCGAGGGCTGGAACCTGCTGTGCGGTTCCGACGGCCCGGAAACCAAGCTCGCCCGCGCGGCGATCGACAACGCCCTGTCCCGCCTGCCCCAGATGCTGAGCGGGCTGGTGTGAGATTTGCCGTCGCGCGCCGAAGCAATCCTTATAGTCCTTAGTCACGGCGGCGCCCGCCGGGACCTAGCAAGCTCGGTCCCGGCCGTCCTCCTACAGTTTCCTTCCGGCCGGCCGATACTGGGAATGCATGTCAGTCGTGATTTGTGATTCATCCACGGGGGCTCCCGCCTGTCCGTCGCCGGAGGCTTTGCTCGGCGCCTGGACGGGCAGCGCCGCGTTCGTCTATTGTCGCGACCTCGGCGGCCGCGTCTGCGCCGCGAACGAGGCCTTTGCCCGGAAATTCGGCCGGCCCAGCGACCAGCTGATGGGGCGCGCGGTGGCGGGGCTGGTGCACCTGGACGACGTGAAATCCTTCGCGAAGGCCGACGCGGCGCTGCAGCGCGCGCCGCACGCCGCCACGCACGAGCAGCGCTGGCTGACCCCGCAGGGGTGGCGCTGGATCGACTGGGAGGAATCCGCGGTCCTCAACCCCGGGGGCGCCATCGTCGCCATCCGCGCGGTGGGCCACGACATCACGCGCCGCCGCCTGGCGGAGGAGCAGTTCCACAAGCTTTCGAGCGCGGTCGAGCAGTCGCCGATCGCGATCGCCATCACCGACGCCGAGGGTCGCGTGCAGTACGTGAACGGCAAGTTCACCGCCACCACCGGGCTCACGCTCGAGACGATCCTCGACCGCGAGCTCGACGTGCTCCGCGAGGGCCACGCCACCGAGGAGAGCTACCGGGAGTTCCGCGCCAGCGTGCGCGCCGGCCGCGAATGGCGCGGCGAGATCAGCCGGCAGAATCCCGAGGGCCGCGTCGTGTGGGAATCGGTGCAGGTCTGCTGCCTGCGCAACCCCGGCGGCGAAATTACCAACCTGCTGCTCCTGCGCGAGGACATCTCCGAGCGCAAGGTGCTCGAGGGCCAGCTCCGCCAAGTGCAGAAGATGGAGGGCATCGGCACGCTCGCCGGCGGCATCGCGCACGACTTCAACAACATCCTCGCCGTCATCAACGGCTACGCCGAGCTGTGCATGCTCAACGCCGGCGAACCGGCGATCATCCAGAAGAGCGTGCGGGAGATCAAGCGCGCGGCCGAGCGCGCCACCGGCCTCGTGCGGCAGATCCTCACCTTCAGCCGCAAAGCCGAGGTGCGCGTCGCCCCGCTCGATCTGAACCAGCACCTGAAGGACTTGGTCGCGCTGCTGGCCGAGACCTTCCCGCGCAACATCGCCTTCCAGTTCAACCTCGAGGAAACGCTGCCGCCCCTGCTGGCGGACCCGAACCAGCTGCAGCAGATCGTGCTGAACCTCTGCGTGAACGCGCGCGACGCGATGCCGGCCGGCGGCACCATCACGCTGACCACGCAGCGCCTGGAGGGCGCGGACGTCCCGGCCAGCCTGATCAGCCGCCTGCCGTGCGCTTGCCTGAAGGTGAGCGACACCGGCACCGGCATGCCGGCGCACGTGCGCGAGCGGATCTTCGAGCCGTTCTTCACCACGAAGGGCGTCAACAAGGGCACGGGCCTCGGCCTCGCCGTGGTGTACGGGATCGTCGCGAGCCACGATGGCAGCATCGACGTCGAGAGCACCGTCGGCCAGGGCAGCACGTTCCGCGTCTGCCTGCCCTTCTCCGAGTCGGCCATCCAGGCGCCGGCGCCGGCGCGGCCGACGGAATTCCCGGGCGGCACGGAGTCCGTGCTGATCGTGGACGACGAGGCGGCCTTGCGGCAGTTGCTCGAGACCAGCCTGACGCGGAAAGGCTACACCGTGACCACTGCGCGCGACGGACTCGAGGCGATCGACCTGCTCGGCCGCGGCGAAAGGAAATTCGATGTCATCCTGCTCGACCTGAACATGCCCGGCGCCACCGGCATCGAGGTGCTCAAGGTGCTCAAGGTCACCCAGCCCCACGTCAAGGTGTTGGTCCTGACCGGCCACCTGACCCCCGAAACCCGGGCCGACTTCGAGCAGCTGGGGCAAAAGACTTTTGTCCGGAAGCCCTACACCCTGGACGAGCTGGGCCGCCAAATCCGCGCGGCGCTGGCGGCCTGAGGGCCGGGGCCGGCTGGAAGCCGGGGCAACACCCATCCGGGTTGCCGCCAAAAGCATGCAAATGCCCTCAAGAACCTCCGGGGCGCGCCGTTATAGGGGAGCGAATCAGAATCATCCGCTGAAATGGAATTTTTCTCCTTTCATGCCTTACCGCTTTTCAACGTCCCGTCCTCACGGCGGGGCCCCTGTCGCTTTGTGCCGTGTGATCCTGGTTCTTCTGCACCTTTCCATGGTGGCGACCGCGCAGGCGGCGCAGCAAACCCTGGGGCTGCCCCAGGCAAAGTCGCGCGCGTACCTGACCACGGGGCATTCGCCGGCGCTGCGTTTCCGGGAGGCGGTTCCGACCACCCCGTTGCTGCGGAAGCCGGTGGCGAGCGGCCCGCCGGTCGCCGCGAGCGCGCCGGAGATCGCGGAAGTCGCCCTGGCCAACGACCACGCGGCCGCGTCCACGCCGCCCATGCCGCTTCCGACGCCCGAACCGGCGGCGAACGACACCCCGCCGGCGAAGCCCGAGCCGCCGCCCGCGCCGAAACCGCAGCCGATCCTCCCGGACGACACGCGCCGCAAGGTGCAGTCCCAGGACTTCCTCCCGCTGTTCCGTTTTCCCGGTTCGCCCGAGGACGTCACGGCCGTGCCGGCACCGCCCGCACCCGGGACGCTGCCGCCCAGCTCCGCGACCTACCGCCAGCAATGAGCCGGACGGGCCTGCTGCGGCTGGCTGCCGGTCTGATCCTCGGCGTCGCGGCCGGCCCGTTGCCGGCGGAAACCGAGTCACACCCCGCCGCCGCCCCGGAAGCCGCGCCGGCCGCCCGGGTGGAAAACGACCAGCACAAGGAGGCCCGCGGGCTGCTCAACCTTGGGGCGAGCCTGACCGAGCGCGGCGATTTTCCCGCGGCCGAGATCGCGTATTGGCAGATCCTCCACAACCATGCCTATCCCGCGGCCGACCAGTGCGACGCCCTGTTCGGCCTCGCGCGCATGCACCGCAAGCAGGGCGTCTTCACCAAGGCGTCGGCGGTCTACGAAAAATTCCTGAAGCTTTATCCCGACGACGCGCGCGTGCCGGACGCGCTGCTGGAACTCGGCCGCTGCCAGCGCGCCATGGGCGCCTACCGCAATGCGCTGAACCGGTTCTACAACGTCATCAACTCGACGCTCAAGCTGCCCCCCGAGAGCTACGAGCACTACCAGCTGCTCGCCAAGACGGCACAGTTCGAGATCGCGGAGACTCACTTTGAGACGGGCAACTTCACCGAGGCGGCCAAGTTTTTCGACCGGCTCCGGCTGCTCGACCTCGCGCCCGAGGACCGGGCCCGCGCGCACTTCAAATCCGCGTGCGCGCTGAAAAACGCCGGCGAAACCGAAAAGGCCGCCGCCAAGTTCACGCAGTTCATCGACCAGTGGCCGCAGGACGAAAACGTGCCCGAGGCGCGTTACCTGCTCGCGCTCAGCCTGCGGCAGCTGGGCCGGACCGACGAGGCGCTCGCCATCACCCTCACCCTGCTCCGCACCGAACAGGCCAATGCCGGCGCGGACCCGAAGGCGTGGGCCTACTGGCAGCGCCGGACCGGCAACCAGCTGGCGAACGATTTTTTCCAGAGCGGCGACACGCTCAACGCCGTGGCCATCTACGAGGGGCTGGCGCGCCTGTCCGATTCCGCCGCGTGGCGCCTGCCGATCGTCTACCAGATGGGCCTTTGTTACGAGCGCTTGCGCCAGACCGACCGCGCCACGGCGGCCTACCAGGACATCATCACCGCCGTCACCCATCCCGCCGGCAAGGATCCGGTCGGCGGCGAACTGACCGAACTCTCCAAGATGGCTGCATGGCGCATCGGCCAGCTCGAGTGGAGCGGCCGCACCGACAGCCAGCTCACGCATTTCTTCAGCACCACCACCTCCACCGCCAGCACCCCGCGGGTGACGCCAGCCGTCGCTCCCGCCGCCCATGACGCCAATGAAAGCCCTGCAGCAGCACCAAGAGCTCTGTAACGAGCTCCACCAATTCGCGCTCGAGGAAAACAGTTTCCTGCAACAGCACCGCCGCGCGCCCGGCACCGCTTTCCTGGAAAGGAAGAAGGGCCTGCTGGCGCGGCTGGATCAATCCCTGGCGGCCCTGCGCACCGTGCCACGCACCGGCGCCGAAGGCGCGCCCTTCCGGGCGTTGCTGGACAAGACCCGCGCCAAGATCCTGCAGGTTCTGCAGCTCGACCGCGAAAACGAGCAGCTGTTGCTGCGTTTCAGCCTCGCCGGCACGGCGGGGGTGACGACGACGGCAGCCCCGAGCGCGTCCATGCTGCAGAAAATCTACCAGCGCCACGCCTGAGGCGGCGGCGCCTCAGGAAAAATCGGGATATTTTTCGCCAAGGCGGCAGAGGATGTCGGCCTGGTCCCCGCCGGTTTCCCAGGCGACGGCCCGCGCGATGGAGAACAGCGTTTCCTTGTCGCGCGCCTCGCCCAAGGCGACCGCCATCGCTTCCACGGGCGTGATCAGGCGCTCCCCATGCCGCGCCTGCTCGGCGCGTTGCAGCGCAAGTTCGATGGCATGGGCCGTCACGGGGTCGGGGTGGAGCGAGCAGGTTCGACCCGTGAAGTGACGGCGATGATGGGGGTGATAGTTGTCCATGGCTGGACCTGTACGTCCCTGTCATCGGCACCGGCGCGGGGGCGATTAAGCCGGGTAATTGCAAAAGTATATGTAAAACCGGCCGATGTTAGCCGCGTGGTCCAACTCAGCCCATCCTCCCTGACGGCCCCGGGTCTCACCTTGGATGAAATCATCCGCGGGCTGGAGCACCTGCCCTCCGCGCCGCGGGTGCTGCCCCGCCTGAAGCAGCTGCTCTGCGACGGCAACACGGCGATGGAGGAGGTGGTGGAGATGGTGCGGTTGGATCCGGGCATCGCGGCGCGCGTGCTGCAGTTCGGCAACAGCGCGCACTTCAGCCAGGGCCTGCGGTGTTACACGGTGGAAGAGGCCGTGAACCGCGTCGGCTACGACCAGATCTACGAATTGGTGGCGACAGCGGTGGCGTCACAGGTGTTGGTGCGCCCGCTGGCCGCCTACAATGTGGAGGCGGATGCGCTGTGGGAGAATTCGATCGCGTGTGCGCTCGCGGCCGAATCGCTTGCGGCCCAGCTCGGCACCGACCGCAACATCGCCTACACGATCGGCCTGCTGCACAGCGTCGGCATGGTGGCGATCGACGACTGGGCTTCGCGGCACCAGCCCGCACTGCGTTTCATTTCCAAGGGCCTGCCCCTCGAGAGCTGCGAGCAGGAACGCGCCATGCTGGGGTTTCACCAGGCCGAGGCGGGCGCCACGCTGCTACGGGCCTGGGAATTTCCGCAGGTGATGTTCGAACCGGTCCGCTGGCAATACCTGCCCAATGGCACGGCGGCCCATTTCCAGCTGGCCGCCTTGCTGCACACGGCAAAATGGTTGCGCACCACGGTGCTGCATCCCACCGCCGGCCAGCCGCGTCCGCACAGCAGCCTTTTGGCGAAGCTCCAGCTGACCAACAGCCAGCTCGACCGGCTGGCCAACGAAGTCGGTATCAAGTTCAAGCGCATCAATGTGCGCCTGGAGGACACGGATCCGACCATTTCATTGCGGTTCCCGGGTGGAGAACGCCAGATCGCGCAGCGACCGGCCCGCTAGCCCACAAAGCCCACAGCCGCCGGAGGAAGTGCCCGGCGGGGAAATGCCCGGGGACCCTGAGAAAGTGAAGGACTTGGCGCCGGCGTGGTGTTATAGGATATGCACCCTTTGCGGGCACTCCCACACTTATGAAAACGCCACCCGACCCGTTGGATCCCTTGCTTGATCGCTGGTCCGAAACCCCCGAACCCTCCCCGCGTCTCGCCGCCCATGTCTGGCAGCAAATCGCCACGCGGGAGCAGGCGCGCCCGCTGGGCTGGCGCCAGGCCATTGATGGGTGGTTTGGCCGGCCGGTGTTCGCGGCGGGATTTGTCACGGCCTGCGCGTTGCTCGGGCTTTTCCTGGCGGAACTGCGGGTGAGCCAGATGCAACGCGAACGCAATGCGCAGCTCGCGCGCAGTTACCTGTTGCTGATCGATCCGCTCTTCAACGCTCCGCCAACCGATCACCGCTCATGAAACGCACCCTTCTCACCCTGGTGCTGGGTATTGCGGCCGGCATCGGCGCACACGTCGGTTATTATCGCACGCATGAACCGGCGGCCACTGACACACTCGAGGGGCAGCTCGCGTGGATGAAGTCCGAGCTGCACCTGACGGACGCCCAGTTTGAGCGCATCAAAGAGCTGCACCAAGCCTCTCATCCACGCCTGCAGGCCATGGCCACGCAGGTCGCGCTCATGCAATCCGAGTTTGCCGAGTTTGAACGGACCCGACGCACGGATGACCGGGTGGATTTCCTGGAATTCGCCCGGTTTGTGGAAAGCCGGCGCGATTTGAACCGCGCCTGCCTGGACTCGACCAAGCAGCTGGTGCTGGCCTCAGCGGAAGTAATGGATCCCCAGCAGCGAGCCCACTATCTCCATCTCGTGAAGACGGCCGAACCACTCGTGGGAGCATTGTTGAACTGAGGCGCCCACCCCGCGCTTTGTGCCCACCGACCCCGCAGACGACCAGAAGGATTTTCTCGCCCTGCAGCAAGGCGAGGCGGCGGCCCTCAACCGGCTGATCGCTCGGTGGCAACGGCCCCTGCACGGTTTTGCGTACCGCTATTGCCAGAACCAGGCCGACGCCGAGGACGTCGTGGCGCAGACTTTCGTGAAGCTTTACCAGCAGCGCCTGCGGCTACGACCCGATACCCGGCTCAGCGCGTGGCTGTTTACCACGCTGACCAATTTCTGCCACAACCATCACCGTTGGAAACGGCGTCATCCCACAACCTCCCTCGAGGCCGGATCCGGCCCGCGCCATGATGCCACCGCCCGCCAGGCTGCCCAAGGACATCTCGCATCCGAGCAATTGCCGCCAGACCAGATGGTCGACCATTATGAAACGCTGGCGGCCGTGCGAACGGCGATAAACGACCTGCCGCACGACCTAAAGGTAACGCTCCTGTTGCATCATTACGACCACCTATCGTATCGCGAGATCGCCGGCATCACCGGATGCTCGGAGCGCGGGGTGGAAACGAGGCTCTACCGGGCGCGGCAGCAACTACGGCAGATGCTTGGCGAAGTGATGAGATCAGCCCCTCGTTAACCTCAGCCCTTTCACCCTTGGCGACAAGGGCCGATCGGAGGTTATTGTTTCTGACGGAATTTAAAAAGTTGCTCGGCCAGAACGAGGACCGGCCTTCCCCTGCGCAGGGGGGGATCGAAGCGCCATTGTTCCACAGCACTGACCGCTGCGGCGGCATAAGGATCGTCCACGGCTTCCCGGTTCACCGCCGGCATCCGCACGCGGCCCTGCTCATCAATGTAGAATTCAACGACAACGTCATGGGCTTGGTCATCCCCTTTCACACTTGGAGAAACCAAGTGTGTCGGAGTCGGAATACGATCGAGATCACGCAACTGGCTCGGTTTGTATTCGTAGTGCTCGTCAATTGTATGGAAGAACGCCGCACGAATGAGCGCGCCGGGCAAGGTCTGCACCACTACACCTTGTTCGCGGAATTCAAACAGCAGATCGGCGCGCGAATTTACGACACGGCCATTCACTCGCGCGGGTTTGTACTTCCAACGCTTGAGCGCCGCCGCGGCCACGTCGGCAAATTCCTTGCGGGTATAGGCGGTGATCAGCCAATCGGTAAGCAGCCCGTTTTCGTCGATGCTGATTGCCGCTCGGACGTCCCCTGAGAAGACGCCATTAAGCGTCATCATGGTTGGATAGGCCAACACTCCGATCTGATCGATCGCGATGCCGACGTTGGCTTGGGGATCAACGGCTGGCGTACCCCCGCCCTGGGCCATGATTGGCAGGAGTAGCAATAGTCCTATGGAAAGGATTCCGACGGTCCTCATCATGAATGTTTTGACTGCCGATATAACACCCGGAGGAAGCATAACCCTTCAGGACACACGAGGAAATCCGAGTTCGGTCCAGTCCGAAAAAAAGAGGCCCGGTTCGTCTTTCGACAAACCGGGCCATAAACCTGGCAACGACCTACTCTCGCGGGACCTAACGTCCTACTACCATTGGCTGCTCGGGGCTTAACGGCCGTGTTCGGGATGGGAACGGGTGGAACCCCCGGCATGTGGTCACCAGGAAGGGAAACTCCGACAGTGTCGGAGTAATTGGAAAAAGTTCAGACAAACCACACTGTGTAAGGAGGTCAAATAAACGCCCAGAAACTGGTATCTGCATAAACCGGCAAGGTCATTAGTAGCAGTAAACTGAACGTATTACTACGCTTGCATTTCTGCCCTATCAACCGGGTGGTCTACCCGGACCTTGCACCGTCTTGCGACGGATTGTGATCTTATCTTGGGAGGAGCTTGGCGCTTAGATGCTTTCAGCGCTTATCTCTTCCGCACATAGCTACCCGGCGCTGCCACTGACGTGACAACCGGAACACCAGAGGTGCGTCATTCTCGGTCCTCTCGTACTAGAGAATGAACC
>CAYZSN010000204.1:0-9619 GCA_964481095.1 uncultured Oleiharenicola sp. | reverse complement strand
ACGACGGCACCGAGGTGACCGCCGACCACGTGATGTCGTCGGCCGGCTATCCCGAGACGATGCGCCTGTGCGAACCGGCGCACACCACCGAAGCCGACGCCAACACCGGCGCGCTGTCGTTTTGCGAGACCATCGCCGTCTTCAAGCGGGCGCCGGCGACGTGGGGCTGGGGCGACGACACGATCATTTTTTTCAACGACTCGCCGCGCTTCGAATACGCCGCGGCCAGGGAACTGGTGGACCCGCGCAGCGGGGTCATCTGCTTTCCCAACAATTTCGACTACGCCGGCGGCGGGCTGCCCGAGGGCCTGTTCCGCGTCACCTGCCTCGCCAACTACGCGCAATGGGCCGTGTTGCCAGAGCCGGCGTACCAGGCGGCGAAGCGGCAGTGGCTCGACGCCATGCAGCGCAGCGCGCGCCGGTTCCTGCCGGTGGTGGACGATGCCGTGCTCGCGGCCGGCCTCGTCACCACCGACATGTTCACGCCCCGCACGGTGCGCAAGTTCACCGGCCACCTGAACGGCGCGATCTACGGCGCGCCGCGCAAGGTGCGCGATGGCCGCACGCACCTGCGCAACCTTTACCTGTGCGGCACCGACCAGGGCTTCCTCGGCATCATCGGCGCGATGCTCAGCGGCATTTCGATGGCCAATTATCACATCTTGCAAAAGAGCGGGACATGACAATCCATTGCCTACCCCATGAAAACATCCCGCTACCCCGTGTTCGCGTTAATTTCCGCCCTGCTGGCGCTGCCCGCGCTGGCGAAAGTGGACTTCCATGACCACCTCGGTCTGCAGGTCTGGAGCCTGCGCGATACCGCCAAGACCGACCTGCCGGGCTCGCTCGACCTGATCAAGAGCTACGGCCTCACCGAGATCGAGGCCAACGGCACGCCGCCGGTGCCGATCGACGACTACGCCAAGCTGATCAAGGACCGCGGGCTGGTCGCCATCGGGGCGCATTTCCCCTACGACGGGCTGGTCAAGGACACCGCCACGATGGTCCACAACGCGAAGGTGCTCGGCCTCAAGTACGCCGGGACCGCCTGGATCCCGCACGACGGCAAGACCGGCCTCACCGCCGAGGGCGCCCACCAGGCGGCAAAGGATTTCAACACCATCGGCGCGGCGTTCCGCGCGGAGGGCATCAAGTTCGTCTGGCACCCGCACGGCTTCGAGTTCGTGCCATTGGCCAGCGAGGGTGGCAAGACGGCCTTCGAGATCATCATGGAGGAAACCAAGCCCGAGAACCTCGAGCTCGAGATGGACGTCTTCTGGGTGTTCCATGCCGGCCAGGATCCGGTCGCGCTGCTGAAGAAATATCCCGGCCGCTGGACCCTTTTGCACGTGAAGGATATCCGGAAGGGCGCCGTCACCGGCCTGTCCACCGGCCACGCCGCGCCGATCGACAACGTGGCCGTCGGCGCCGGCCAGATCGACTGGCCGTCGCTCCTGAAAACCGCCGAGGAAACGGGCGCGAAATACTACTTCATCGAGGACGAGACGCCGACCCCACTCGTCTGCATTCCCGACAGCTTGAAGTATTTGCGCGCGCTCAAACTCTGAGTTGCGCTTTGCCCCGGGGCTCACTCACATGTGGGCCCTTTCATGGCTTACGACTGGCTCAAAGACATCGATGACCACTACGACGTGGTGGTCATCGGCAGCGGACTCGGCGGCCTGACCGGCGCCAACGTGCTCGCGAAATGCGGGCACAAGGTGCTGCTGCTCGAGCACCACTACCAGCTCGGCGGCCTGGCCACGTGGTTCACCCGGAAAGGCGGCCACATCTTCGACATCTCGCTGCACGGCTTCCCGATCGGGATGATCAAGTCGGTGCGGAAATACTGGAGCCAGGACATCGCCGACTCGATCGTCCAGCTCAAGGGCGTGCGGTTCATCAACCCGCAGTTCGAGGTCAACACGACCTTCGATCGCGAGGATTTCACCCGGCAGCTCGTGGGAAAATTCAAAGTGCCGCCGGAAACGGTGGAGCGATTCTTCACCGACCTGCGGGCGATGAACTTCTACGACAACAACCCCGAGACGACGGGGGAGATGTTCGAGCGCTACTTCCCGGGCCGCGACGACGTCCAGCGCCTGCTGATGGAGCCGATCGCCTACGCCAACGGCTCCACGCTGGCCGACCCGGCGATCACGTTCGGCATCGTGTTCTCCAACTTCATGAGCAAGGGCGTCTACACCTTCCAGGGCGGCACGGACGTCCTCGTGAAGAAGATGGCGGAGGAGCTGAAGAAGAATGGCGTCGCGCTCCGCAAGCACGTGCTCGTGGAGAAAATCCTCACCGAGGAGCGCGACGGCCGGAAGCAGGTCGTGGGCGTCGTGGCCAACGGCCGCACGATCCGCTGCGACGCGGTGCTCTCGAATTCCAACATCAAGAACACCGTGCTGCGCCTCGGCGGCGAGGAGAACTTCACGCCGGAATTCGTCGCGCAGACCAAGGCCGTGCGCGTCAACAGCAGCTCCTGCCAGGTTTACCTGGGCATCAGGAAGGGCGAGGCGCTCCCGCACATCGGCGACCTGGTGTTCACCTCGGACGAGCCGAAGTTCTCCAGCGAGAAGCTCGTGGACCTGCACACGACGAGCCGGACCTTCTCGATGTATTATCCCGATACGCGCCCCGGCACCGATCGCTACACGGTCGTGGTGTCGATCAACGCGCGCTACGATGAGTGGAGGAACCTCAGCGACGAGCAATACGCCATCGAAAAGCAGCGCCTGATCGACGAATCGATCGCCTCGCTGGAGAAATACATCCCGGACGTCCGCGCCAAGATCGACTGGATGGAAGCCGCCACGCCGCGCACGATCGAATACTATACGCGCCACTGGCACGGCACGTCGTTCGGCACGAAGTTCGAGGGCCTCAAGGTCTCGATGGACCTCCCGAACCAGCTGACCGGCCTCTACCACGCCGGTTCCGTCGGCATCATCATGTCCGGCTGGCTGGGCACCATCAATTACGGCGTGATCGTCGCCAACCAGGTCGACAAGTTCATCGCCGCCCGCAAACGCGCCGCGCAGCCGGCCAACGCCTGATCCCGTGACCGAAGTCGAAAAGCTCATCCCGCACCGCCCGCCGTTCCTGTTCGTGGACGAGATCGTGTCCCACGCCGGCGAAACGCTGGTCGCCAAGCGCACCTGGCGCGCCGACGAGGATTTCTACCAGGGCCATTATCCCGGCGCCCCGATCACGCCCGGCGTGCTGCTGAGCGAAGCGGTTTTCCAGACCGGCGCACTCCTGATGGCCAAGCTGATGGCCGGCGCGGCCGGGCAGGGCGGGGGCGTCCCGCTGCTCAGCAAGGTCTCTGACATCCGTTTCCGCCTGCCGGTTTATCCGGGCGATACCGTCACGATCGAGGTGAAGCGCAAGGAAACGGTCGGCGAATTTCATTTCCTCAGCGGCCTGATGAGGAATGGCGACAAGAAGGTCATGAACGTCGAGTTCGCCGTGGCGTGGAAGAAACCCGAAGGCCGGGTTACCACATGATTTCCACCGGCCAATCTCCCTTGGTGGGCGGGGTGCCCTCACCCCGCGAGTCATGCATGGCGCGACCTGCAATCCGCGGGATGAAGGCACCCCGCCTGCAAGAACAGGAGAAATCATGAGCGATTTTCTCAATCTCTCCGGCAAAACGTTCCTCGTCCAGGGCGTGGCGAACAAGAAGAGCGTGGCGTGGTTCATTGCCAGGTCGCTCGAGGAACAGGGCGCACGCGTCGTCTATGCCGTGCGCTCCGAAGCCCGGAAAAAGACGCTCGAGGCGCTGCTGGCCGACCGGCCGGTCTTCCTGTGCGACGTCGAGCAGGAGGGCGCGTGCGCAAAACTCGCCGCCGAGGTGGCCGCCGCCGGGTTCGCGCCGCTGCACGGGCTGGTGCATTCCATCGCGTTCGCCAACTACAGCGAGGGGTTCAAGACCTTCGCCGACACGAAGCGGAAGGATTTCCTGCAGGCGACGTCGATCTCGGCGTTTTCCTTCGTGGAACTGGCCCAGGCTTTCAGGCCGCATCTGGCGAAGAACGCCTCGGTGGTGAGCATCGGCATTTCGTCGCTGCTCGTGACGCCCGACAACTACGGTTACATGGGGCCGATCAAGGCCGCGCTGGAGTCGTGCGCCCGCTTCCTTGCCAAATCCTTCGGCGCGTCGGGCACGGAGGTCCGTTTCAACATCGTCGGCTCGGGTCCGCTCAAGACGAGCGCCTCGGCGGGCATTCCGGGGTACCTCGAGAGCTACCTGTACGCGGAGAAGCTGACCTTCCGGAAGCGCAACCTCGAAACGCAGGAGGTCGCCAACGTCGCGCTGTTCCTCCTCAGCGAGCGCAGCAGCGGCGTCAACGGCACGACCCTCGTGGTGGACGCCGGGCTCGGCAGCAACTATTTCGACAAGGAGATCATCCGGCTCGCGATGCGGCCGGAGACGACCAAACCGTGATTCTTTTCCTGCGGGAGCGAGCTTGCTCGCGACTGAATTGCGTCGCGAGCAAGCTCGCTCCCACAACTGCTGCCGCCAGAAAAACTCAGTCGCATGAAATTCGCCCACGCTTGCATCGAGTCACTCGCCGTCGCCCTGCCGGACGAGCGCTGGACCTCGGCCGCGATCGAAGAGCAGCTGCGCCCGCTGTATGAGCGCCTGAAGCTGCCGGCCGGACGCTTGGAACTGATGACCGGCATCAAGGAGCGCCGCATGTGGGGCGCGGGCACGCGTCCGTCCGAGGCCAGCGCCGCGGCGGGCCGCGCTGTGCTGGGCAGGTCCGCGCTCAAGGCGGAGCAGATGCAGGTGCTGATCCATTCCGCCGTGTGCCGCGACATGCTCGAGCCGGCGACCGCGTCATTTGCTCACCACAAGATCGGGCTGGGACCGAATTGCCAGGTTTTCGATCTCTCCAATGCGTGCCTCGGGTTCCTGAACGGGCTGGTGACGTTAGGGGCGATGATCGACTCGGGGCAGATCCGCTGTGGCTTGGTGGTTTCCGGCGAGAACGGGCGCCCGCTGGTGGAGCGCACGATCCAGCACCTGCTCACGGCGAACCTCGACCGCAACGCCATCAAGCCCTTCTTCGCCAACCTGACCATCGGGTCGGCCGCCGTGGCGGCGGTGGTGTGCCACGAGGACCTGCTGCCGGCCGGCGCGCCGCGGCACCGCCTGCTCGGCGGCAGCGTGATGACCGACACCAGCCACGTGGAGCTCTGCCAGGGCGACACGGCAGGCGACGCGCTCGTCATGGAAACCGATTCCGAGCAACTGCTCGTGGCCGGCGTCGAGGTTGCGCGCCAGACTTGGCAGGCCTTTGAAAAGGAGACGGGCTGGAAGACGTCCACGCCGGACCGGATCATCACGCACCAGGTTGGCTCCACGCACCGGCGCAAGCTCTACGAGACCGTGGGGCTCGACCTGGCAAAGGACTTCTCGAGCTTCGAGACCCTGGGCAACACCGGCTCGGCGGCCTTGCCGGCGACGCTCGCGCTGGCCGTCGAGCAGGGCGCGTTGCAGCCCGGGCAGAAAGCCGCGCTGCTCGGCATCGGCAGCGGATTGAATTCGCTGATGCTCGCCGTCGAATGGTGACCGGCGCACAACTGCCGGCGTGGCTTCAGGCGCTCTATCCCTTCGAACCGAAGCGCTGCGAAACCGGGAATGGCGCGATCAGCTACCTGGACGAGGGCCGGGGCGACGAGGCCGTGCTGATGGTGCACGGCAATCCCACCTGGTCGTTTTTCTACCGCAACGTGGTGCTGGCCTTGCGCGGACGCGTCCGGTGCATCGTGCCGGACCACCTCGGGTGCGGGCTGTCAGACAAACCGCAGGACTACGCCTACACGCTTGGCAACCATGTCGCGAATCTCGGCTGGCTGGTGGATTCACTGAATTTGAAGAAGGTCCACCTGATCGTGCACGATTGGGGTGGGCCGATCGGGCTGGGAACGATGCTGCCGCGCAGAGACAAGCTCGGGAAGGTCGTCATCCTGAACACCGCCGCGTTTGCCGACACCGTCATCCCGTGGCGCATTCGTTTCTGCCGGGTGCCGCTGGTCGGCGAGCTGGTGGTGCGCGGTTTCAATGGCTTCGCAGGACCGGCCACTTGGATGGCGGTGACCAAGCCGCTGCCCGCGGATGTGAAGCGCGGATTCCTGTTTCCCTACGATTCCTGGGCCAACCGCATCGCCACGCACCGCTTCGTGCAGGACATTCCGCGGGGGATCGGGGCCCCCAACGATGTCGCCCTGGCCAAAATCGAGTCCGCGCTGCCCGAACTCGCCCAGCACAGCCCGCAGATCATCTGGGGCGGAGAGGATTTCTGTTTCAACCGGCACTATTTCGAGCGCTGGAAGGCGATCCTGCCGCAGGCAGAGAGCCATTTCCTCGAACACGCCGGCCATTATCTGCTGGAAGACGAGTGGGAGCGGGTGATCGGCTTAATAGAGCGGCATTTCAGCACATAAGACCCTGATTTGCAGCGCATAGTATTATAGACATAATGTATATTGTGCTATAATACTGCCTTGGACACAACCGCTTCCATGGGGGCCATGCAGGCTTTGGCTCAGTGCGCCGGACCCCAGCGCGTGGTCAGCGGATAATAGATGAACAGCGGCCGGCCGACCACGTCCTTCTCCGGGACCGGACCCCAACCGCGGCTGTCGTAGCTGTCCGGCGAATTATCGCCCATCGCGAAATAGAAATGCGCCGGAACCGTCAGGGTTTCGCCCGCTGCCAGCGAGCCGTTGTTGGTATAGCCGGGATAAAGCCCTTCCCGGCGTGCATTGCGCCCAAATGCCGCCGAACCGTCGATCGGCTTCCCATTGCGCCACAGCACCGGCGCCTTGACCTCCAGCGTGTCGCCGGGCAACCCGACGAGCCGCTTCACGAAATACCGGTCGCCGACGCGTTCCTTGAGCGCCGGGATGTTGCCAGTCTTGAAAACAAAGCCCGAACCGACCTTGGGCTGGACGAAATTGTAGCTGAGGCGGTCCACGAACAGCAAATCGCCGGTCAGGATGTCGAACGACAGGATTTTGTCGCCCTTGTGGACCATCTTGCCGGTTGGAATCCAGTAAACCCGCGCATCCACGGGGTCCGCGCCGCCCCGCACCCGCCAGATCGACGACTCCAGGTTCGTGCCGGCGCGGTTCACGGCCTGCCGCAGCGCGCTTTGCAGGCTCGAAGCCGTGCCCCGGAATTTGTCCTCCAGGATCCGGTTGAATTCCGTCTGGAAATCCGACGACACCTTTAGCGTCACCTGCTGGCCGGCCACGCTGAAGCCGTATTCGTGCAGCGTGGTCGGGAAAACCAGCATGCTGCGGCCCGGTTTCTCGGCATAAGCCGGCGACAGGTCCGGGAAAACCGCGACCATGACTTCGCCGTCCGCCGGCGCCTCGACGCTGTAGTTCATGGCGCCCAGCCCGACCAGGCGCGCCACCTTGCGCAACGGCCCCGGCTCCTGGCCGGGCGCGAAGGTCTCCGCCTTCATGCCATAGTAGCTCGGCCACATCGAATTCGTCGGGATCTTGAACGGCTGCACGAAATATGCGCGCAGGCCGAGGATCACAATCGCCGCCACGAGGAAGAACTCCACGTTCTCGACGAGCGAGCTGGCCGGGTAAATCTTCCCGCCCGTCTCGCGCATGACGGCTTCCAGTTTCTCGATGCCGGCCTTCACCGGCGCCGCGGCGGCCTTCCCCTTCACCAGCGCCTGCAGGCCGGACCGCGCCGCCTGCAGCTTCTCCAGTTGCGCCGGCGTCAGCAGGTCGCGGCGGTAGTCATGAATCTTCTCCGCCATCTCGAGCCAGGTCGCGGCCCCGTGGCGGGCTTTGGCATCGGCGGAACGCAGGAAATCAAACATGGCGCGGCGGGGTTAGTTGTTCGTTTTCAGCACCTGGATGAAGGCATCAGGTGGGATCGAAACGCGGCCGATTTGTTTCATCTTCTTTTTGCCCTCCTTCTGCTTGTCGAGGAGCTTGCGCTTGCGGCTGATGTCGCCGCCATAGCACTTCGCGGTCACGTCCTTGCGCATCTCGCGGACGTTGTCGCGGGCGATGATCTTGCCGCCGATGGCGGCCTGGACCGCGATCTTGAACATCTGCGGCGGGATGATGTCGGCCAGCTTCTCGCACAGCGCCCGCCCCTGCGCCTCGGCCTTGGACCGGTGCACGATGCTGGCAAAGGCGTCCACCGGGTCGGCGTTGACCAGGATGTCCATCCGCACGAGGTCGGAGGCGCGGTACTCCCCCAGCTCATAGTCCATCGAGCCGTAGCCGCGGGTGATGCTCTTCAGGCGGTCGTTGAAATCGACGAGGATTTCGTTGAGTGGCAGCGTGCAGGTCAGCATGACGCGCGCGCCGTCGAGCGTGTCGGTGTGGTCGCACGTGCCGCGCTTCTCCATCACGAGGCCGAGGATGTCGCCCATGAATTCGTTGGGAATGTGGATGGAGGCCTTGATCGTCGGCTCGCTGATCTCCTCGATCGTGCCGGGGTCCGGCAGGTTGATGGGGTTGTCGACCTCGATGACGTCGCCGCCGTGCTTCTTCACCTTGTAGACCACGCTGGGATACGTGGAGATGATCTCGACGTCGTACTCGCGCCGGATGCGCTCCTGCACCACCTCCATGTGCAGCAGGCCGAGGAAGCCGCAGCGGAAGCCGAAGCCGAGGGCGACCGAGCTCTCCGACGAATAGACCAGCGCGGAATCGTTCAGGCGCAGCTTCCCGAGCGCGACCTTCAGTTTCTCGTAGTCGTCGGACTCGAGCGGGTACAGGCCGCAGTACACCATTGGCCGCACCTCCTTGTAGCCCGGCAGCATGTCGGCGGCCGGCTTGTAGGCGTGCGTGACGGTGTCGCCGATCTTGATCTCGTCGGTGCTCTTGATGTTGCTGACGATGTAGCCGACGTCACCCGGGCCCAGCTCCTTGATTTTCTCCATGCCCGGCCGGAACACGCCGACCTCCTTGACCTCGGACTTCTGCCCCGTGCTCATGAGCATCATCTGCTCGCCGGCCTTGATCGTGCCGGAAAAGACGCGCGCATAGGAAATCACGCCGCGGTAGGAGTCGTACTTGGAGTCGAAGACCAGCGCGCGCAGCGCCGGGTAATCCGTCCAGCGCGGCGGCGGGATGCGCGTCACGACCGCCTCGAGGATGTCCTCGATCCCGATGCCGGACTTGCCGCTGGCGAGGATCGCCTCCTCGCCCGGGATCGTGAGGATGTCCTCCAGCTGCTTGATGCAGAGCTCGAGGTTGGCGCTGGGCAGGTCGATCTTGTTGATGACGGGAATGATCTTCAGGCCCTGCGCGAACGCGAGGTGCGCGTTGGCCACGGTCTGGGCCTCCACGCCCTGCGCGGCGTCGATCAGCAGCAGCGCGCCCTCGACGGCCGCGAGCGAGCGCGACACCTCGTAGGCGAAGTCCACGTGGCCCGGCGTGTCGGTCAGGTGCAGCTTGTAGGTTTTGCCATCCTTGGCCGGGTAGTTCATCACCACCGGGTGCATCTTGATCGTGATGCCGCGCTCCTTCTCGAGGTCCATTGCGTCGAGATGCTGGTCGGTCATCTCGCGCTTCGTGATCGTGCTCGTGTATTCGAGCAGGCGGTCGGACAGCGTCGTCTTCC
>CAYZSN010000203.1:0-9950 GCA_964481095.1 uncultured Oleiharenicola sp. | reverse complement strand
CGGCCTCCAGTCGTCGCCCG
This sequence comes from uncultured Oleiharenicola sp., assembly GCA_964481095.1. Lineage (GTDB taxonomy): Bacteria > Verrucomicrobiota > Verrucomicrobiia > Opitutales > Opitutaceae > Lacunisphaera. Next base: position 9,930 of record CAYZSN010000203.1, on the reverse strand, counting down.
TCATCTGGCCGCTCGGCAACGGCCCGACGTTTCGCGGCGTCTTCGACCGCCGCAGCCGGCAGGTCCACCTTTTCGAACGCGTGCCCGGCGGCGCCTACCAGGCCCCGGTCAACGTCACCTCGCTCGACGACCCTGCTGTCCGCGCCAAGCTCGACGACGAAACGTACCGCGATGTGAAGGAGCAGCTCGAGATGCTCGACGGCGCCGGCCATCCGTTCGACCTCCATGCCGTGCAGCATGGCAGGCAGACGCCCGTGTATTTCGGCTCGGCCGTGAACAATTTCGGCATCGAGCTCCTGCTGAATGGATTTTTGCAGGACTCCGTGCCGCCCGCCCCGCGCAAGTCCGTCAGCGTGACCGTGCCGGGCCTGCCGCAGCCGACCACCGACCGCCTCGTGCCCGTCGACGACCCGAAGTTTTCCGGGTTCATCTTCAAGATCCAGGCGAACATGGACGCCAGGCACCGCGACCGCATCGCGTTCCTCCGCGTCTGCTCCGGCAAGTTCGACCGCGACATGATCGTCACGCACCAGCGCACCGGCAAGCAGGTGCGCCTGTCGTCGTCGCACAAGCTCTTCGGCCGCGAGCGCGAGACGCTCAACGAGGCGTGGCCGGGCGACGTCATCGGCCTCGTCGGCCACAGCGAGTTCGGCATCGGCGACACGCTCACCACCGACCGCAGCATCTATTACGACGAGATCCCGCGGTTCCCGTCGGAAGTTTTCACCTACATCACCAACCCGAACACCGGCGACGCCAAGAAATACCGCGCGGGCCTCGAGCAGCTGCTGCAGGAAGGCGTCGTCCAGTCGTTCAACGCCAAGAACGCCCCGCCCGGCGCGACGCTGCTCGCCGCCGTCGGCCCGCTCCAGTTCGAGGTCGTGCAATGGCGCCTCCAGAGCGAATACGGCGCCGAGTCGCAGCTGACGGCCACGCCGTGGACCGTGCTGCGCTGGCTGTCGAAGGTCGACGGCTCGCCGGTCAGCCTGGCCAAGGGGGATTTCGATTATACGCGCCTGATCGTCGCCAGTGGCGTCAGCTTCGGCACGGATAAGTTCGACAACCCCGTCGTCCTTTTCCCCAACGACTGGACCATGCGCTATTTCATGGAAAAGAATCCGGAGTTGAAGCTGCACGAACTGCCGCTGGAACAGTCCGTCTGACGGACCCTCCATCGCGCGCAGCGATATGCCCTGCCATTCCCGGCAAGTTCCCTGCTGATTGCCAACCGCGTACGTCTTCGTAGCGCTCGACGGGGCGATCAAGCTGAACATGCCAGACATGATGCAAGACCCTGTCTTCGTCGCTGCGCTCAAGGGCCCGCCGCCTGATTGCTCGCTCCCGGGCGGACTGCAGGCGGTCGTTTTTCTCGGTTGAAGGGGAATGACGGGGCGGGCGCGATATAATCGGCCTAAGACACTCGCGGGCGAAATGATTGGGCAAGTCCGGTGTCGCGACCGCAGATACGCGTCGCCATTGGCCCGCGGGGTTTCTATCATGCACCAGCCGGCCAATTTCCGGCGCCAATACCATGAGAGATGACTATCTGCAGAAAGCCCGCGAAATAATCGACGACCCGTACATCCTGGTCAACGTGGTCTCGCGCCGCGTCAAGCAACTCCGCCGGGGCGCCCGCCCGCTGGTTGAGTCCTTGGAGAAACTCGCCACCGAGGACATCGCCCTGCGCGAAATTTTCGAGGGTAAAATCGGCTACGAAGTGGCTGTGGTGGCCGACGTGATCCCGGTCCAGCGCAAGCCGATCGCACAACCGGTACGCACGGGCCCCTCCCTCGTCGCAAAGTAAACCGACGTCCGGTCCTTCCGGGATTAGGCATTGAGCGGACGACCCGAGTCAGTGTAGGTTCGCGGGCCATGCGCCCCACCCCCCGCCTGCTGGCCCTCCTGTTCCTGTTGTTGTCCGGCCTGGCCGACGCGAAGGACTTTACTTGGGCGGCCCATGGCCAGATTCACTTCGACGTCCCGGAGGGTTGGAAGCTTACCGGCGAGCCCGCGGAGGACGTCGGCTATGTCTTCCACGCGCGGCCGACGTCCGGCGCCGCGGCTTTCCTGCAGATCACGCTGGTGAACACCCCGGTGAACAAGCCGGTGCTCGCCGGCGAGCTGACCGACCGGCTCCATGCCAGCCTGCAACCTTACATCGACCAATCCGTGGAAAAGGAATTCCACCCCGTCCCCTTGAAGTGCCGCCAGGGCAAGGGTTGGTATGCCGAGCTCACCGACGCCTCGCTCGTGGGGAAGGCACACGTGCCCGACGACTACAAGATCATGCGCAGCGCGCTGATCGCCCTCGACCGGCAGACGCTGGTCGTCGCCACGATGCAGTACGACAATCCCGCCGGGAACGAAGCCGCGGAGATGCTGGCGATGGTTGGCAGCATGCGCTTCGACCCTTCCCGTTAGGTCACGTCAGCGGGCAATCGCACAGGCCACGAGGCAGACGTCGTCGGCAAACGGCTTGTGCCCCGCGAACGCCGCGGCCGCCGACTCGATTTTTCCCAATGCGGCCTGCAGGTCCGTCCCGGCCTGCGCAGCCAGCGCCGCCGACAGGCGCGCGACACCGAACTCCTCCCCGGCGTCGTCCGCTTCAACGATCCCGTCCGTGAAGAACAGCAGCCGGTCGCCCGGCTCCGCCGGAAATTCCACCGCAACGTACGTGAAATAACCCAACAACCCGAGGGCCGGGCCGGCCACCCGCCCGGCAACGACGGGGGCGGCCGCCCCCGTCGCGGCACACCAGTGCAGGGGCGGCGGGTGCCCGGCCTGGGCGTAGGTGAACCGGCGAGCCGGGGCGTCCACCACGCCGCATGCCGCCGTGACGAAGATCATGTCGCCGGTGCGCTGCAGCAACCGGGTGAGCTGCATGTTCAACTGCGTGAGCAACGTTCCCGGTGCCACGGCGTGGCCGCGCAGTTCCTCGATCATGGCGCGCACCATCGCGGTGACCAGCGCCGCGCGCACGCCATGGCCCATCACGTCGCAGATGATCACGGCCGCCACGCCCTCCTCCATCGCCAGCACGTCGAAGAAATCGCCGCTCACCCCGCCCGCCGGCCGGTAGAGGTGTGCAAATTCCAATGGTCCCGTCCCGCCGCCAAACTGCGCGGGCAGCATCGCCAGCTGGACTTCGCGGGCCATCCGGAGGTCCTCCTCCATCTCGCGGTTCCGGCGGTTGATCTCTTCCTGCTTCGCCTGCAGTTCGACAATGTTGTCCAGCAGCATGCCGGTCTGGAGGCGCACGAGGTCGCGGACGTAGATCAGCCCGAGAAAGTCGCCGGCGGCATCCACCAGCAGCACATCGTCGTAGAAATGCTCGTCGCGCCGCGCCGCCACTTTCTGCAGCACCTCCGTCAGCGGCTCGTCCACGGCGAGGCGGATCCCGTCTTTTGACAGGTGGTCGCGCACCGCGGCCCGGGCGAACAGCGCGAAGCCGTAGCGCGCGCCCATTAGCGTGCCGAGGTCACGCCGGGCGCAAAGCCCGAGCAGCGTGCGGCCGTCCAGCACGGCAAGGAAATCGTGCCGGCTGCCGGCAAAATGCTGGTGCACGGCCTCCATGGTCTCGTCGGCCCGGACAAATTCCCGGTGGCCCACGAGGGCGGATAGCGACGGCAATTCGGAACTCTCCTTCGGCTGGGACATGCCGGAAGCGTACGACGGGCGCCGGCGACTTCAATGCCGGTGCCGTGGCGCAATGTAACCTCGAAGTAACTTGCGCCGCCCCGGGCCAGTCGCCTTGCCTTGGCGGGCCCGCCGCGATTCAGTCACACCAATGAAACTTCCCCGTTGTCTTGTTCTGCTCGCACTCGTCTCGCTCCTGGCCGGCCGGATCATCGCCGCCGACGAACCCGCTCCCCGGCTGCTCGTCGTCAAGGCGGCCCATGTCGTCGACCCGGTGTCGGGCACCGTCCTGCCAGCTCAGGCCATCGTCATCGAGGGCGACAGGGTCAAATCCGTCGGGCCCGCCGCGAGCACCGCGATTCCCGCCGGCGCGAAGGTCATTGACCTCGGCGACGCCACCGTGCTGCCCGGCCTGATCGACTGCCACACGCACGTGACCAGCCAGCCGGAGAATTTCTACGAGGACCTCTTCCGCAAAAGCCCGATCGACGAAGCCACCACGTCGCACGTCTACGCGCGCCGCACCCTGCTCGCCGGCTTCACCACGATCCGCAACGTGGGCGCCGACAACTACGTCGACTTCGCGCTGCGCAATGCGATCAACGACGGCAAGCTGGCCGGCCCGCGGATCCTCGCCAGCGGCCCCGCGCTCAGCGCGACCGGCGGGCACGGCGACCTCAACGGCATGTCGCCCTATGTCCGCTTCGAGGGCTCGATCAACGGCATCGCCGACGGCGTCGACGCGATCCGCAGGAAGGTCCGCGAAAACGTCAAGTACGGCGCCGACGTGATCAAGATCCTCGCCACCGCCGGCGTGCTTTCCGAGGAGGAATCCGTCGGCCTGCCGCAATATACGCTTGAGGAAATGAAGGCCGCGGTCGACGAGGCGCACCTGTGGGGCAAGCGCGTCGCCGCCCACGCCCACGGCACCGAAGGCATCAAGATGGCCCTCCGCGCCGGCGTCACGTCGGTCGAGCACGCCAGCTTCATCGACGACGAGGGCATCAAGCTCGCGCTCGAGCACGGCACCTACCTCGTCTTCGACATCTACAACGACGACTACATCATGGCCGAGTACGGCCGCCTGGGCTACCCGGACAAGATCCTGGCCAAGGAGAAGCTTGTCGGCCGCACCCAGCGCGAGAATTTCGCCAAGGCGGTGAAGGCCGGCTGCAAGCTCGCCTACGGCACCGACTCCGGCGTCTACCCGCATGGCTGGAACGCGAAGCAGTTCCGCCACATGGTCAAGTGGGGCATGACGCCGATGCAGGCCATCCAGAGCGCCACCACCAGCGCCGCCGACCTGCTCGGCTGGAAGGACCGCGTGGGCCAGCTCGCGCCCGGCTTCTACGCCGACCTCGTCGCGGTGAAGGGCGACCCGCTGGCCGACATCACCATCCTGGAGAAAATTTCCTTCGTCATGAAGGGCGGCGAAATTTACCGCAACGAGCTCACGGGCGAACCGGTGAAGCAGTTCGAGTAAGCGCCGCGCCGGCTCAGCGCCGCAGGACTTGCGCGAGCGTGCGGGCCAGATCCTCGCCGCTGAAGGGCTTGTGCAGCGTCTCGCAGCGCGGGAGCTGGTTCGTGTTCCCGTTCTTGCCGTAGCCCGTGACGATCACCGCGGGAATGACGCGCCCGAGCTGGCGGATCTGCCGGATCAGGTCGATGCCCGTCAGGTGCGGCATGGTGAGATCGGTCACAATGCCCTGGAACCGGCAGGGCGAGGCCTGGCAGGCGGCGAGCGCTTCGCGCGGGTCGTTGAAGGTCGTGACGGCGTAATCGAGGCGGCGCAGGCGGTGGGTGATGTATTCCGCCACCATGGCTTCGTCGTCCACGACGAGGATTTCCTGGCGCGCGCCTTTCGGCGCGGGCGCGACCGGCGGCGGCGCGACCGTTTGTTCCCAACGCAGCGGGAAATAAAGCTCGAAGACCGTGCCCTGGCCTAGGCTGCTCTGCACGCGACAGGCGCCATGGTGGCCCGCGATGATGCCCTGCACGATGGCGAGGCCGAGGCCGGTCCCCTCGCCCTGCGCCTTCGTGGTGAAGAAGGGATCGAAGATGCGCTCCATCGTGGCCGCGTCCATGCCGTCGCCCTCGTCCCGCACCCGCAGGCACATGCAGGGGCCCTCGGGCAGGTGGGAGATCTCGGCCGCGAGGGCGGGATTCGCCGCCATGCGACGCAGCGTGATTTCGATGCGGCCGTTCCGGTTGCGCATCGCGTGCACGGCGTTGGTGCCGAGGTTGAGGACCACCTGCTGGATCTGCGTGGCGTCCGCGCGCACCGTGCCGCTTTCCAGCGAGGCGACGATCTCGATCGAGGCCGGGGTCGAGGCCCGCAGCAGGCGCACCGCCTCCTCCACCGGCCCGGCCAGGTCGATCGGCACCAGCTGCGTCGTGCTCTGCCGGGAAAACGTGAGGATCTGCGCGACGAGATCCTTGGCGCGCACGCCGGCCTTGTGGATTTCCCCGAGCTGCTGCAGCAGCTCCCGGTCGCCACCGGCGGCGAAGCGTGCCAGCTCGGTGTAGCCGAGGATGCCGGTCAGGATGTTGTTGAAATCATGCGCGATGCCCCCGGCGAGCGTGCCGAGGCTTTCCAGTTTCTGCGACTGCGCCAGCTGGACCTCGAGTTTCCGGCGGCGGTCCTGCTCGGCGAGCCATTCCGTGATGTCCTCCTCCAGGAAAAGGTGCAGGCGGATCTCGCCGCGCGGGCTGCGCAGGGGCGAAACGGTCGCCCGCACCGGCACCTGGCGTCCGCCCTTGTGCCGGTTGATGAACTGCCCGTGCCACGCCTCGCCACGCTGCAGCGCCTCGGCCATCTGCGGCCAGGGTTCGTCCGTCGCGGCGCCGGCGCGCAGGATGGCCGCCTCGTGGCCGATCAGCTGGTCGAGCGTGTAGCCCGTGATTTCGCACAGCCGGGGATTGCCGAAGACGATGACCCCGGCCGGATTGGTGATGAGGATGGCGACGGGACTCTGTTCGATCGCCTGCGACAGGAGGCGGATTTCCTCCACCTGGTTGGCGAGGCGCGAATTGGTGTCGTTCAATTCCTTGGTCCGTTGCGCGACGAGCTGCTCGAGGCGGGCGTTTTCCCGGCGCTGGAGCAGCGCGATCACCCAGACCAGGCCGAGCACCGCCAAGACGTAGCCGATGTAGGCCCCGCCGCTCCGATACCAAGGCGGATTGATCGTGAAGGCCAGCGAGGCCTCCTCCCCCACCACGTTTCCAGCCCGCGGCCGGACCCGCAGCACATAGCGGCCTTCGCCGAGGCTGTTGAACACCGCGGAACCGCTGCTGCCGGCCGGCGTCCAATCGCGGCCCGCGCCTTCCAGCATCACCTCGAAGACGACAGGGGGGCCGAAGGGATCGCCGGGGGCGACGAAGTGGGCGACGATCGAATTGTCCGCATAGTCGAGCGCGGCCAGCGGCTTTCCGTCCTGGAAAATCGTCCGCTTGCTGTTCAGCAGCGAAACATGGGTGATGATGGCCCGCGGGGCCACCGGCTTCGCCACCGGAACGTCAGGGTCGTAGCGGACGAAGCGGCCCTCGCTGTGCATCCAGACGACGCCGCCGGACTCGAAAGTGTAATAGAACGGCAGCAATCCCGGCGGCATCTTCTCCGTCACTTCCTTCCATCCTCCGCCGGGTTGCGATTCGAAAACATGGTTGCTGGTGTCGGCTGCGATCCAGAGCCGGCCGCGGGCATCCACGCCCGGCCGTCCCGTGATCATGGTGTAGGGCGGCAAGCCGCGGCCGAAACCGGCGTCGGGCTCGAAGCGCCCGGCCGGCTCGTTGAACCGGAGGATGCGCTCGGCGATGTTGACCCGCACCTTGCCGTCGATCGTGAATACCTGGGCCCAGCCCTGGGCCAGGCCTTCCTTCACCCCGTAGAAAGTCACCTCGGGCCGGTCACCGGCCAGCCGCACGCGCGCCAGCTGCGCCGTGCCCAATTCCAGCCAAATGTCGCCCTGCGCATCGGTGAGGTTGCCGAAGCAGACCCCGAGCTCCTTGAGCGGAAAGCGTTCGGCGACCTCGAGCCCGTCCGCCCCGCGCCGCAGCCAGCCGAGCTCGCCCCTTGCGGCGAAGAGCCAGCGGCCGTTGACGGCCGACTCGCCAATAAGGCGGAGATTGACCGAGGGGGCATCGAACTGTCTCCAGCCCTTTTCCTCGCGGACGTAGGCGCCCGCCTGCGTGCCCACCAGCGGCTGGCCGGTCGCGCTGGAAAACGTGAAGACGAAGCGATCCGCGGGGCTGTCCGGCTCCAAATCAACCAGCCGCCCGAGTTCGTCATATTGCGCCCGGAAGGCGCGGCCGTCGGACATGACCCAGAGCCTGCCGTCGAGGCGGTGCGGGTGGGCGACGTGCACGCTGGTGCCGAGGAGGGGCTCATAGCTGGAATAGCGCGAGGGGAACTCCACCCGCAGCACGCCTTCGCTCAGCAGGCCCCAGATCACGCCGCCGGGGGCGGGTACGAGCTTGTTGATCCGCGCCAGCCGGTGGTCGAGGTGCCGCCCGAGGATCTGCAGGGTGCGGCCTTCGGCATTGAAGAACACAAGGCCCGTTCCCTGCACCGCCGCCACGTACAGGCCGCCCTCCGTCGCGCTCACGGCGTTGATCCGCGCGTTGGCGGCAATCAGCTCGTTGTGCGGGAACGGGCGGTAGCGGGTGCCGTTGAAAATCCTCAGGCCCCGGCCGTAGGTGCCGACGAGCATCTCGTCGCCGAACGGCAGCGAGCAGGTCACCGTGTCGTTGGCGGAGCCGAGTTCACCGGCATCGACCGCGGTGGACTTGCCATCCTGCACCCGGATCAGGCTGCCGCTCGTGTGGTCGCTGATGAAATAAGCCCCGTGATAGGCGAAGACGTGCTCGATGCCGTTGGCCGAGCCGATCGAGCGCGCTGGCTGGCCGGGCTTCCAGGTTTGCACGTCGCCGCTGCCGCTGTGCCAGAACCATTCGCCGCCGGATTCGATCATGAAGCGGGGAACGGCGCCGCGACTGGCCGGCCAGTCCGCCACGGGCGTCATGTGCCATTGCGCCGCCTGGTCGAAATCCACCCGGGCGAAACCCGCGCGCGAAGTCAGATAAAGATTCCCGTCCGGTGCCACCGCCACGTTCGGGGCAAATGAGACCGGATCCGTCGCCGCGTGCCGGAAAACCTCCCAACGCACGCCGTCGCCCAGCGCGATTTCATTGGTGCCATACACCAGGATGCGCCCATCGGGCATCTGCCGGATGTCCTGCGGCGGCGAATTGAGGCCCAGTGTCTCCTTGCTTGCCACACTGAACGCGGGCGGACCCGATTCGAGAAGATCGGCCCCGCTGCCGGCCATGTGCCTGGTCTGGGCCAGGCCAAACCCCGCGCCCACGCCAAGCCCAACAAGGCCGGCGAGGCAGTAGCGTACTTTCCAAACCAAGACTCCTCGCGGGGTGTGCGACATCATGGGTTAATTGGCCGGAAATTGGCCGGGCCCAAGAAGCAATACGATTGCAGGAAGCTTGTAAAGGAATGCCTCGCGCCTTCCTTATCCTATTATTTGCCGGCGGGAGAAGGACTTGGAGAAACATCCGGAACCGAACCCGGGTTTTCGGCCAGCCAGAGCTGCCATTTGGCGCGCTGATAGCCCGGCTCAAGCGTGACGGCCTCGCGCAAATGGTGGAGCGCCTCGCTCCGGCGGTTCAGACGCAACAGGGCGAGCCCGAGGTCGATGCGGGCATCCACCAGCCGGGGCATGAGGCGCACCGTTTCCGCGAGCTCGCGTTCCCCCTCCTCCTCCTGCCCGTTGTAGGCGAGCAAGAGTCCGAGGTTGTAGTGGGCCTTGAAATATTCCGGATCGAGGCGCGCCGCCTCGCGAAACTCCGCGATGGCGTCCGCCACCTCGCCCTTGTTCTTGTGGATGATGCCGAGGTTGTAGTGCCCGAGCGCGTTGTCGGAATTGATCGCGACCGCCGCGCGGTAATGCGCCTCCGCCTGGTCGATTGCGCTGCGCTGCTGGTGGACGAAGTTTCCGAGGTTCACATGCGCAAGCCCCGCCGCGGGATTGCGGGCCAGCGTGGTGCGGTAGAGCACCTCGACGTTCTCATACGTCCGGCTCTGCCGCCACGTGAGCCCGCCGAGGACGCCAAGCAAACCCAACGCGGCCGCCACGCGGGCGCCGCGCGACCACCCCGCCGCCAGCCGGGTGAGAGTGGCTGCCGTGACGGCGATCAACCCGAGCGACGCGAGATACTGGAAATGATCCGCCACGTAGGAATAGCGGAAGGGATACACGTTGATGAAACCCAGCGCGGGGAAAAGCG
>CAYZSN010000202.1:0-2812 GCA_964481095.1 uncultured Oleiharenicola sp. | reverse complement strand
GGCACGCCGAGCGCCTCGCAAAAAATCGGGAGCGGGCCGCGCGCGACCGGCTGGTCGAACTCGGCGACGACGACATGGCCGGTGCGGGCGCGGCGCGAGACCTCGGCGGCGAGCCATTTGCAGAGCGCCGTGGTGCGGCCGGAGCCGGCCAGGCCGAGGAACGCCGCGCGCGTCAGCGGGGCGGCCGGCGGGCGGGCGCCGGCGATGCGCCGGAGCGTGCGGCTGGTCTCGACCAGCGCGCGGTGCAGCGGCAGCGCGCACAGCGCGGCCCAGTCGGAGGAGTTCCGCAGCCGGGCCAGGATCGAGTCCGAGAAACCCGAACGGCGCAGCAGCGCCGCGAGGTCGCGGGCGCTCGGCGGGTGCCGGCGGGGGCGCGCGTCGACGCGGGCGAGGGAAAGAGGGGAGGCGTTGTCAGCGCTGGTCATGTGCAGGGGCCGAGCTTGCCCGGTCCTGTTGTCCGCCGAGGACCGACCGGGGTCGGTCCCTGCCGCGGAAGCCGCCGTCGCAATCACCTCGAGCTTCGCCGGGGCCCAGAGGCTGCGCAGGCCAGTCGGCTGGATCGTGCGGACCGAGAGCACGCGGGCGTTTTCGCCGAGGCGGTCGCGGATCACGGAGGCGGCCTCATGCGCGTTCGCAACCGTGAAGCGATAGCAGGTACCGGGGGCTGGAGTTGGGGAGGCGGGGGGCATCAGGGGGAAATTACGATTACGATTTCAGAATTACGGGTTTGGCCGGTGGTCGCTTGGTGGTTGGGGCAGTCGTCAGTCGTGCTTCGCAAATCGTAACTGGGTTCAGGCGGCGGCCTTCACGGGCTCGCGCAGCAGATGCGCGGGCAGCGGCACGAGGCCGGCGTTCTCGATCTCGGTCGCGGCGGGCAGCTCCTGGAACGCGAGGACGGTGAGGCGCGGGAAGGACGGCTCGAGGAAGCGCTTGAGCGGCAGGCGCGTCTCGGTGGAAACGACGAGCACGGCGGGCGCGCCCGAGCCCGTGAGCTGCGCGACGCGGCGGTTGAGCTCGTCGACGAGGTGGCGGCCGGTGGCCGGGTCGAGCGAGAGGCCGACGTCGGTCGGCGAGCGGTGCACCTTGGTGCCGAGGAACTGCTCGAGGCGCGGGTCGAGCGTCAGGCCGCGCAGCACGCCGGGACGGCTCTCCAGCTCGGGCACGAAATAGAGGCCGAGGCGGCGGCGGACGAGTTCGCTGAGGTCGTCGGGATTCTTCGAGAGCGCGGCGAAATCGGCGATGCCCTCGAGGATGAGCGGCAGGTTGAGGATCCCGACGCCCTCGCGGAGGAGGTTCTGCAGGACCCGCTGGATGACGCCGAGCGTGACGAGGTCGGGCAGCAGCTCGGCGATGAGCGCGGCGTGCGAGGCCTTGAGGTGGTCGACGAGCGCCTGGACGTCCTGGCGGCCGAGCAGGTGGTGCGAGTTGGCCTTGAGCGTCTCGGACAGGTGCGTGATGAGGACCGACGACGGGTCGACGACGGTGTAATTGTTCAGCTCGGCGGTCTTGCGCTCGCCCTCGTCGATCCAGGTGGCGTCGAGGTTGAAGACCGGCTCGCGGGTGGGCTGGCCGCGCAGGCGGATGGTGCTGCCGGCGACGTTCATGGCGAGCAGGCGGCCCGGCAGGATGGTGCCGCGGGCGACGGCCTTGCCGCGGAGGAGGAAACGGTAGTCGTTGGCCTCGAGCTCGAGGTTGTCGCGCACGGAGACCGGCGGGACGACGAGGCCCTTCTCGCGGGCGAGCGTCTTGCGCACGCCGGTGACGCGGGCGAGCAGGTCGCCGCCCGAGCGGGCCTCGGCGAGCGGGAGGAGGCCGTAGCCGATTTCGATCGAGAAGATGTCGACCTCGGTGAGCTTGCGGACGTCCTCGACGGCCGGCGCGGCGGCGGCCGGCGCGGCCTCGCCCGGTTTGCCGCCGGCGGGCGCGGCGCCCTTGGCGCCGGGCTTCGCGGCAACCGGGGCGCTGGCGGGCGCCTCGGCACCCTCGGTGTCCTTGAACGTGCGGGCCATGAAGGCCATCAGCCCCGCGAGCCCGAGGAACGGGAGCAGCGGCATGCCGGGCATGAGGCCGAAGACCGCCATGCAGCCGGCGGCGAGCTTGATGGCGCGCGGGTAGCGGACCATCTGGCCGGTGATCTGCTGGCCGAGGTTGTTGTTGTCCGCGGCGCGGGTCACGAGGAGGCCGGCGCCGATGGAGATGATCAGCGCGGGAATCTGCGAGACGAGGCCGTCACCGATCGAGAGGAGGGTGAACTTCTGCAGCGACTCGGCCAGCGAGAGGTCCATCTGCAGCACGCCGATGGCGAAGCCGCCCACGACGTTGACGAGCGTGATGAGGATGCCGGCGACGGCGTCGCCGCGCACGAACTTCGAGGCGCCGTCCATCGCGCCGTAGAAATCGGCCTCCTTCTGCACCTTCAGGCGGCGCTGCGTGGCGGTGAGCTCGTCGATGATGCCGGCGTTGAGCTCGGCATCGATCGCCATCTGCTTGCCGGGGAGCGCGTCGAGGGTGAAGCGCGCGCTCACCTCGGCGATGCGGCCCGCGCCCTTCGTGATCACGACAAAGTTGATCAGGACGAGGATGATGAACACCACGGCGCCGACGATGTAGTTGCCCTGGATGACGAAATGGCCGAACGACTCGATGATCTCGCCGGCATAGCCGTTGACGAGGATCTGGCGGGTGGAGCTGATGTTCAGCGCGAGCCGGAAGAGGGTGAGCGTCAGCAGGATTGTCGGGAAGCCGGAGAACTCGGGCGGATCCTTGACGTAGATGATCGCGAGGAGGACGAGCAGCGAGAGCCCGATGTTCA
>CAYZSN010000201.1:0-9286 GCA_964481095.1 uncultured Oleiharenicola sp. | reverse complement strand
GGCGACCTCGACCTCGGCGTTGATGGCCTCGACGATCTCCTCGTTGTTGACCATCAGCTCGTGGATGCCGACGCGGCCCTTGTAGCCCTGGCCGCCGCACACGTGGCATCCGCCGGTGGCGGCCTTGAAGATCTCGGGCGCCTCGGTGAGGCCGAGCGCCTTCATGATGATGTCGGCCTCGCGGCCCTCCGGCTTGTACTTCACCTTGCAGTTCTTGCAGACGCGGCGGAGGAGGCGCTGGGCGCAGACGGTGACGAGCGCGGCCGAGATGTTGAACGGCTCGATGCCCATTTCACCCATGCGCGACACGGTGGACGGCGCGTCGTTGGTGTGGAGCGTGGACACGAGCAAGTGGCCGGTGAGCGCCGCCTCGCAGGCGATCTGGGCGGTTTCCTTGTCGCGGATTTCGCCCACGAGGATGATGTCGGGGTCCATGCGGAGGTAGCAGCGGAGCGCGCGCTGGAAATCCAGGCCGATCTGCTTGTTCATCTGCATCTGGTTCAGGCCGGGGAGCGTGTACTCGATCGGGTCCTCGGCCGTCTGGATGTTGACGTCGGGCGTGTTGATCTCCGCCAGCGCGGCGTAGAGGGTCATCGACTTGCCGGAGCCGGTCGGGCCGCAGTGCAGGATCATGCCGTAGGGCTGGCGCACGCAGTCGCGGTACTTGGCGAGGTTGTCGTCGGAGAAGCCGAGCGCGGTGAGGGGCAGGGTGGACTTCTGCTTGTCGAGGATGCGCATGACCACCTTCTCACCGTGGTTCATCGGGCCGGTGGCCACGCGCAGGTCGATGTCGATGTTCTTCTTCGTGTACTTCTTGAAGACGATGCGTCCGTCCTGCGGCAACCGGCGCTCGGAGATGTCCAGGTTGCACATGATCTTGAGGCGGGCGACGAGGGCGCCGGTGACCTGCTTGGGCAGGCGGAGCTTTTCCTGGCACATGCCGTCGATGCGGTACCGGACGATGAGGTCCTTTTCCATCGGCTCGATGTGGATGTCGGACGCGCCGGCGATGTAGGCGTCCTCGACGATGCGGTTGGCGAGCTGGATGACGGGGGCGGAATCCTCGCTCTCGAGGTCGGTCGCCTTGATTTCGCCGCCCCCGCCGCCGGAGTCGTAGGCGCCGCTGATGAGCTCGGTCACCTCGTCGAGCGCGACCTCCTCGCCGGCGCCGCTGCCGGCGGCGGCCGGCGCGGCCTTGCTGTTGGCGAAATACTTCTTGAGGAGATCGTCGAGCAGGTTGGCGGGGATGACGCGCACGTCCTCGATGTGCAGCTCGGTGGCCTGCTGGAACGACTCGCGCTTGGCGTAGTCCAGCGGGTTGGTCATGAAGACCGAGACGCCGTTGCTGCCGACCTTCTTGACGGGAAAAACCTGTTCGCGACGGATGACGGAGTCGCCGATCATGGTGACGACCTTGTCGTCGATCTCGTTCTCATCGATCTTGGTGACGAGGGGCAGCTCGGTGAACTTCGAGATGAACTTGGCGGTGTCCTCGGGCCCGAGCTGGAACTTCGGGTCCAGCATGCGCTGGATGAGGGTCGAGGAATACTCGGCGACCTCGATGAGGATGCTGAGGTCCTTCGGGGTGAACTGGCCGCCCGTGCCGGCGGCCGGCTCCTTGTTGAGCACCTGGATGGCGCCGATGACGATGTTGGTCTTGAGCGGGACGGTGAGCATCGAGTTCACCTCGAAGCCGACCTCCATTTTCTTGAGCGAGGCGGCGTCGGCGCCCTTGCCGCTGAAGAAGAGGGGCTCGCCGGTCTGGATGACCTTGCCGACGTTGCCGGTGCCGGCCGGCAGTTTCAGCGCGAGCAGCTTGCGCTGGGTTTCCTTGAACTGGGTTTCCTTGGCCTTGTCCGTGCCCCACAGGGTGGGCGAGTAATAGACCTGCTTGAACGCAATCTCGCCGCCCTCGACGAGGTACAGGGTCATGGACTGGGCCTGGAGCGATTCGACGACCTTGCTGGCGGTCAGCTCGATGACGGTGTTGACGTCCTCCCGGCTGGGCGCCGGCTTCGAAATGACCTTGATGAGCAGAGAGCGGCGCAGCGTGCCCGTGAGATTGCTGGAGGTGGCCATGGGTGTTTGGGGAAGTGCGCGGCGGGACGAGGGTTTAAGGCGAAGCCATCACTTGAAAATCGCGCTTGCTTGTAATGGCTATTTTTAAGCTGGTCGAGGGCGAACTTGCAAATGATTCGCTGGCTCAAATCGCTGTGGACAAAGCTCTCGCCTAGCGAGGCCCCGTCCGCGCAGAGCGAGGCCGGCGCGCGCGGCGAACAGGCCGCCGCGGATTTCCTGCGGAGCCGCCAGGGCTACGCGATCGTGACGCGGAACTGGCGCAGTCCGCGCGACCAGCGCGACGAGATCGACCTTGTGTGCCGCGACGGCGACGTACTGGTTTTCGTCGAGGTCAAGGCGCGCGCCGGCGGCGCGCTGGTCAGCGGCTACGAGGCCGTCGACGAACGCAAGAAGCGCGCCCTGCGGCGCGCCGTGCAGGCCTACCTCGGGCAGCTCACCCCGCCGCCGCGCACGTTCCGCCTCGACATCGTCGAGATCACGCTCACCGAGCGCCTGCCCGTGCAGGTGATGCACTACGAGAACGCGCCGCTTTTCCCGAAGGGGTATCACC
Organism: uncultured Oleiharenicola sp.; assembly: GCA_964481095.1. GTDB lineage: Bacteria > Verrucomicrobiota > Verrucomicrobiia > Opitutales > Opitutaceae > Lacunisphaera. Next base: position 6,657 of record CAYZSN010000201.1, on the reverse strand, counting down.
TCGCGCGGGGCGGGACGACGCCGCCGATGGATGCTGGGAAATCGTGAAATCGAGCCTCTGAAATCTTAAATCGGAAATCTCAGGCGAACTTTCCGCTCCGTCATCCTGAGTCGTGCAAGGGAGGGCGAAACGAGGTGGTTTGAAATTACCGATTTTAGATGCCCGATGCCTGATTTCCCGATTTCCGCCGTTCGTTCCGTGTCACCTGCCGGAATAAAGCCTTGCGGGCGCCCCCATTCAGGCAAGGTTACGCGCAAATATGGCAGATGAAACCGGCCACCCTTTCCTGCACGGCCTGAGCAAGCACCGCGGCTCGCCGCCGACCGTCGTCGTCATCTTCGGCGCCTCGGGCGACCTGACGGCCCGCAAGCTGATCCCCGCGATCTACAACCTGGCGCACGACGGCCTGCTGCCGGCGGACTTCTATCTGATCGGCTTCGGCCGGAAGGCGATTCCCGACGCCGAGTTCCAGAAAATGGCGGAGGGGGCGATCAAGGAATTCTCCCGGCGCGAGCTGAGCGCCGAGGTCTGGAGCCGCCTCGCGCCGCGCACGCTCTACGTCAGCGGCGGCTATGACGAGAAGCCCGCCTACGACCGGCTGGCCGCGCGCATCACGGGGCTCGAAAAGGAAATCGGCCAGCAGCTGCAGAGCCTGTTCTACATCTCCACGCCGCCGACGGTGTTCGCGCCGATCATCCAGAACCTCGGCGCCAGCGGGCTGGCCGCGCGCTACCTCGGGCAGCGCCACCAGTCGAAGGTGATCATCGAGAAACCGTTCGGCCGCGACCTGGCCAGCGCGCAGGCGCTGAACCGGGAGCTGACGAACGTGTTCGACGAGTCGCAGGTCTTCCGCATCGACCACTACCTCGGCAAGGAGACGGTGCAGGATCTCCTCGTGCAGCGTTTCGCCAACTCGATCTTCGAGCCGATCTGGAACCGCAATTTCATCGACCACGTCCAGATCACCGTCGCCGAGCAGGTCGGCGTGGAGGCGCGCGCCGGCTATTACGAGCAGAGCGGCTGCCTGCGCGACATGATCCAGAACCACACCATGCAGCTGCTGGCGCTCACCGCGATGGAGCCGCCGGTCTCGATGGACGCCGAGTCCGTGCGCGACGAGAAGGTGAAGGTCCTCAAGGCAATCCATCCCCTGCGGCTCCATGACGGCGACCGGCCCAGCGACGTGGCCCGCGCGCAATACGCCGCCGGCCTCATCGGCGGCAAACCCGTCCCGGGTTACCTGCAGGAGGAGGGCGTCGCGCCGAATTCCACGACCGAGACCTACGCGGCGCTCCGGCTCAGCATCAACAACTGGCGCTGGCAGGGCGTGCCGTTCTACCTTCGCTCCGGCAAGCACCTCGCGCGCCGCGTGAGCGAGATCGCCATCCGCTTCAAGCGCGCCCCCGGCAGCCTGTTCGCCGAGTCCGAGCGCTTCCAGCTCGCGGCCAACACGCTGGCGTTCCAGATCCAGCCCGACGAGGGCCTGAGCCTCATCCTCAACGCCAAGATACCGGGCCTCGAGACGCGCACGCAGCCTGTGAATATGAACTTCAAGTATGCGACGACCTTCGGCTCAAACACCCCCGAGGCCTACGAGCGCCTCGTGCTCGACGCCATGATCGGCGACGGCACGCTGTTCATCCGCGGCGACGAGACCGAGCGGTCGTGGCAGCTCATCACGCCGATCCACGAGTACTGGGCCGAACAGGGCCGCAAGGGGCTCGACACCTACGTCTCGGGTTCGTGGGGCCCGAAGTCGGCCGACGAACTCCTCGCCCTCAACGGACACTCGTGGCGGGAACCATAAGCCCGCCTGCGGCGGGCTATTTGCCATCAATCGTTGGCCATTAGTCATTTCTTATTCCGGATATAGCCAATGGCGAATGACCACTGATTAATGACCAATTTGTATGCCTGAATTTTTCGACGCATTGCCCGGCCAGGAGGTCCCGGTCGGCGGCATTTCCGCCGGCTTCCAGAAGCTCTGGGCCGACACGCCGGCCAGGGAGAGCCGGGCGGTGCAACTCAACCTCGTGCTGCACCTCGGCCGGAATTCCACGGCCGCCGATGCGCTCGCGCAGTTCCGGCACACGCTGGCGTTCGCCCACCGCTACCCCTGCCGCGTCGTCGTGCTGTGCCCGGATTACGACGAGAAGGCCGCGCCGGAAATCCGCGCCAAGATCTACGGCGAATGCTTCTTCGGGAAATCCCAGAGCGACACGCGCTGCGTCGAGTTCGTGATCCTGCACTACACGATGGCGGTGCGCCAGCACCTCGAGCCGCAGGTGTCGGTCTGCCTCTCGACCGACCTGCCGCTGTACTACTGGGCGCACGCCTTCGCCAACTCGGCGCGCATCGCCGACTACGAATACCTGCTGACCCGCTCGAAGCGCGTCCTGTTCGACAGCGCGTCCGCGCCGCCCGACACCTTCACCTACCCGTGGCCGAACCTCTCGGCGGTGCGCGACCTCGCTTACACCCGCACGCTCCCGCTGCGCCAGAACCTCGGGCAGTTCCTGAGCCGCTACACGCCCGCGCAGATTTGCGGCGGGTTGAAGACGGTCCGCCTCCGGCACCAGGACAAGTACGGCGCGGAGGCCAACTGCCTGCTGGGCTGGGTCCGGAAGGGCCTGGCCCGCGCCGGGGCGGATTTGCGCGCGATCGGTTTCACGGTGAAGGCCGAGCCATGCCAGGGCTGCTTCGAGCTCACCTTCGGCTACGCCGACCCGAGGAAGGTTTTCTCGTGGCAGGCCGACCTGGCACGGAACCATGCGCAGTTTACCGGCGACCTCGGGACGGGCCGCACCACGCTCACGGTCGGCGCCCACCTGCTGGCGCCCGAGGCGGCGCTGGCGGAAGCGTGCTTCTTTTGAACCGCGAGGCGGTGCAAAAGAACGTTCAACCTCCAACATCGAACGTCCAACGTCCGGGCTTTCGGGCGACCTTTCCTGGTGCGAAGTTGGATGTTCTAGGTTGAACGTTCGACGTTACGCGCTTGAGTGGAGCGCGTATGCTTACCCCCACCGGCTCCGCCCCGAGCCTTGATTTGTCCCGCTTCAACCTCCCGGGAGGCCCGCGTTCCGCATGAATCCCGACGACCTGAAGCTCATTCTCCTGGCGTTCTCCGCCATTGCGGCGCTGGTCCTGCTGGTCACCTGGCTCAAGCTCAACGCCTTCGTCTCCCTGCTCATCGCCTCGCTCGTCGTCGGCGCCGGCGCAGTCCTGATGGGCCGGGCTGCCGGCGGCACACCCTATACGATGCTCGGCGCCGCCAAGTCGATCTCGGATGGCATCGGGGCGACCCTCGGGGGCATCGCCGCGGTGCTCGGCCTGGGCACGATGCTGGGCAAGCTGCTCGCCGAGTCGGGCGGGGCCGACGTGCTCGCAAAGCGGTTCGCGGCGTTCTTCGGCCCGAAGCACATCCAATGGTGCATCATCGCGCTCGCGCTGGCGGTGGGCCTGACCACCTGGTTCGCCGTCGGCCTCATCCTGCTGCTGCCGATCCTGCTGACCCTGACGCGCGAGACCAAGCAGCCCTTCCTGCTGCTCGTGCTGCCGCTGCTCTCGTGCCTTTCCGTGATGCACGGCCTGATGCCGCCGCATCCCGGCCCGGTGGTGGCCGTCGAAATGCTCAAGGCCAACATGGGGCTCGTCCTGCTCTGGGGCTTTGTGGTCGGCATCCCCACCGCCATGGTGGCGGGGCCGCTGTACGCCAAATGGGCCGTGAAGCGGGTCGAGGCGCATCCGCCGGACATCGCCACGCCGAACAGCGCCGACACCACGCTGCAGCGCCCCGGCTTCGGGCTCACGCTTTTCTCCATCCTGCTGCCGGTGCTGCTCATGCTCCTCGCCACGCTGGCGGAGCTGACGCTGCCGGCGGGACATCCGCTGCGGACCGCGGCGTCGTTCATCGGCAACCCCACGATCGCCCTGATGACCTCCGTGATTTTCTGCCTGTGGTCCCTCGGCGCGCGCTGCGGCTACTCGAAGGCGCGGCTGCTCAAGTTCACCGAGACGAGCGTCGCCACGGTGGGCATGACCATTCTCGTGGTCGGCGGCGGCGGCGGGTTCGCCCGCGTGCTGCGCGACAGCGGCGTGGCGGACGCGATCGGGCGATGCGGCGAACAACTGCACCTCTCGCCGCTGCTGTACGGCTGGCTGCTCTCGGCGTTCATCCGCGTGGCGACCGGCTCGGCCACGGTGGCGATCACCACGGCCTCCGCGCTGCTGGTCCCGGTCATGGCCCTGCACCCGGAGCTCACCCCCTCGCACACCGCCCTCATCATCGTCGCGATCGGCTGCGGCTCGCTTTTCCTGTCCCACCTCAACGACGCCGGCTTCTGGATCGTCAAGGACTGCCTCGGCCTGACCGTCGCCCAGACCTTCAAGACCTGGACGGTCTGCGAAACCATCGTCGGCCTGATCGGCCTGGTCTTCGCCTACGCGTGCTTCCAGTTCATCTGAGATTTCCGATGCGCGCCGCCCGCCACCTGCTGCTGTTCCTGCTCCCGGCGCTGGCGCTGGCGGTCGACCCGAAGGCGAAGGCCCCGGCCAGGCCGGCGCCGCCCCCGACGATCGCCAAGCTCGCATGGCTGGCCGGCCACTGGCGGTTGGAGAAGGGCGGGCGGGTCGTGGAGGAACAGTGGCTGGCACCCGCCGGCGGCCTGATGCTCGGCATGGGCCGCACCATCGCGAAGGGGCGGCTCGTGGAATTCGAGTTCACGCAGATTCGCGAGGGTCCGGGTGGCGAGCTGTTCTACATCGCGCAGCCGTCCGGCCAGAAGGAGGCCGCCTTCAAGCTGCTTTCACTTTCCGACCGCGAAGTCGTATTTGAGAACAAGGAGCACGATTTTCCCCAGGACGTGGGTTACGTTCTCCAGGCCGACGGCACGCTGCTGGCCTACATCGAGGGACCCGCGGCGGACGGCACGACCAGGAGGATTGAGTTTCCCTACCAGCGCATCCAGCCTTGAACCCATGAAAACAAAGCAGCGCGTGACGGGACTGGGCGGCGTGTTTTTCAAGGCGAAGAATCCCAGGAAACTCGGGGAGTGGTACCAGAAGCACCTCGGGCTGCCGGTCGACCCGAACTGGGGCGGCTGCAGCTTCAGCTGGCGGGATGCAAAAAGCCCGAAGAAGAAAGGCGCCACGGTTTGGAGCCCATTCGCCGCCGACACGAAATATTTCGGCGCCGGCAAGCAGGCGCACATGATCAACTATCGCGTCGCCAATTTGAAAAAAGTAATCGCCGCCCTGAAGAAGGAGCGCGTGTGGATCGACCCGAAGGGGATCGAGAAGTCCGAATACGGCGCCTTCGCGTGGATCAGGGACGGCGAAGGCAACCGCATCGAACTCTGGCAGCCGCCGAAGGGCTGCTGAAGGACGCGGCGATGCCCCGTGAAGGCGGCCTCATCGCCCGGTTTCCCTGTCCTGCCGCTCAGTCCGGTCGGAGGAAAAAAGTCGTTCCGACGCCATCGGCGGACCGCAGCTCCGTTACCGGTTCCCAGTGGTAGCCCAGTGGGTCCAGCAGCGCACGGGTGCCCTCCACCTCCGGGGGATAGTGAAACTCCATCAACAGGAGCGGCCGGCTTTCGCGAATACTGCGCATCGCCCCGGTCAGGGCGCGATGACCGTGGCCTTCGACATCGACCTTGATGAACTGCGGGAGGCGGATGCGCCCTTCGCCCACCAGGTCGTCGAGCGAAACGGTCTTGATTGCCAGTGGCATGACCTCGGGCTTGCGCACCTCCCCGTCGTAAGGCAGATGCGTGAAGGTCGTCCCCAGATTGCCGTACGTGTAGAGTTCCGCCTGCGCGGTTTTCTCCGAGACGGCGGCGTTGAAAAGCTGCAGCCATTCGAGCTTGTTCATCGCGCGGTGGCGGCGCAGCCGGGCGAAGCTGAGCGGGTTCGGCTCGAACGAGGCGACCTGCCCGGTCGGGCCAACGCGGCGCGCAAGCCCGACGCTGTAAATGCCAAAATGGGCGCCGAGGTCCCAGCAGCTCCAGCCGGTCACGTCACCGAGCGCGAGCAGCGCGTCGTGCAACATCGGTTCCTGCGTGCCGCGCCAGTACGAGGTCCAGGGATAAAGCGTCCAGCGCGCACCCGCCCCGACACCTGATTTAACGCGCACCGGCCAATATTGCAGGCCGCTTCCGCGCAGGCCCCAGTCGACGAGTTTCTTGAGTTGCAGCTTCACCTCTTGGGCAGTTTCTCCGCGATCTCCTCGAGCGGGTAGGTGATGATCTCCGCGAGGGTCGGGTGGTACCACGGGGCGCGCAGCATGTCGCGCACGGTGGCGCGCATCGCCAGCGCCGGGGAAAAGCAGTGGATGAGTTCGCCGGCGTCCTTGCCGACGATCTCGGCGCCGAGGATCCGGCCGCGCTTCGGCTCGGCCAGCACCTTCACGTAGCCGTGGTTCGCCTCCATCAGGATGGACTTGCCGTGGTCGTTGAACGGGTAGCTGGCGCGCAGGTATTTCACGCCGCGCTCGTCGAGGTCGCGCTCGAGCACGCCAATGGTGGCGAGCTGAGGGTCGGTGAAGACGACATTGAGCAGCAGCGAATAGTCCACCGGTTTCAATTTTTTGACCCTGGCCGCATGGCGGGCGGCGAGCTCGCCCTGGGCGATGGCGATGTGGACGATCTCGGCCGGACCCGA
>CAYZSN010000200.1:0-15110 GCA_964481095.1 uncultured Oleiharenicola sp. | reverse complement strand
GCCGTCTCCCCGGCCGTGGCGCCGGGCCTGGTCACCAGGGCGGCCGGCAGCGCGCTCCGCCCGTCCCAGGCGACGGCCGTCGCCGATTCGGCGCCGTGCCACACGCGGATCGCCGGTGCGGCCGGCGCCTCCGCGAGCAGGCCGGCAAAGGCCGGCACCACCAGGGCGGCGGTGTCCCAATCCGCGGTTTCCTCCGCGGAAAACTGTTTCCGCCGGGCGGCAAAGACGAGGGCCTCGTCCTGGGCGGGCGATGTCACATAGCCGTAGTACAGCTGGTCGAGCGGGAATGGGGCGAAATTTTCCAGCGCCAGCTCGACCTGCGCCGCCACCGGAGTCCCGGGAACGAGCCGCACATGCCGCGCGACAAAGCGGTCCGGCCGGAGAAGAATGACTCCGGGGGAAGAGGCGGGCGGAAGGGATTCAGTCATGCGGTTCGGAATCGTCCGGTGGAGTCGGCCCGGACTCCGCGTCCTCCACAAGCTCCAACACTTGAAAAGGATAGTCCAACTTTTTGGGGCTGACGGGCGCTTTTTGTGCCGGCGGAGCGGCGTCGGGCGCGGGCGCGGCCCGGGGCGGCGCGACGGCCGCCCCCGCCGGCGCCACCACGGCGGAAAGCCGGTAGCGCCGGGCGCCATCGCGCACGGTGAGATTGATCCGCAGGACCAGCACCTGGGTGCCGAACTGGTCCAGCGGCGCGGTCGCGCCCAGCGCGGCCGCGGCCTCGTCGATCCCCCGGAAGTAGCGGTGGCGCGCCCCCGGGACCTGCAGGGAATCGCGCAGCGCGGCGATCTGCCCGGCCGTGAAGCCCTTGGCGGCGAGCGCGGCCGGCACCGCGGCATTCAGGTTCACGCGATCGAACGACAGCAGCGAAACCGCCCCGGCAAACTCCCGCAGGCGCTCGTTGGGGCGGCCGATGTCGTCGAAAAACAGATCCCGCACCACCGCCACGGAGGCAAGCTCGGCAAGCGAGCGCAGCGGGCGGTGCGCCGGGCGGTGCGGGATGGCCGCGCGCTCGTAATTGCCCGGATCGGCCTCCAGCGTGGGCGGAACGTAGTCCGGATGCATCCACCCCAGCAGGGCGTCGCTGGCCCGTTCCGCCTGATTGCGATCCACCCCGGTCAGCACAAACAGCGACTCGAGCGTGGCGGCATCGGCCCGCGGCAGGGAAATGCGCCCGCTCTCGTCTTCAAAGGCAACGTCCACCACGACGCCGGCCCCGGGCTCGTACCCGGCGTAGGCCAGCGGCCGGTCCCAGCCCTGGGCCGGGCCGAACAGGCCGTGGTCGACCGCGTGGAAATCCGCCAGCACGGCCAGCGTCACCTCCAGCGCGGAATAGGCCTCGCGCCGCATCCGTGCCTGGTCGCCGGCCCGCGCGTCGGCGAGCAGCTCCGTGCCGGCGCGCTGCACGAACTTCGTCAGCATGAACGCCGCCAGCAGCACCGTCACAAGCACGAGCAGGATCACCGAGCCGTTGGCGCCACGGAAAGGCTGATGACGGGAGCGGGACGGCGGCATGGGAATCAGAACGCGGGCAGCGCCGCGCCGGCGGCGGGCAGCACCAGCGTGGCCTCGGCCGTCATCTTGCCGTGGACAAACCGCAGCGTGACCCGGTCGGGCGTGATCCACTGGCCCGCGGAATTTTTCTCGAGGCGCGGCCCGCTGCGCCAGGCCTTGGTTTCGGGCGTGTAGTAATCGTAGCTCAGGCCCGCGCCGAACGGGGTCAGCACGAGGGCCCGCGGCGGTTCGTCGTCAAAATGCGTTTCCAGACGGGAATGCCAGTAGAGCACGAGCCCCCGGCCCTCGCGGGCCTCGAGGGAGCAGACCACATCGGGCAGCGGCTCCTCCGGCCAGGGCAGCACGCGATCGCCGGCCGGCAGCTCGAAGGTGAGCAGCGGCCCGGTCCCACCCGTTTCAGTCCGGATTTCCTCGGGACCGATCGCGGCGGATCCCGCCGGCCCGGGCCCGGCCAGCACGGCCCGGCGGAACAGGCTGTCCACGTGCCGGGTGACGGCCCGCACATGCTGGTCGAAAAGCCGCTGCTCGGCATTGCGGCCCCAGAGTTCGCCCATGGAAAAGACGAACAGGTTCAGCGCAAGCAGCACCGCGCCGAGCAGGGCCACGGCCAGCAGGATCTCGACCAGGGTGAACGCGGCCACCGGGCGCGGTTTCATCGGTCCTCCCCTTTTTCCAAGCGCTGTCGCGACTGTTCCCGCAGTCGGTCGCGTTCGGCGGGATCGGACCAGGTCGGGCGCAACAGCAGGAAGCTTTCCTCGCGTACCCAGGGCTGGGCGCGGCCCGGCTCGTCAATCTCGCAGCGAAACCTGACGCCGAACAGATCGGCCACGCCGGTTGCCCGCACCGCCGCGGTCCAGCGGGCGGAGCGGTTTTCCGGCAGCGGAAACGTCCCCCCGGCCTCGACCAGCTTGCGATCGGGCTCAACCAGGACCAGGGTCCGCACCAGCCGCAGGTCCTGCTCGTGCTCCTGGCGGCGGGAGACCGCCTCGTAGCCGGTCAACACGTTCACATAGGCCGCCCCCAGCACGACCGCGGCCAGGGCGAAGATCGCGAGGCTGACCAGCACCTCGACGAGAGTGAAGCCGCGCCGGCGCGCCACCGGGTTCATTGCCTTCCCTCCGCCGCGAGCAGGGGCGCGCAGGTCCAGGGATCCACCGCGATCAGCCGGGTCGCGCCGGCACCAGGGCGGAGCTGGACGCGGAAACGGTCGCAGGTGCCATCCGGGTAGAACCGCACGGCGGGAATCTCCTGGGTCTCGACCAGGCGGCCGCCCAGCAGGACGGCCGCGCCCTCCACCGGCCGGAGAAACTCCAGGCTGACTTCCGCCGGCCACGGCGTGACCCGGCTTTCCGCACCGTCCTGCCATACGAGGGCCTTTTTCTCGCGGTCCATGCGCAACCACACCTCATGGTCGGCCGTGAGCGCCCGTTCGCGGGCGGCGATGATGGTGTCCCACAGGATCTGCCCGGGATCCTGGTTGTCGATGGTGCGGAGCAGCGCGTTGATGCCCGGCAGCGCCAGCGCGGCGATCAGGGCCACGATTGCGAGGCCCAGCAATATCTCCACCAGCGTGAATCCCGCCGGGGCCGGCCCGCGGACGGCCAGGAACGTGCACCGCGGTCGGGCCATGATCACCAGTTGCCGATGTCGTCCCCGGTCCCGTCGGCCTTGTCCGGTCCCTTGGAGTACAGGTCGTAGGTTCCGTTGCCGTGCGTGCCGGGGTAGCGGTACTGGTAGGGCTCGCCCCACGGATCGAGCGGCGCCTTGTTGCCCGGGGAATCAATGTACGGCCCGCGCCAGCGATCCGCCTTGCTGGCCGGCGCGGCGAGCAGCGCCGCCAGGCCCTCGGCGGTGGAGGGATAATCTCCCATCTCGATGCGGTAGCGTACCAGGGAGGTCTTCAGCGAGTCGCGCACGAACACCTTGGCGATCGCCTCCTGGCTGCTGCCGAAAATTTTATCGCTGTTGCTGATGGCCAGCCCGGCCAGCAGGCCGATGATCGCGAGGACCACGAGGATCTCGAGCAGAGTGAAGGCGGCGCGACGGGAGGAATGCATGGACGGGGTCATTTGGACGGGGGCGGGATCGGCGGATTGACGGATTGTTGCCTGCCCTGCTGCCGCAGGGCCCGGCGGCGGCGGATCTCCTCGGCCACCTGGGCCAGCCGGACGGCCTCGTCGCTGGGGATGCCGCCGGCGGCCATTACCGGTTGGGGACCGTTCCCCATGGCGGGAGCCGGCACCGGGCCGGCTGTCGGGCCCGGTGGCAGCGGGGGCGGCGGCAACGCCACCACCTTGGCCTGCTTGAAGGCGAGGGAAAGCTCGCGACCCTGATATTCGATTTTCGCCTCCCCTTTTGCACTGTCGTAACTACGCACCGTGAAGGGATTGCCCGCCTCGTTCAGGCCGACCCAGCGGGATACCCGGGTCGTGCTTTCATAAACACTGAACAGGGCTTCGCCATGATCCATGACCATTCCGCGCAACTCGACCGGCGTCGCGGCAGCTGCGGAAGCCGTATTCGCGGAAACCTTTTGGCCAAAAGGCGAACCCCGGAGCAGTTCGCCAAATTGATCCACATTCGCCTCCGCCGCATGGCCCGCGGAACCCTGGCCCAGTCCCAGGAGCACGGCGAGTGTTCGTGTTAAATATCGCACGCTTGCCATCAATGGGTCGACCGGCCCAGGGGCAATGCCAAAACCAATGTTCCGGCAAAATCAAAATCTGTGCCCCGACCGGGCCACACCCGCGCGGAGCCATCAGGACAGCGGGAAACCCGGCGAGATGGATCCGCTTCTCCCCCTTCCCAGACAACAGGGTAACCGCGGGGGCCATGCGCCGACGGCCGGCGCCACCCGGTCAGTCGTCCCACTGGGCGCGGTGGCGGCGGATGAGGCGGATGACGGCCAGCACCACGAGCAGCAGGATCACCGCCGCGATCATCAGGGTGTACCCGTGGGTGCGGTGGAGCACCTTTTGGAGCTGCGTGAGGTCCTCGCTGAACTCCGCCCAGAGCCAGTGGCCCAGCCAGACGAAGAGCGGCACGCTGACGAGCGCCGCGAGGCCGTCGAAGCAGAAGAATTTCCAGTACTTCACCCGCGTCGAGCCGGCGGTGAAGAAGATCGGCGCGCGCAACCCGGGCAGGAACCGGCCGACGAACAGCACCCAGGAATGGTAGCGCTCGAACAGCGCCTCCACCTTGGCCTGTTTCTTCTCGGAGAAATTGCGCCGGAACCACGGCGCGGTCCGCAGCTTCGCGCCAAAATAGCGGCCGAAAAAGAAAATCGTCGAGTCGCCCAGCATGACGCCCACGTACATCACCGCGCTGGTTTCCAGCCAGGTCCGCCCGTCGATCTCCGCCAGCGCGCCGGCGGCGACGAGCACGATGTCCTCCGGCACCGGCAGCCCGAGGCCGCACAGGATCAGGACGAGGAACGGTCCCCACAGCGACAGGGGCGAGTCGGCGAAATGCTTCAGCAGGGTTTCAAACATCGGTGGGGGCTAAGTCCTGGAAAACACGGCTGAAGTTCACCGCCGATTCGCAGGCTGGCAAGCCAGCTCATCCGAATCCTTCGATCAATCAATCAGAAGGTTAACCACTCATGCCTCGCCTAACGGCTCTGCTTGGAAGTCCCCTCCGACTAATCGCCTCAGGTTTTGGCCTCGGGGAGCGGCTAATCGCCGCCTGGATCATGGCTTGGTTTTCTGTCGGCGATTAGCCGACCCCCGAAACCCACTGCGAAGCCGATCAGCCTTCGCTGAGCCTATGGCCGACAAGTCAGGCGAAGCTCACCAACCAGCCGAATCGTTAGGCGAGGCATCCGTGGTTAAAACGGACGGTCCTGGGCGATCCTCAAACTTCCGCCGGGCGCCAATCAAGCAGCTCCATCTGGAGCGTGCGGCGGCCATTGTAGTGGTTCCAGTTCAGCTGCACGGCCAGCTCGAGCGGCACGCCCACCGGGGGCAGCCGGTCGGCCATCTTCCACGCCACGCCGCTGATGCGCCGGCCCAGGGCGTCCTCGCCGGTGAACCGGAAATGCACTTCCTTGAAGACATCCGGCCGGTGCCGCAGCCGCAGGCCCCGCACGCCGAAGATGGGCTCCGGATTGCCCATGCCGAACGGATGCATCTGGTCGAGCTCGCCCATCAGCTGCTCGTTGACCTGCGTACCCTCGAGCCAGCCCGAGAGCTCGAGCCCGGCGGTGGTGTCGCCGTTGCCCTGCCGGCGGATGGTCTCGTCGAACAGCGCGCGAAATTCCCCGAGGCGTTCCTTCCGGAGGGACACGCCCACCGCCATCGGATGGCCACCCCAGTTGTCGAGGCAGCCCGCGCACGCGCCGAGGATCTCGACGAGATTGTAGCCGGTGATGCCCCGGCCCGAGCCCTTCGCCAGCGCGCCCTCGTTCCCCAGCACGATGGCCGGCCGGTTGTATTTCCGGGAGATGCGCCCGGCCACGATGCCGACCACGCCGGGATGCCAGTCCTCGTCGAAGAGCACGAGGCCGCGCGCGTCGCGGAAATGGCTTTCCACGTATTGCTCGGCGCGCTCCGTGATCAGCCGCTCGATGTCCTGCCGCTCGCGGTTCAGCTCGTCGAGCTTGCGCGCGGCGCGGTCGCAGAACGCCGGGTCGTTGCTCAGCAGCAGGTCCACCGACAGCGCCGCGTCGGCCAGGCGGCCGCTGGCGTTGATGCGCGGCCCGAGGCGGAACGAGATGTCGGTCGGCATCAGCCCCTGCTCGGGCTTGAGGCCCGACACCTGCATGAGCGTCTGCAGGCCGGCGCGGCGCGTCTCGGCCAGCATGCGCAGGCCGTGGCGCGCGAAGATCCGGTTCTCGCCGTGCAGCGGCACGAGGTCGGCGATGGTGCCCATCGCCACGAGGTCGAGGTATTCCTTCAGCACGATCGTCACGGCGACCGGGTGGTTCTCCAGGCGCAGCTTCTTCAGCAGGCCGTGGGCGAGCTTGAAGACCAGGCCGACGGTGCAGAGGAAGCGCCAGGCGTCGTCGCCGGCACCCGGGTGCACGTGCGGGTTGATCAGGATGGCGTCGGAAGCCGGCGGCTCGGTGGAGCGGTGGTGGTCGACGATGATGACGTCCACCCCCTGCCCGCGCAGGAAGGCGACCTCCTCGCCGGAATTGGTGCCGCAATCCAGGGCGATGAAGAGGTCGGGCCGGCCCTTCTCGAGGGCGCGCTCGATGGAGGTGCGGGTGAGGCCGTAACCCTCGTCGGCGCGGCGCGGCACGATGTAGTCCGGCTGGAGGCCGAGGCGGCGCAGCAGGCACACGAGGATCGTGGTGCTGCAGACGCCGTCCACGTCGTAGTCGCCGAGGATCATGACCTTTTCCCGCCGCTTGATCGCCTGCAGCAGCCGGTCCACGGCGCGCTCGAGGTTGGCGAGCAGGAAGGGATCGGCCAGCCCGGCGAGCGCGGGCTGCAGGAAACGCGCGGCTCCGTCCGCCGCGATGCCGGCGCGCAGCAGCAGTTCGGCGACGACCGGGGTCGTGCCCAGGCCGCGCGCGAGGGCGGTCACGCGGTCGGCGTGAACCGGCGTGTAGTTCCAGCGCATCTTAGTTTGTCATTGCGAGTGAGGCGGAGCCGAACGTGGCAATCAAGCTAGCTGGATTGCTTCGTCGCTTCGCTTCTCGCAATGACCATGAATTATTCCGATGCGCGGGAAGAGCCGGCCCACTCGTATTTGGGCGCGATGTCCTGGTGGGCCTCGACGTGCTTCCGGTCACCCTTGTGCCACCAGTAGAACACCTGGGCGGCGATGAAGATGGCGGAGAAGGTCGACGTGATGATACCGACGAGGAAGGTGAAGGCGATGTCGTGGATCTGGCCGCCGCCGAAGATGTAGAGCGACAGCGCCGCGAGGAAGGTGGTCGTCGCCGTCATGATCGTGCGGGCGAAGACCTTCCGGATCGCATTGTTGATGATGTCCTTCAGCGCCCCGGTCGGGTTGAGCTTCAACTCCTCGCGGATGCGGTCGAAGACGACCACGGTCTCGTTGATCGAGTAGCCCACCACGCAGAGGATCGCCGCCACCATGGGCGCCGAGAACTGGTGGCCGAAGAGCACGAAGATGCCGATGTTCATCAGCACGTCGTGGAGCGTGGACGCCATGGCGCCGATGCCGAAGCCGAACTCGAAGCGGAAGGCGATGTAGATCAGGATGACCACCATGGAGGCGCCGATGGCCTTCATGGCGTTCCATTTGATCTCGCTGCCGATGGTGGCGCCGATCTGCTGCGTGCCCTCGCTGACGAGGCCGGCGTTCGGGTAGGCCTGCTGCAGGGCCTTGAAGAAGGCGTCGGACTTGCCGTAGACGGTCTCGATCTTGAGCTGTTCGCGGCCGGTGGCGAGGTTGCTGACGTAGGTCGGGCTGATCTCGCCGACGCCGGTGGCCTTCGCGAGGTCGCGGATCTTCGCCGCGTCGATCTTCTGCGTGAAGTTGGCGGTGACCTGGTCGCCGCCCGAGAAGTCGATGCCGTAGATGCGGTCGCCCTTGTAGACGACCACCGCGAGGCTGGCCACCACGAGGAGGACGGAACCGATGGCGGCGGGCTTGCCGTACTTGACGAAGTCCACGTTGAGGTCCTTCAGCATGCGACGCATCGTCATCCTCTTGAGCGCGCTGGACTCGATCAGGAGCTCCATCAGGAGGTGGCCGGTGATCAGGACCGAGAACAGCGTGGAGATGACGCCGATGAGCAGGGTGACGCCGAAGCCGCGGATCGGGCCGGTGCCGCCCATCAGGATCATGATGGCGCAGATGATGAGCTGCACGAAGTGCGCGTCGAGGATGGTGGTGAGCGCCTTGAGGAAACCGCCGCGGTTGGCGCTGACGAGGGTCTTGCCCTCGCCCAGCTCCTCGCGCATGCGCTCGAAGATCAGGATGTTCGCGTCCACCGCCATGCCGATGGTGAGCACGATGCCGGCGAGGCCGGGCATCGTCATCGTGGCGTGGATGCTGGCCATGACGCCGAGGATGATGACGATGTTCACCGCGAGGGAGATGACGGCCACGAGGCCGCCGGTCGCGTAGAAGGTGATCATGAACGCGCAGACCAGCGCGGTGCCGATGAGCGCGGCCTTCACGCCGCTGTCGACGGCGTCCTTGGCGAGCGACGGCCCGACCTCGTACTGCTCCTTGACCTGCAGGGGCGTGTCGAGCGGGTTGTTCAGCACGCTGGCGAGGTCGATGGCCTCGCGCTGGGAGAACGAGCCGGAAATCTCGGCGCCGCCGCCGGTGATTTCATTCTGCACGCCGGGGGCGGAGTAGAGCTTGCCGTCGAGGACGATGGCGAGCTGGCCGCGGGCATCGGGATTGCCGGTGCGGCGGATCAGGTCGGCGGTGATCGCGGCGATGTTGCGGGTGACCTCGGCGAAGCGCTTGCTGCCCTCCGGCGTGAAGCGCAGGCTGATCTTGAAGCGGCCGAACTCGTCCATGCGGGCCTGCGAGTCGGCGACGGAATCGCCGCCCATCTCGGGCAGCTCCTTGACGTAATATTCGCTCACGTTCGTCTCGCCGTTGCGGCCTTCCTGCTCGAGCGTCATCGCGCGGTAGCCGGCGGGGGCCTCGGCCGGCGGGCGGGCGTACGGGTAGACCAGCTTGAAATCGAGGCGGGCCGGCTTCTGCATCACCGAGGAGATCTCCGGATTTTCCTTGGTCGAGGCGCCGGGGAGCTGGACCTCGATGCGGGTCGTGCCGACGGGGCGGATCAGCGGCTCGGTGACGCCGAGGCTGTTGATGCGGGCGCCGAGGATCTCGATGGCCTTGTCGAGCTTGTCCTTGCGGGACTGCTCGGTGCCGAGGTTGGCGGCGGCGGGGTCGACCTCGAGGGTGTAGGCGATGCCGCCCTTGAGATCGAGGCCGAGCTGGAGGCTGCCCTTGGACTGGCGCAGGAGCTCGTCGAGGAGGATGGTGTTGCGCTTCTCGACGTTCTTCAGCTTGTCCTCGAGCCGGATCTGCGGGAAGAACTGCGAGAGGTCGATCTTCTCCTCGCGGGCGATCTGCTTGAGGGCGACGAACGTGCTCGGCGCCTGGCCGGACTTCACGCGCTCGGAGACCTTGGCCAGGAGCGTGGCAAACTGGGCGCTTTTGGCCGAGGCCTTGTCCTTGACGAAGTCGCCGAACGGTTGGTCCTTGAGCGGAATAAGGCTGAACGCCGCCCACAGCACGACGACGGCGGACAGGATCACTTTCCAGAGGTTTTGACGAAGCATGGGTATTGGTTGTTAAAGGGGCAGCCGGCGGGCGGCGCGCATCCGCGCCGGGCGCGGACTCAGGCGGCGTCGGCTTTCTTGACCAGGGCGCTGATGAAGCCCTTGCCGACCTCGACCTTGGCGTTGTTGTCGCCGATCCGGACCACAAAACGGTCGTCCTTCACGCTGGTGATGACGCCATAGATGCCGCCGGAGGTGACGATCTCGTCGCCGGACTTCAGCCCGGCGAGCATCTTCTCGTGCTCCTTCTGCTTCTTGCGCTGGGGGGCGATCAGGAGGAAGTACATCGCGCCAAACATCAGGATGATGAATCCCGGGCCGCCGAGGAGGCCGGCGAGGCCGGAAGGGGCGGGAGCAGCGGTCTGGGCGAGGAACACGGGGATTTTAGTCATTGCGTCTGCAGGTGTTTTGAAAAATTGAAAAGGGCGACTAAGCCCACCCCCATTTTAAAAAGCAAGCCTAACCCCGACCGCCTTTCCGCCTGTAAAATTGAAGACCAAATCCGCATCCAATTGGTCCGCCGGCCAGTCCGAGGAGTTCTATGGTTTCAAGCGCTGGGGCGCCAATCACTTCTCGGTGGATTCAGAGGGTTTCGTGCAGGTCCAGCCCCTTTCCGACGGCCGCACCATCCGCCTGATGGACGTCGTGGAGGAGGCCACCAGCATGGGCCTGAAGGCGCCGCTCGTGATCCGCATGCAGGACACGCTCCGGCACCGCGTCACGCAGCTTAACCAGGTTTTCCAGAAGGCGCTGAAGGACGAGGGCTACAAGGGCGAGTATCGCGGCGTCTTCCCGATCAAGGTCAACCAGCTCCGCGAGGTCGTCGACGAGGTGGTGTCCGCGGGCAAGGACTTCAACTACGGCCTCGAGGCCGGCTCCAAGCCCGAGCTCATGATCGCGCTGGCCATGCACGAGGGCACGCAGCGCCTCATCATCTGCAACGGCTACAAGGACCACGACTACATGCGGCTCGCGCTCCTCGGCCGCAAGCTGGGCAAGAAGATCATCATCGTCATCGAGCAGCTGTCCGAGGTCGACACCATCATCGAGATCGCGAAGGAAACGGGCGTGAAGCCGCTGATCGGCTTCCGCGTGAAGCTCCAGACCCGCGGCGAGGGCAAGTGGTCGTCGTCCACCGGCGACAACGCCAAGTTCGGCCTCAACACCGCGGAAATCCTCTTCGCCGTCGAGAAGCTCCGCGCCGCGAAGATGACCCAGAGCCTGCGCCTCGTGCACTTCCACATCGGCTCGCAGGTGCCCAACATCATCACGATCAAGGCGGCGGTGATGGAGGCGGCGCGCTTCTACTGCCAGCTCGACAAGATGGGCTTCCCCATGGGCTACCTCGACGTCGGCGGCGGCCTCGGCATCGACTACGACGGCTCGCGCACGAACTTCGAGTCGTCGATGAACTACACGCTGGGCGAGTACGCCCGCGACGTCGTCTCCAACATCCGCGAGATCTGCGACGCCTCGGGCGTGAAGGTGCCCGACATCGTCACCGAGTCCGGCCGCGCGGTGGCGGCCCCCCACTCCATGCTGGTCATCGAGGTCTTCGAGCGCATCAACAAGCGCGAGTCCCTCGGCAAGCAGCACCAGCCGAAGTCGCGCCACAAGATCGTCGACGACCTCGCCGACCTCCTGAAGAACAAGCCCAAGCTCGGGCGCCTCGAGCGCTACCACGACGCGCTGCAGAAGAAGGAGGAGGCCTTCTCGCTGTTCAACCTCGGCTACCTCGACCTCGAGAACCGCGCCGCCGCCGAGCAGATCTTCTGGCAGGTGTGCGAGCAGATCGACAAGGAGAGCACCAAGGCCGGCTACCAGCCCGAGGAGCTCCACGACCTCAAGAAGCTCCTCGCCGACCAGTACGTCTGCAACTTCTCGGTCTTCCAGTCGCTCCTCGACAGCTGGGCGCTGAAACAGCTCTTTCCCATCACCCCGCTGCACCGGCTCAAGGAAAAGCCTTCGGTCAACGCGGTGCTGGTCGACATCACCTGCGATTCCGACGGCAAGGTCGGCTCGTTCATCGACCTGCAGGACGTGAAGGACTACATCACGCTGCACCCGCTCAAGGCCGGCGAGCCGTACTTCCTCGGCATCTACCTCACCGGCGCCTACCAGGACATCATGGGCGACCTGCACAACCTCTTCGGCCGCGTCAACGAGGTCCACGTGTTCCTCGAGGACGACGAGCCCAACGGCTATTACATCGAGGAGGCGCTCGCCGGCTCGCGCGTCTCGGAGGTCATCGAGGGCGTGCAGTACCAGTGGGAGGAGCTCTGCCGCCGCATCAAGCAGCAGATCGACCACGCCACGAAGAAGGACCTGATCAAGCCCCGCGAAGGCGTGCGGCTCGTCGAGTTCTACGAGGCGCAGATGCAGGCCAAGACCTACCTGAACATCGAGCAGAAGCCCGGGAAGAAGAAGCGCTGAGGGTGCCAGGCGTCTGCGCTGAACCGACAGATCGCGGATTTCAAAACGCTACGTTACTTCCGCTACCGTCATCCTTCGCACGGTTCAGGATGACCGAAAGGATAGTTTTGAGTTAGACTCTCCGCCGCCTGCTCAGTGGCGCCAGCCGCCGTGCCAGCCGCCATGGTAACCGTGGTAGCCGCCGTGCCAGCTCGTGGCCCAGCCGAGGCCGATGCCCAGGGTCAGCGGCACCCAGAAATCGTCGTCATAGACGTAACGACGGCGATAAGCCGGTTCGTAGTAGACCACCTCGGGCTCGGACGCGACCACGACCCGGCGCTGGACCTGCGCGGGGCGGACGACATCGCGGTCACTCGCCGCCGACAGCCTGGCGTAGCCGAGCGTGGCGGTATGTCCGTCCGGATACTTGTAGCTGACGATCACCCGGTCGGCGGTGCGGTCGATGCGCAGGATCTCGAGGCCGTTGGCCCTGGCGTCCTGGGTCAGCACGGACGGATCGGGCAGGAAACTGAGGTAGACCATGTGGTCGACCTGCGGCGGCTCCGCGGCAAGCGGGCGGTCCTCCGCGCGGGCGGAGACAAAGGCGAGGCCCAGGAGGGCGAGGAAAGACAGGAGTTTCATGGCGTGTTCTTGGTTGATATGCCGATGACACTATGCCGAAACCTTTGTTGCGTCAAAGGAGGCGCCTCCGGCGCGGGAGTTGGTAATTTGTACTTGGCAGTTAGGCACAGGTTCGATCCGCGGGGAATTTGTCCTAAATACCAACCACCAATTACTAACTGCTCCGCAGGCCTCAGGCCTGCGGGAACCTCACCCACTTCGCGCCGGCCTTGGAGCTCTTCACGACGGTCTCGATGAAGGCCATGCCGGCGATGCCGTCCGCGATGGTGGGATAATCGGAGCCGCCCTTCGGCGCCTTGCGTCCGGCCACGGCGTCCGCGATGGCGGCGCCGGCGGCGCGGTAGACATTGGCAAACGCCTCGATGAAACCCTCGGGATGGGCGAACGGCGTGCGGGTCGCGCCCTGCGCGGCCGCGGAGAGGTAGTTGTTGCCGCGGCGGTGCACCTGCTGCGGGGCGTCGGCCTTCTTCCAGATGAGCTCGTTGGGATTCTCCTGGAACCACTGGAGCGAACCCTTCGTGCCGTAAACGCGGATATTGAGGTTGTTCTCCTCGCCGCTCGAAACCTGCGACGCGTAGAGGATGCCGCGGGCGCCGCCGCCGAAGCGGATCAGGCAGTTGCCGTCGTCATCGAGCGGCCGGCCCGGGATGAAGGTCGAAAGCTCGGCGCACAGCTCCTCAATCTCGAGGCCGGTGACGTAGCGCACCAGGTTGTGGGCGTGCGTGCCGATGTCGCCCATGCAGTTCGAAATGCCCGCGACGGACGGGTCCATGCGCCAGTTGGAGATCGCCCCGTCGGCCTTTTGCTCGAGCGCGGTGATGCCGTATCCCTGCGGATACTCGGCGACCACCTTGAGGATGCGACCGAGCCTGCCGGCGCGCACCCATTCGCGCGCCTCCTTGACCATCGGGTAGCCGGTGTAGTTGTGCGTGAGCGCGAAGACGCGGCCGGACTTCTCCACCAGCGTCCGCAACTGCCGGGCCTCCTTGAGCGTGAAGCAGAGGGGCTTGTCGCACACGACATGGAAGCCGGCGGCGAGGAAGGCCTTCGCCACGGCGAAGTGCGTGTTGTTGCGCGTGACGATCGAGACGAAGTCGATGCGCCGGCCGGCGGGGAGCGCGGCCTCGGCCCGGGCCATTTCCTCGTAGCTGGCATAAACGCGGGCCGGGTCGAGAAAGAGGTCGGCGCCGGAGAGCCGGGATTTTTCGGGATCGGAGGAGAAGCAGCCGGCGGCGAGTTCGATCTCGCCGTCGAGCCGGGCGGCCATGCGGTGGACCGCGCCGATGAAGGCGCCGCGCCCGCCGCCGACCATGCCCATGCGGAGTTTCCGGTTAAGATTCATGAGGGGAGTGATGATGCAGAAGCCAGAAACCCAGGAAGGCATCCGGTTCAAGCCGGATTCAGCAGACCTGGCTTCATGGCTCCTGGATTCAGCCTCGGTTTGCTTCGCGCTTACAGCGCGACCGGCTTGCCGGTCGCGGCGGACTGGTAGGCACCGTCGATGATCCGCATGAGGGTGAGCGCCTGGTCGGGGGTATTGAGCGGCGCCTCGGTGCCCGCGATGGCGCGCACGAAGTTCATGGCGGAGCGCACCCGGCCCATGGTCTCGTCGGCCGGCACCACGATGCTGCGGTTGACCGTGCGGCCGTGCTCCTGGGCGTAGAACTCGCAGGTGTCGATCGCCGTGGCGTCGATGCCGTCCACCCCGAAGAGGCGGCGGACGAGGCCGCCGGCCTTGGAGCCCTGAAAGGCGACCGAAACCTCCTCCCGGGCGTTCATCTCGGCCCACGAGACCGCGAAGGAGACGGCCTGGCCGGTCTTGAAGGTGACGAACCCGTGCGCCGCGGCCTCGACATCGTTGATGCCGTTGGCAATGTCGGGAATGCCCCATGGTCCCTTGAAGGCCTTGTCGGTGATGAAGTCGTTGTAGGTGCGCGCGAGGACATGGGCCGGCTCGGGATAACCCATGAAATGGAGCCCGAGGTCGACCATGTGGAGCAGGTCGATGAGCGGGCCGCCGCCGGAAAGCGCCTTGTTGGTGAACCAGCCGCCGAAGCCGGGGATGCCCGTGCGCCGGATCCATTTCGCCTGGCAGGTGTTGATGGTGCCGACGGCGCCCGCCTGGATGAAGTCCATCATCGCGTAGCTCTCGGGCCGCGCGCGATTGTTGAAGTTGAACATCAGCGTCTTCTTCGCCTTTTCGGCGGTCACGCGCATGATCTCGGCTTCGCGGGCGGTGAGGGCCGGCGGCTTTTCGCAGAAGACGTGCTTGCCGGCCTTCAGCGCGGCCATCGCGAGCGGCGCGTGAAACTTGTT
>CAYZSN010000199.1:0-14232 GCA_964481095.1 uncultured Oleiharenicola sp. | reverse complement strand
AACTCGACGATGCGGGACCTGTTTTTCAAGCTGTCGGTCTACTCCATCGGCCAGAGCCCGTACCAGTCGCTCACCGAGCTGGAGATGGCCGACGGCAGGCGCGCCACGACCAGCCTGTCGGACACGGCGCGCCGGCTGGGCCTGCCCATCCATCCGCAGGCGCGCGTCCACGGCCTGCCGATCATCAGCGGCCATGTCGGGGCCGACGCCGCCGCGTGCATGCTCGCGGTCGACCTGCCGCATGAGGACCGCACCGTGGCCATCATGGACATCGGCACGAACACCGAGCTGATCGTCGGCAACCGGCACCGTGTCCTGGCGGCCTCGTGCCCGGCGGGTCCGGCGTTCGAGGGCGGCCAGATCACCTTCGGCATGCCCGGCCTGCCCGGCGCGATCGAGAAGGTGGCCATCGAGGACGACGGTACGGTTCGCACCGCGGTGAGTGGTGGCGGCCGGCCGGAGGGCATCTGCGGCTCGGGCCTCGTGGACCTGATGAGCGAGCTGCTGCGCACCGGCCGCATGAACGCCCTCGGGCGCTTCGAGGACGCCGGCCACGACTTCGTCGTCGCCACCGGCGGCGACCAGGCGGTCACTTTCAACGAGGCCGACGTGAACGCGCTCGCGCAGGCCAAGGGTGCCAACGTCGCCGGCCTGCAGATCGCGTTCGCCGAATACGGCATCGACTACGCCACGCTCGGCGTCTTCTACCTCGCCGGCGGTTTCGGCCGGCACCTGAACCTCGATTCGTCGAAGCGCATCGGGCTCATCCCGAACCTGCCCAATGAAAAGATCCTGCAGGTGGGCAACGCCTCGGTGGAGGGCGCCTGCATCGCGCTGCTCTCGCGGGCCAAGCGCGCCGAGCTCGAGGCGCTGGTGAAGCGCGTCACGCACTGCCGGCTGGAGACGCACCCGGGCTTTTTCGATTTCTTCGTCGAGGGCTGCCAGTTCGCGCCGGTCGGCCGCACCGGGGAGGGAGTCGGCGCCTGAACGCCCGTTGCCATGGAAACCCACGATACGCACCCGGAATACCACGTGGCCGAGGCGGAATATCACCGCCTGCTCGGGTGGCCGCGCGCCCATGCGCCGGGGGAGCGCGCCCGCGAACTCGCGGGGTGGGCCCGCCGGTGGTACGCGGAGCACGGCCGCCCGTGGGTGTATTTCCGCCGGGTGGAATTGCAGGCGGAGGGCGCCCAGCTCCGGCTCGACGGCATGGAATTCCATTCCGAGCGGCTGCACCAGCACCTGCGCGAGCACCGGGCCCAGGGCGCGGTGCTGGTGGCGGTGAGCGCCGGACGTGAATGCGAGGAACACGCGCGCCAGCTCTGGCAGGACAACCGGCCCGACGAGTATTTCTTCCTCGAGATGTTCGGCTCCGCCGTCGTCGAGGCCCTCGTCGCGCAGCTCAACGGGCGCTTGTGCGACGTCGCCGGCCACCAGGGCCTGATGGCGATCCCGCACTACAGCCCGGGCTACAGCGGCTGGAATGTCGCCGAGCAGAACAAGCTTTTCGCGCTCATCGCGCAGGGCATGGACCGGCCGTTTCCGGGGCCGGTCGAGGTGCTGGCGAGCGGCATGCTGCGCCCGAAGAAATCGCTGCTGGCCGTGTTCGGGCTGGCCCCCGCTGGCGCCACGGTCTCGCGCGCGACGCCGTGCGAGGCCTGTTCGTTCGGGCCGTGCTCCTACCGCCGGGCGCCGTACCGCCACGCCGCCGGCCGCGCCCCCGCGCCCCCGCCGGCGTCCGCCGGGCCGCTCACCGCCGGCGCCCGCTATTCCGTCAATGCCCGCGCCCTGAAAAAATGGGCGGCCGAGCGCGTGCAGGTGGACCAGCGCGCCGACGGCACGGTCGAGGCGGTCTTCCGCTTCGACGGCACCACCTGCTCCAACCTCGGCCAGCCGCTGGCCTTCGATTACCGTGTGGCGCTCAGCGGGCCGGCCGACGGCTACCGCATCCTCGAGTCGAGCTGCGCGCCCGCGCCCGGCGACGAGGGCTGCCAGTCCACCTGCGCCTACCTGCAGGATGCCGACGGCCTCATGCGGGCCATTGCCGTGGAAAAGCCGCTGCTGGGCCAGCCGCTCGACGCGGTGTTTGCCTGGAACCGCGTCGCCGCCCCGTCGGGCTGCCACTGCACCGCCGACAGCCGGGCCCACAAATGGGGCCTCGCGCTCGAAGCCATCCACTACGCGCTCGCCCAGGCCCGCGCGGCCCAGCCCGTCGCCTGACCCTTTACCGCCATGATCAAACTCTGCGACCTCGATCCCGCCGCCTCCGCCAAACTGCCCCCGGGCTTCACCGACAAGTCCGGCGTCGGCGTCCATTACGTCGACGCCTACGTGAAGCCGATGAATGCCGCGCTGCCGGACGGCACGCGCGTGTCGTGCAAGCGCCGCGGCCTGCGCGTCACGCTGCGCGTCGGCCCCAAGAAGGGCGACGGCCTGATGCGCCGGCTGCAGGTCAGCCCGGACCCGGTCGTCATGCTCCAGGCCTGCCTGCAGGAGGCCGCGAAGGCCGCCGGCGTCGAGCTGCAGGTCACCGACAAGGAAATCCTCATCGCGCCGTGACGGCGCGAAGTTCCAAGGAACACGTTTCAAGGACCAAGACCCCGGACCCCAAAACCTAGAACCTTAACCACCCTCCACACATGAGACCCGAACAATGGGAAATCTTCAAGAAGGCCGCGCGCGGCCAGAAACTGGACAAGGTCCCGATGGCCATGATCATCGACAGCCCCTGGATCCCGGGCTACGTCGGCGTCAAGCACATGGACTTCTTCCTGGACCCGCAGTGCTGGTTCCAGTCGCACCTGAAGATCCACCGGGAGTTTCCGGACATCATCTTCGTGCCCGGCTGGTGGCTGGAGTATGGCATGGCCGCCGAGCCGTCGGTCCTCGGCTCGAAGATCAAGTTCTGGCAGGACAACACGCCGAGCGAGTACCACATGCTCTTCAACATCGAGGACGTGGACAAGCTGCCCGAGTACGAGGTCGAGGCCGACGCGTTCATGGCGATGACGCTCCACCGCCTGCGCATGCAGCGGCAGCAGGTGCTCGACACCGGCGAGATCTTCACGATGGCGACGGCGCGCGGGCCGATGTGCACCGCCGGGTTCGCCCGCAACACGAGCGACTTCATGATCGACCTCGTCGAGAAGCCGGAATGGGCGCACAAGCTCCTCGACCTCTGCACGCGCCTGATCATCGACTGGCTCAAGGCGCAGATCAAGGTGATGGGCCCGACCGTCGAGGGCATCTTCCTCCTCGACGACATCGTCGGCTTCGTGAACGAGGAGCACTACCGGGAGTTCTGCCATCCCTACCTGAAGCGCATCTGCGACGCGTTTCCCAAGGATTGGGTGAAGCTCTACCACAACGACGCCTCGATCGAGGCCTGCCTCGAACACCTGCCCGACGCCGGCTTCAACATGCTCAACTGGGGCAAGCAGACCGACATCGCCGACGTGAAGGCGCGCGTCGGCAACCGGATTTGCCTCATGGGCAACGTCAATCCCCTCGAGGTCGGCGTGCGCGGCACGCCCGCGGAGGTCCGCGAGGCCACGCTCGACGTGCTCGAGAAGAGCGGCGGCGAGAACATCGTCCTCTCCGTCGGCGGCGGCACCAGCCCGGGCATGCCGCGCGAGAACATCGTCGCGATGAAGGCCGCCCTCGACGAATTCAACCAGGCGCATTTCGGCCGCGCCTGATCGCCTGACTTGGAGGGCCCATCTCCGGATGGGCCGGCCGGTCAGGAGACCGGCCCTCCACCCAGAACCCACGTCCCAGACCCCGATCCCAATCTCCCCATGCCCGACTACGCATTGATGAACCAGCACCTCTACGAGGGCAAAGCCAAGGAAGTCGAACAGATGACCAAGGACGCGCTCGCCGAGGGCCGCACCGCGCAGGAAATCCTCCAGGACGGCCTCATCGCCGGGATGAGCGTCGTCGGCGAGGACTTCAAGCACAACATCCTCTACGTGCCCGAGGTGCTCATCGCCGCGCGCGCAATGAAGGCCGGCATGGGCGTGCTCAAGCCGCTGCTCAGCGCGAAGGGCGCCGCCGATTCCTCGACCGGCCGCCTGCTCATGGGCACGGTGCGCGGCGACCTCCACGACATCGGCAAGAACCTCGTCTGCATGATGGCCGAGGGCGCCGGCTTCATCGTGAAGGACATCGGCGTCGACCAGAGCGTGGAAAAGTTCACCGCCGCCACGGACGAGTTCAAGCCCGACATCATCGGCATGAGCGCGCTGCTCACCACGACGATGACGTACATGAAGACCGTCATCGACGGCTTCGACCGGCCCGGCTACGACCACATCAAGATGGCCATCGGCGGCGCGCCGATCAGCCAGATGTTCGCCGACGAGATCGGCGCCGACGGCTACGGCGCCGACGCCTCGAGCGCGGTGGACCTGTTCCTCTGGCTCGTGGGCAAGGGCCCGCAGCCCAAGGCCACGCTCCGCGCCGGCGTCAAGGCCACCGCCAGCGCGATTGCCGCGGCGCGCCCCGCCAACAACGTCGTGCGCTACCAGATCCTCTACTGGCGCGACCTGCCGTCCTCGATCAAGGCGTGGGACGACTTCGGCGAGGTGAAGCAGGACCTGCCCGGCAAGTTCGCCGACCGCATCGACGCCACGGCGCAGAAGCTCGGCCTCACCACCGGCGACGCCTACACGGCCGAGCTCCGGTGGGGCGAGGAGCAGGAACGCCCCGGCGTGCCGGAGGAGGTCGTCAAGGCGCTCGTCAAGGAACTGGAAAATAGGGCCGGTCTGTGACCGGCCCAGGCCAGTCGCAGACTGGCCCTACCGCCACCGCCACCATCCCATGCGCCCCCTCAACGTCATCGGCGAGCTGATCAACAACTCGTACGCCCGCGCCCGCACGGCGTTCACGAACCGCGACCCCGCGGCCTACGCGCAGCTCGCAAAGATCCAGGCGGACCTCGGCGTGAAGTACCTCACGCTGAACCTCGACGGCACCGCGCGGATCTCGGTGCGGATGGAGGAAATGCTGGCGCTGCTGCCCGACGTGATCCCCGCCATCCAGGCGGCGACGAGCGTCCCGCTCAGCTTCGACAATCCCTCCGTCGAGTACCACAAGGTTGCGCTCAAGCATTACGACCGGAGGAAAAGCGGCCCGCCCATCATCAACTCGCTCGCGGCGTCGCGCACGCACCTCGACGAGATGGTCGAGCTGGTGAAGCACTACGACACGAACGTCGTCGTGATGGCCTCCGAGCAGTTCGTGCCCGGCGGCACCGCGCAGTGCATGAACGCGCAGGACGCCTGCCGCGCCGCCAAGCATTTCGTCGAGCTGCTCGCCACCAAGGCCGGCCGGCGCAACGACCAGATCATCATCGACCCGGGCCTCGCGCCCGTCGGGGCCGACACCTACGGCCTCGTCAACATCGGGCTCGATGCGATGCGGCTGATCAGCGCGGACCCCGACCTGCAGGGCGTGCACCTGATCGTCGGCCTGTCGAATTTCGCCTGGGGCACGCCGAAGGGCGTGCGCGAGCAGCTGGAGAACGCCTACCTCACGCTCGGGCAGGAGGTCGGCCTCGATTTTGCGCTGGCGAACCCAGAGAAGGCGCCGGGCCCGCTGCCCGCGGACCACCCGATGGTGGGCAGGCTCCGCGAGGCGCTCGCGGCGGGCCGCCCGCTCGAGGGCGAATCGCAGGAAACGGCCGGCTACCGCCAGGCCGAGGCCATCATGGCGATCTGCGCGGAATCGGCGCCGGCGGATTGATCGAAAACCCCGAAGGATGCGAATGCACGCGAATCGGCATACGATATTCTCCAACGTCATCCTGAGCCGGGCGAAGGATCCAAGGGCGAGACGCACGTCACGAAGGCCGCTTGGATCCTTCGCTCCGCTCAGGATGACGATAGCGGGGGCTGGGGCATGAGCTCTGTTCCGACAGCCAATGTCGACCACCCCGTCTGGCTGCACGTCGGCACCGTGCTCGACGGCACGAGCACCGCGCCGGCAAAGGACGCCCACGTCGTGTACGACGCGGCCGGCATCCGCTTCGTGGGGCGCAACGGCCGGACGCCGCCGCGCGAGGTGGTGCGCGCCGGGCAAACCGCACCCGATGTGGTCGCGCCGGATGCCACGCTGTTGCCGGGGTTGATCGAGGCGCACGCGCATCTTTTCCTCGAGGGCGGGGAGCTCGACCCGGACAAACGCTCGGCCTACATCAAGCAGGCGCCGGACGACCTGCTGGCCGCCGCGCGGCCGCGTCTGGAAAAACTCGTCCGCCTCGGCGTGACCGCGGTGCGGGATGCCGGCGACAAGGACGGCGTGGGCCTGGCGCTGAGCAAGCGGTACAAGTCTCTCAGCTCTCAGCCTTCGGCGCTCAGCTCGGATCCCATGCCCTATCTCGACAGCCCCGGCGCCGCCATCCATCATCGCGGCCGCTACGGCAGCTTCATGGGCGGCGCGCTGGAGGACTACGCTTCGCCGGCCGAGTGCGTGGCCGCGCGGGTCGCGGCCGGCGCCGACCGCATCAAGCTCATCCCGACCGGCATCATCAATTTCCAGAAGGGCGCGGTCACGACCGAGCCGCAGATGACGCTCGACGAATTGCAGCAGCTGGTCGCCGCGGCCAACGCCGCCGGCCGGCAGACCTTCGCGCACGCCACCGGCGACACCGGCATCGAGCGCGTGATCGAGGGCGGCGTCGACTCGGTGGAGCACGGATTCTTCGTGCGCGACGACCAGCTCGCGCGCATGCGCGACCGGCGGACCGCGTGGGTGCCGACCTTCGCGCCGGTGCAGCTGCAGGTGGACGAGGCGAAGCGCTACGGCTGGGATGCCAATGTCGTCGGCAACCTCCAGCGCATCCTCGACCGGCACGCGGCGAGCCTGGTCAGGGCCCATGGGCTGGGCGTGCTGATCGTGGCGGGCAGCGACGCCGGCTCGGTCGGCGTGCCGCACGGCCTCGGATTTTATCGCGAGCTTGAGCTGATGGAACGCGCGGGCCTCCCGCCGCTCGCCGTGGTCAACGCCGCCACCGGCGTGGGTGCCGGGCGTCTCGGCTACCGCGCGAAAATCGGCCGCATCGAGGCGGGCCATCTCAGCCGCTTCATCCTCACGCGGCATTCGCCGCTGGCCGGCGTCGCCAATCTCCGCCGCGCCAAGACCGTGGTCTTCGACGGCGCGGTGTTCGAATCGAACGACCAACCCGACACCACCGGGCTCTGATGCATTCTCTCCCGCCTCTGCCGTTCCTGCTCCTTTCTCCCTGCTCCCTTTTCCTTTCCTCCCCATGGGCATGAGCCTCGAAATCACCACCCGCAACGCCGTGCCGGCGTCCGTCGCCTACGAGGAGATCTTCATCACGTGGCTGCCGACCGAGGCGAAGGACTCCGTCATCGCGAAGACGGCCGAGCTGCACGGCCAGGGCCTCCGGCCCGTGCCGCACATCGCGGCCTTCAAGGTGAAGGACGCGGCCGATGCGCAGGCAATTGCCGCGGCGATCCGGCCGTACACGAGGAAGGCCTTCTTCATCCGCGGCGGCGGCCAGCAGGAAGGCGGCTTTTCGACCGTGGCCGAACTGTTGGCGACCGGCGCCTTCCGGAACTTCGAGATCGGCATCGGCGGTTTTCCCGACGGCAACGGCCCGCTCTCGCCGGCACAGTCCATGGAAGTGCTGCGCGGCAAGGCGGCGTCCGCGAGCTACGTCGTGACCCAGTGGTCGTTGAACGAGGCGGCGATCAAGCGCTTCCTCGACGAGTCGCCGCTGCCGGTCTACCTCGGTGTGCCGAACCGCTGCTCGCTGAAGCAGCTCGTCCGCTTCGCGGCCATCTGCGGGGTGGAGAATTCCATCAAGGGCGCGCTGTCGAACCCGGTGAACCTCGCCCGGTTTGTGCTCGGCTTCGATCCCGGTTACATTGTGAAGACTTTCCAAGGGCATCCCAACCTCGCCAAGATCCACGTGTACGCCTTCGGCAACCTCGCCCCGCTTTGAGGGCACCACTAATCCACACTAATATCCCACTGGTGTATTCCCTGGCTCATCTCCTGATTAGTGGGCTCTCAGTGTCCATTAGTGGTTAATCTGCCTTTCCCCATGACCCAGCCTCCCCTCCTCGAAGCCCTGCAGACCCGCCGCCTGGTGTGCGACGGCGCCAGGGGCACCCAGCTCTTCCTCGCCGGCCTCGAGTCCGGCGCCTGCGGCGAGGCGTGGAACCTCACGCATCCCGACCGCGTGCTCGCCATCCAGAAGCGCTACGCCGACGCCGGCGCGGACTGCATCATCACGAACACCTTCGGCGGCAGCCGCATCATGCTGCGGCGCCACGAACACGAGCAGGAACTGGCGGAAATCAACGCCGCCGGCGTGAAAATCGCCCGCGAGGCCTTCGGCGGCCGGCCGGGTTACGTGCTCGGCGACATCGGGCCGCTCGGCGCCCTCCTCGAACCCTATGGCGACCTGTCCGAGGCCGACGCACGCGCCGCGCTGGAGGAGCAGGCGGCGGCCCTCGTCCGGGCCGGCGCCGACGCGATCATCATCGAGACACAGACGGGCCTCGAGGAGCTGGGGCTCGCGATCGACGCGGCCAAGGCCGCCAAGGCGCCGTGCGTCATCGCCTCGCTTGCCTACGACCTCTCGATGGACGGCACCTTCTACAAGACGATGATGGGAATCGCGCCCGAACAGGCCGCGGAATTCGCGCAGGACCGCGGCGCGAACATCATCGCGCTGAACTGCGGCACGGGCATGGACATGCACGGCGCCGCGCTGGTCGGCCGCGCCTACCGCGAAAGCTGCTCGCTGCCGGTCATGGTCCAGCCCAACGCCGGCCTGCCCGTGCTCGAAAACCTCAAGGCCGTCTACAAGCAGCTGCCGGCCGACATGGCCAAGGACGTGCCCGAGGTCCTCGCGACCGGCGTCGGCATCGTCGGCTCCTGCTGCGGGAGCACGCCGGACCACACGAGGGCCATCCGCGAGGTCGTGAACACCTTCAACCGGAATTCCTGACATGCCGCATTCGAAACCCTTGAAATTTCCCGACGCGTTCTCCCTAAAGGGCGAGCACGTCCTCATCACCGGTGGCGGCACCGGCATCGGCCTCGCCGTGGCGCAGGCCATGCACGAGGCCGGCGCGCGCGTCGTGCTGATTGGCCGGCGCGAGCCGGAGCTCGCGGCCGCCGTGAAGGGGTTGGGGGAGGGCGCCGCGTACATCGTCCACGACATCACGCAGTACGACAAGGCGCCGGCGCTGATCGAGCGGATCACGAAGGAGCACGGGCCCGTCACCTGTCTGGTGAACAACGCCGGCATGCACCTGAAGAAGCCCGCCATCGACACCACGCCCGAGGAGCTGCAGCAGGTGCTGGGCACGCACATCTTCGGCGCACACGCGCTGTCGCGCGCCGTCGCGCCGGGCATGATCGAGCGCAAGCACGGCAACATCATCTTCATGGCCTCGATGGCTTCGCTGTTCGGCATCCCGCTCGTCGTCGCTTACGCCGCCGCCAAGTCCGCCATGATCGGCATGATCCGCACGATGGCGACCGAGCTCTCCCAGCACGGCGTGCGGGTGAACGCGATCGCGCCGGGCTGGATTGACACGGCGATGTCGCGCAAGGCCTTCGAGGGCGACCCCACCCGCAAGAACAAGATCGTCAGCCGCACCCCGATGGCGCGGCTCGGCCAGCCCGACGACGTCGGCTGGGCGGCGGTCTACCTGACGTCGCCCGCCGCAAAGTTCGTCACGGGCTCGATCCTGCCCGTCGACGGCGGCGTGAGCATGGGTTTCTGAAATTCTTTAACCACGGATTACACGGATAACACGGATCAATCCATGGTCTCGCGAAGGCGCGGAAGGGAGCGAAGGTTTTGCCGGCTGCCCCTTCGTTTCCTTCGCGAGACAGTGGCCTTTCCTGAATTGGAACCATCCGTGCCATCCGTGTAATCCGTGGTCAAAAAAACCCGGCCATAAGGTTGGCAAAATCCATTCCCCTGGCTTAGCTCCCTTTCGTTGTTGTACCCCCAAAATCCCCTCCATGAAACTGCCCCGCTTCACCGGCCTGCTGGCCGGCCTTGCCCTCGTTCTCACCGCGTCCGCCGATCCGGTCGGACAATTCGCCGCCGCCGCTGACATCGGCGCCCCCGATATCGCCGGTTCCTCCGCCTACGACGCCTCCCTCCAGCACTACCGCATGAGCGCCGGCGGCATCAACATCTGGGGCACCGCGGACCAGTTCCAGTTCGCCTCGAACAAAATCAAGGGCGACTTCATCGTCCGCGCCCGCGTCGAGTTCGCCGGCATGGGCACCGACGCACACCGCAAGGCCGGCTGGATGGCGCGCGCCACCGCCGACAAGGACTCGCCCTACATCGACGCCTGCGTCCACGGCGACGGCCTGGCCTCGCTCCAGTTCCGCCGGACCAAGGGCGCCGTCACCGAGCAGGTCCCGCTCCCGCTGAAGGGCGGCGATGTCATCCAGCTCGAGCGCAAGGGCAACACCTACACCTTCTCCGCCGCCCGTTACGGCGACACCTTCGAGTCCGTCTCGCAGGAGCTCGACCTCGGCGCGGAGGTCGACGTCGGCCTCTTTCTCTGCGCGCACAACGCCAAGGTGAAGGAGGAGGCCGTCTTCAAGGACGTCCGCATCGTCATCCCGCCCAAGGCCGGCTATGTCCCGTATCGCGACTACATCGGCGCGCACCTCGAGGTGCTCAACGTGTTCACCGGCAAGCTCGAGGTCGTGTACAGTTCGCCCGAGCAGTTCGAGGCGCCGAACTGGATGCCCGACGGCCGGACCCTCATCGTGAACGTCAGCGGCCCGGGCAAGGACCGGGGCCAGCTCAAGACCTTCGACCTCGTCACGAAAAACTACGCCCTCCTCGACACCGGCAACATCGGCCGCAACAACAACGACCACGTCCTGACCTTCGACGGCAAGATGCTCGGGCTCAGCGTGCACGTGCAGTCCGACGGCGGCCGCTCGGTCATCCACAAGGTCTCCGCCAAGGGCGGCCTGCCGGTGCGCGTGACGCCGAACTCCCCGTCATTCTTCCACGGCTGGTCGCCCGACGCCAAGTGGATGGTCTACACCGGCGGCCGCAAGGAGACGCCCGACGCCAAGGGTGACAAGTACGACATCTACAGGATTTCCCCCGACGGCGGCGACGAGGTGCGCCTGACCAACACCCCCGGCCTGAGCGACGGCCCCGAATACACGCCGGACGGCAAGTACATCTACTTCACCTCGACCCGCAACGGCCTCATGCAGGTCTTCCGGATGAAGCCGGACGGCTCCGATCAGGAACAGATCACCAACGACGGCCTCAACAACTGGTTCCCGCACATCTCGCCCGACGGGAAATGGATGACGATCATCTCGTTCCTGCCGGACGTGAAGCCCGACCAGCATCCCTATTACCAGCAGTGCTACATCCGGCTGCTGCCCGTCGAGGGCGGCCGGCCGCGCGTCATCGCCTATGTCTTCGGCGGCCAGGGCACCATCAACGTCCCGTCATGGGCGCCCGACAGCACCCGCATCGCCTTCGTCAGCAACACGGACGGGCTTTGAAGTCCGATCGAACCGAACGTCCAACGTCCAACATTCAACGCTCAACATCCAATACCGAATCCATGGCCGATGAATTCCTGGACGTTGAGTATGCCTCTGCTGCAAATCCCATGAACGCCCCCGTCTCCCGCCGCCAGTTTGTCCGCACCGCCGCCGGCGCGGCCGCGTTGATTTCCGCCCCGCTGATCATCCCGTCGCGCCTCCTCGGCGCCGACGCCCCCGGCAGCCGCATCCGCGTCGGCCACATCGGCTGCGGCCGCATCGCCTCGGTCCACGACATGCCCGGCGTGTTCAAGTCGGGCCTCGCCGACGTCGTGGCGGTGTGCGACCTGGATGCGAAGCGCGTGGTCGCGGGCAAGGCGCTGATCGAGAAATTCCACCGCGACGCCGGCGGCACCGCGCCGGACATCGCCACCTTCACCGACTACCGCGAGCTGCTCGCGCGGCCGGACATCGACGCCGTCGTCATCAGCCTGCCCGACCACCAGCACGCCGAGGTGGCGCTGCGGGCCCTCCACGCCGGGAAGGACATCTACCTGCAGAAGCCTTTCACGATGACCCACGCCGAGAGCGTGGTCCTGCGCGACGCGGTGGCGAAGAGCGGCCGCATCCTCCAGGTCGGCAGCCAGCAGCGTTCGTGGACCTCGCACGAACAGTTCCGCCAGGCCTGCCAGCTCGTGCGCAGCGGCCGCGTCGGCCGCCTCACGGGCGTCGAGATCGGCCTGCCCGTCGACCCGACGAAGCCCGACGACCCGCCGCAGCCGGTCCCGGCCAACCTGAATTACGACCTCTGGCTCGGGCCGACGCCCGACGTTTATTACACCGAGCAGCGCGTGCATTCGCAGACCCAGGTCACATCGCGGCCGGGCTGGCTGCGCAACGAGTCCTACTGCCTCGGCATGATCACGGGGTGGGGCGCGCACCATTTCGACACCGCCCACTGGGGCATGGACATGGAGCACAGCGGGCCGGTGAAGATCGAGGGCCGGGGCGAGTTCCCGACGAACAAGATCTGGAACGTGCACGGCGCGTACGACGTCCAGCTCACCTATCCGGGCGACATCGTCATGAAGGTCTCCGACAAGTTCCAGAACGGCATCAAGTTCATCGGCGACGAGGGCTGGATTTTCGTCAGCCGCGACGAGGCCGCGACCGCCAGCGACCCGAAGGGCAACACGCCTGCCAAGCTGCCCTGGCTGGCGGCCAGCGACCCGAAGCTGCTGCTCGATCCCGACCAGGTGAAGGTGCAGTTCCCGCCCAGCCGGTCGCACCATAAGAACTGGCTCGAGTGCGTGAAGTCGCGCCAGCGCCCGCTGGCGCCGGCCGACGTGGCCCACAGCGCGAACACCGCCTGCATCCTGGCGTGGATCGCGATGAAGCTCGGCCGCCCGCTCACGTGGGACAACCAGGCCGAGGTGTTCGTCAACGACGCCGAGGCCAACGGCATGCTGACACGCCCCGAGCGCGCCGGCTACGGCGCCCTGCGCTTCGCCAAGTCCCAGGCTTGATCGGTCCTTTTTAACCACGGATGGTACGGATCAATCCGCCGATCCTTTGCACAGAAGGAAACGGAGGGAACGAAGTACAATCCGGTCTCTGTTTCCTCCGTTAGGGCGTTTTAAATTAATCGTGGCTGCCTCTTCACTCGTTTGTCATCGCGAGGTGCGCGAAGCGCGCCGTAGCGAGCCAGCGGGATTGCTTCGTCGCTGCGCTCCTCGCAATGACGCCATAAGGCTGCACATTATTTAATAAGCTCCAGCTCCTGCGCTTCCCCTGTATTGATTGGTTCCATCCGTGGTCTCCGTGTAACTTGTCAGCCGTAGGCTCGGCGACGGCTGATCCGCGATCAAAAATTCCCCGACCTTCTTCCCCATGATTTCAAAACGCTCCATTACCCTGCTTGGTTTCTTAATTCTTACTTCATCCTTCTGCCTTCCCGCTCGCGCCGAGTGGCAGCAGACCGATACGACGCTCGCCTGGGCCGCCGGCGGCCGGCCCGTCTGGCAGTTCTCGTTCGACCCGGCGAAAGGCAAGGTGTTCTTCCACCCGCTGACAGTGGCCGGCGGCCCGAGCCTCACGACCTTCCGCCCGGAAGATCATCCGTGGCACTACGCGCTGTGGTTCTCGTGGAAATACATCAACCACGTGAATTATTGGGAGGAGAACAAGCAGACGGGGCAGTCCGCCGGCAAGACGAGCTGGACCGCGCCGGAAATCGCCACGCAGCCCGACGGCAGCGCCACGATCAAGCTGGCGGTCAGTTACACGAATCCCACCGGGCGCGTCGACGTCACCGAACAGCGCGTGCTGGCCGTGTCCGCGCCCGCCGCCGACGGCGGCTACGCGATCGACTGGGCGATGGATTTCACCGCCGGCCCGGAAGGCGCCGAGCTCGACCGCACGCCGATGCCCGGCGAGCCGAAGGGCCAGGTCAACGGCGGCTACGCCGGCCTCAGCGCCCGCCTGGCGCACCAGCCGCTGGACATCGCCTATGTCACCCCCGACGGCCCGGTCACCGAATTCGCCAGCAGCCGCGCGCGACCCAACGCGGCCGCCGTCGGCTGCAATTTCACGGACGCCGGCCGGGATGTCGGCGGCCTCGCGATCCTCAGCGACGCGGCCAACCTCGGCGAAAAGGCGCCGTGGTACCTGATCAATTCCGGCGAGATGCATTTCGCCTGCGCGGCC
>CAYZSN010000198.1:0-3900 GCA_964481095.1 uncultured Oleiharenicola sp. | reverse complement strand
TGGGCGGCCAGCGCCTGCAGCGCCTCGGCCTGACGGGCGTTGGCCGCCACGATGTCCGCCTGCATTGCAAGGAGCGGCTGGATCTCGGCCTTGAAGTCGATCACCTCGACGACGGTGGCGTCGGCCTCCTTCTGGAGCTGGGCGGCGTGCCCGGGCGTGGCGCCGGCCATGCCGTCGAGCAGGTTGCGCTTCGCCTCGGCCATGTCCTCGGCCACCTTCTGGCGCTCCTTGATCGAGGAAACGAGGTCCGTCATCGTCCCGAGCAGGGCTTCCTGCTCGTTGATCGTGTCGGCGTAGTGGTTCGCGAAATCATCGAAGTCCGCCAGCCGGGCCTGGGCCGCGGCGGGCGTGAGCCCCTCTCCCTTCGTCAGCAGCGCGAGCTGCTTCGCGCGCAGGTCGGCGAGATAGCGCGACAGGGCGCTGTGGGACGTCACCTGGGCGCGGAACAGGTCGACGTACTCGAGGCCGGCCCGGCGGTAGAGCACGAGGTTGGCGTGGTTCTGCGGGATGAAGCCGATCGCGTCGCGGAAGATGGTGAACGTGATCAGGCCGAGCACGACGATCGAGATCGTGGCGTTGCCCTGGAACACGTATTTGACGAACTGGTCGCCGGTCAGGCCGAAGAACCAGCCGCGCGGCTTGCGGAGCAGGGCCTCGCGGGCGGGCAGGCGGGCCAGGGTGGGAACGGTTTCAGTGGAAACGGGCATGCCGGAACGTGGCGTGAGCATCGGGTCGGCCCGGAGGACCGGTCAACCGGCGCAGGTTACAGTTGCGTGACAAAGCGGAAAGGCGGTCGCCGGTTTCCATACCGGCGACGCAGGGCGTCGGTGTGGAAACCGACGCCCACCCTTGGATCCAATGGCTGCGCTTACTTCAGAGCTTGCGGACCGGGACGAAGCCGACCTTGCGGACGATCTTCTGGCCGTCGTCGCTCAGCGTGAACGCGAGGAACTTGGCCGCCTCGCCGGTCGGCTCGCCGTTCGTGTAATAGAACGTCGGGCGGGCGTACGGGTAGCTCTTGGCGATGACGGACTCCTCGGTGGGCAGGGAGCCCTCGATGGAGACGGTCTTGATGCCGGGATCGCTCAGGTACGCGAGGCCGACGTAGCCGATGCCATTCGGATTCTTGGCGACTTCCGAGGCGATCTGCTCGTTCCCGGCCATCTTTTGCGCGGAGGAGGCATAGTCGCGCTTCTTCATCGCGAGCTCCTTGAAGTCGGCATAGGTGCCGGACGAGGTGTTGCGCGTGTAGACCGAGATGGCGCCCGCGGTGCCGCCGACCTGCGACCAGTCGGTGATGTCACCGGCGAAGATCTGTTCCACCTGGCGCTTGGTCAGCGTGCTGAGCGGGTTGCCGGCGTTGATGATCACGCCGATGCCGTCGAAGGCGACGATCGTGGGCTTGAGCGAGACGCCCTTGGCGGTGCCGGCCGACATTTCGGTGGCCTTGGCGCGGCGGGACGACATGCCGATCTGCGCGGTGCCGTCGACGATGGCGGCGATGCCGGTGGTCGAGCCCTCGGCGGCGATTTCAAAGGTCACGCCCGAGTTGTGGGCCTTGTATTCCTCGGCCAGCATGGGCACGAGTTTGGCGCCGAGCGTGTCGGAGCCCTTGATGACGAGTTTCTGGGCGGAGGCCACCGAGACGGCGGCCAGCGCGAGGAGAGCGAGCGTAAGCTTTTTCATGGCGGATGAATTGAGAATTTTTAGGGAGGGATGGAACAGAGATCAGAATTTCACGACCAGGTCGGCCTGCAGCACCCAGTACTTGTCGAGGGCGTTGTTGGAACCGATGTCACCCGCGCCGGGGGCGATGAGGGCGTCGTTCTTGCGTTCGCCGTTGCCCAGCGTGAGCGTGAAGGTGGTGGCGGCGCCGAGGGCGTAGTTGCCGGTGAGGACCCAGCCCCGCATGTTCGTGCGGCTGTCGAAGATGTCGGAGTCGACCAGGTTGGGATCGAGGGCGAAGGCGCCGACCGACTGGTAGGCGAGCCGGGCGTCCCACTCGCCCTTGTTGGCGGCCTTGCCGTATTGGAAGCCGACCTGCCAGGCCGTGTTCTCGCCGTCGAGGTCGGGGCGACCCCACTTGGTGGCGCGGTCGTCGCCCTCGGTGTTGATGGCGAAGTCACCGAAGATCCGGACCGGGACGCCGCCGGAGACGAAATCGTATTCCACCGGCACATCGAAGACCAGGAGGTTGTTCACGGCGACCGTGTTGGCGGCGGTGAACGAGCCCTTGAAAGCCGCCGGGTTGTATTTGTTGTTGTGGACGTAGTGGTAGATCGTCGGGTTGACCTGGAAGAACGTCGTCGCGCCCTCGACGTAGTACTTGAGGCCGCCCTGCCACGCGAAGAGGAAGAGGTCCTGGACGCTGGCGGCGGCACCGAAGGTGTTCTGCGTGCTGGCGGCGCTGTAGAGGAACTGCGCGGCAGTCGCCGAGTATTCGAGGTTGCCCTCGCGGTGCTTGAAGTTTTCGGCGAGGCCCTCGGGATTGATGTCGGCGTCCCAGACCATGGCGGTCGTGACGAGCGGGTTCGCCATGCGACCACCGGTGAAGGTCCACTCGGGCGTCGGGGTCCACTGGGCCCAGATTTGGCCGACGTTGACGGTGTCGCTGGTCTTGGCGAACGGGCCGGCGTCATCGCCCATCGTCACGTTGCTGGAGCGGCTGCCGGTGGCGGTCTCGAGGCGCACGCCCCAAGACCAGTTGTTGGCCATCTTGCCGGTGAGGCCGGTACGGAAACGATAGCGGAAGCGGTCGCGCTCCTGGTGGTCGCCCGTCGCCAGGGAGCCGGTGCGGCTCTCATAGCGCACGCGGACGTCGCCGGAGAGCTTCAGCTCCGTCATGGCGCCCGCGAGGTTCAACTTGCCCGCGGGGGATTGGGCAAAGTCCTTCGACAGCTCGGCGCGGAGGTCTTCGCCCTCCTGGTCGTTGATGATGCCCTTCTTGACCAGCAGGTCGATGAGAGGGCCGCTGTCTTGGGCGAGGGCGGCGGTGGCGCACACGACGGAGGCCAGCACGGCGAACACTTTGGATTTGAGGTTGAACATGATCGGATGGATGGATGCTTGGATGAACAATAAGGCCCGGCGGTTTGCCGGGACGCAGCGCAGCCTAGAGAGGCCGTGTTACGGTTTCGTGACGGCCGTGTGACGAAGCGGCAAATAGGCGGCGCGCAACGCGCGGCCGTCGAAAGCCGAGAGACGAATGTCGAAGGTCCGGCAGGACGCTCCGGCCCTCGTCCTTCGACGCTCGACCTTCGACTCCTTCAGCCCTTCACCGGAAACGGCGCCGCCGTGTTGCCCGTGCGTTGCTTGTTGCCGGCGCCGCGCCCCTCGAGGAGCGCGAGCAGCAGGTCGTTCTTCACCAAAACCCCGGCGAGATGCCGGCTCTGCGGATCCACCACGGGCAGGGTCTGCCCCGCGCACTGCGCGAACACCCGCAGGGCGTCCGCCAGCGTCGCCGACGGCGGCACGGTGGGGACGTCCTCGCGCCGCACGTCCTCCGCGATCACATGCGCCGCCACCTCGGGATCGCTGAGGTGCGGCTTGATGTCGTGCAGCGAAATCACCCCGGCATACCGGCCGTCGGTCGTGACGTAGATTTCCTCCTGCCGGCTGGCCAGGAAATGATTCGCGATCTCCTCGAAGCGCGCCGTCAGCGGCACCGACGACGCCTCGGCGCGCACCAGGTCGGCCACGGTGCCGGGCAGCTGCATCCGCGCCGGCTCGGCGGCCGCGGCCTTCTTGTTCAGCGCCTCGCTGTAGAGCGACTGGTCCTCGATGCCGCGCGCGGTGTAGTACGCCACCACGCTGCACAGCATCAGGGGCATGATGATGTCGTAGCTCAGCGTCATTTCGAAGAGCATGATGATGGCCATGACCGGCGCGTGGCTGGCCGCC
>CAYZSN010000197.1:0-36250 GCA_964481095.1 uncultured Oleiharenicola sp. | reverse complement strand
ACGAGGCCGATGATGATTTCCTGGAAATAGGTCGGCCAGCCCATCTGCTGCGAGCCGTTGCGCAGGACGCTCATGATCAGCGCGCCGATCATGGAGCCGGGCACCGTGCCGACCCCGCCGCTCAGGCTGGCGCCGCCGATGATCACGGCGGCGATGATGTCCAGCTCGAGCCCGGCGGCCACCGTCGGGTCGCCCTGCCGCAGGCGCGAGAGCTGGAAAAGCCCCGCGAGGCCGAAGAACGCCCCCGCGACGAGGTAGACGAGCACCTTGAGGCGGGTGGTCGGCACGCCGCTGAAGCGCGCCGCGACCTCGTTGGAGCCCAGCGCAAAGACATGGCGGCCGAAAACCGTGCCGCGCAGCACGACCGACGTCGCCACGGCGAGGCCGAGCGCGACCCAGACGCCGGCCGGCAGCGCCCGGTCGAACGGGTTGGCCGTGGTCATCCAGCCGTTGATCGCCGAGGCGTCGTAATTGACGGTTTGGTTGTCGGCCAGCCACTTGGCGCCGCCGCGCGCGACGCCGAGCGTGCCGAGCGTGATGATGAACGGTGTCATGCGCAGCCCGGCGATGGCCGCGCCATTGAGCAATCCGAGGCAGGCGCCGGTGGCGACGAGCGCGAGCGTCACGGCCGCGGCGCCCCAGCCGTGCTGGATCAGGAGGGCGCCAACCACGCTGGTGAGCGCAATGCTGGAGCCGACGGACAAGTCGATGCCGCCGCTCACGATGATCAGCGTCATGCCGAGGGCGCCGATCGCCACGATCACCGTCTGCGTGAAGATGATCTTGAAGTTGTGGTAGGAGAGGAAGAACTCGCGGGTTTCGGCCGGCAGCGAGAACAGCAGCGTCACCAGCACCAGCCCGAGGAACGGGCCGAAGCGCGCCCAGAGCGTCCGCCACCACGGCGGGGCGGCGTCGGGCCGCGGGCTGGCTGGCGGACTCATTCCAGATAATCCTTCAAGGGCGGATGGACGATGTCGGCCATCGCGGGATCGTTGAAATTCTCCTTGGTCACGAAGCCCACGCCCGTGTCGATGCGCGCGGGCACCTGCTCGCCGCGCAGGGCGGCGACGGCGGTCTTCACCCCGAGGTAGCCCATGTTGAACGGATTCTGGACGACGAGGCCCTGGATGTCGCCGGCGAGCAGGCCGGCATTGAGGGTTTCACCGGAGTCGAAGCCCACGAGCGTGACCTTGCCGCCGGCGAGGCCGGCGTCGCGCAGCGCGAGCAGCATGCCGACGGAGGTGGATTCGTTGCAGGCGAAAACGCCCTGCAGGTCGCGCCCGTAGCGGTTCAGCAGGTTTTCGGCGGCGCGGCGGGCGGTGTCACGCGTGGCCCCGCCGTGCTGGTCGGTCGACACGAGCTTGATCGCCGGGAAATCCGTCGCCATCACCTCGAGGAAACCCGCCTCGCGCTCCTCGGTGCTGGCCGAGCCCACGGCGTAGCGCAGCATGATGACGTTGCCCCTGCCGCCGAGCATCCGGCCGAGGTTGCGCGCGGCGATGCGGCCGCCCTCGCGGTTGTCGGTGGCGACAAAGCTGGCGATGGCCGGCGTGTTCAGGCCCGAGTCGATGATGACCACGGGAATCTTCCCGCGCACCGCGGTTTCCACCGGCGCGACCAGCGCCTTGTTGTCGAGCGGGGCCAGCACGATCGCGCTGACCTGCCGGCCGGTGAAATTCTCCACGACCTGGATCTGCTGCTCGCGGTCGTCCTCCTTGAGCGGGCCCTTCCAGATGACGCTGACCGGCACGCCGGCGGCGGTGAGCTCCCGCTGCGCCTTGACCGCGCCGGCGTGGATGGATTTCCAGAACTCGTGGGTCGTCCCCTTGGGGATGACCGCGATGGTGTAGTTTTCCGCGGCGCCCACGAGGGTGGCGGACGCCAGGGCGAGCAGGGCAAGCCAGGGTGACTTCATGGGGAGGGGGGACATCCGATGACGGCAGACCGCCGCACCAGCGTCAATCCGGGGAACAGAAGAACGATTGTTCAAAAATAAAGACGAAATGCACCGCGACTGCTGCTTGCGTCCCCGCGCGCAAAGGGCATTCACTGCCCGCAGCCGGCATGCCCCGCCGGCGTCCCATTCCGTTGAATAACCCTCCCGGCCCTTTGTCCAAACTGCTCGCCCGCCGCCATGGCGGCGTGGCGCTCTTCTTCGTCGTTTTCCTCGGCATCTCGTTCCTGACCCGCGTGGCGCTGCTGATCAAGGCGGCCCATGACGTCACCTGGACGCTGAGCCTGCTGGCCGCCTTCGGCTGGGGCGTGCTCTACGACCTCGGCGCGGCGGCGTTCGCCTCGCTGCCGCTCATCGTCCTGCTGACGGTGCTGCCGTCCGGCGCGCTGCGGAAGGCGTGGATCCGCTGGCTGATCGGCGGCTTCGGCTTCGGCATCATCTTCGCGCTGCTCTTCGGCGCGGCGGCGGAGTGGACCTTCTGGGACGAGTTCGGCGTGCGCTTCAACTTCATCGCGGTCGACTACCTCGTCTACACGACCGAGGTGATGGGCAATATCCGCGAGTCGTACCCGATCCCGCTCATCATCGGCGCGCTGGCCACGGTGGCGGTGCTGTTCAAGTGGCTGCTCTGGCGCAGCCGGATGCCGCAGGCGTGGCTCGACGCCGCGGTCGAGCCGTGGCGCCTGCGCTACCGCAACGGCGCGATCTGGTTCGCCGGCGCCCTGGCGCTGGGCTGCCTCCTCAACCTCGACTGGCTCCCGAGCTTCAAGAACAACTTCAACCGCGAGCTGGCGAAGAACGGCCTGTGGTCGCTCTTCGCGGCCTTCCGCAACAACGTCCTCGATTACGACGAGTTCTACCCGACGAAGCCGATCGACCAGGTGTTCACCCGCCTGCGCGACGAGCTCGGCGAGGACGGCGCCGTGATGCTGCGCCCGAACGACTACGACACGCTCCGCTACATCAAGAACCCCGGCGCCGAGCTCCGGCCGAATATCATCCAGATCACGGTCGAGAGCCTGAGCGCGGATTTCCTCGGCCTCTTCAACCGCGCCTCGAACCTCACGCCCAACCTCATGGAAATCGCGGGGCGGAGCCTCGTGTTCGACAATTTCTACGCGACCGGCACGCGCACGGACCGCGGCATGGAGGCGCTGACGCTCGCGCTGCCGCCCACGCCGGGCCGCTCGATGATCAAGCGCCCGCGCAACGAGGACATGTTCACGCTCGGCTCGGTCTTCCGTGCCAAGGGCTACGACACGGCGTTCCTTTACGGCGGCTTCGGGTACTTCGACAACATGAACTACTTTTTCGGGCACAACGGCTACCGGGTGATCGACCGCAACAGCCCGCAGGCCGACGTCACGTTCGCCAACGTCTGGGGCGCGTGCGACGAGGACCTGTTTCGCTGGACGATGCGCGAGGCCGACGCGGGCGCGGCCTCCGGGAAGCCGTTCCACTATTTCGTCATGACGACGTCGAACCACCGGCCGTACACCTTTCCCGACGGCCGCATCGACCTGCCGTCGAAGATCGCGGGCCGCGCCGGCGCGGTGAAATACTCCGACTATGCCATCGGCAAGTTCCTGCGCGACGCCGCGAGCAAGCCCTGGTACAGGAACACGGTGTTCGTGATCGTGGCCGACCATTGTGCGTCGAGTGCGGGCAAGACCGAGCTGCCGGTGCAGAACTACCACATCCCGCTCATCATCTTCGCGCCCGGCGGCCACATCGCGCCCGGCCACATCAAGACCCTCACCAGCCAGATGGACTACGCGCCGACGCTGCTCGGCCTGCTGAACTGGAGCTATCCGTCGCGCTTCTTCGGCCATGACGTGCGCAAGATCCCGCCCGACGAGGCCCACGCGCTGATCGGCAATTACCAGAAGCTCGGCCACCTCGAGAAGGGCGAGTTCGTCATCCTGCGGCCGCGCGGCGCATCCACCTACAAGTACGAGCTCGGCAGTTCCACGATGACGCCGGTGGCGGACAGCAGCTATTCCAGCATGGAGGCGATCAGTTTCTACCAAGGGGCGAGCTACCTCTACGAACACAACCTCTACCGCGCGCTTTCCGCCGAGGAATTCACCAAGTACTCCCACCTTGGGGAGGAAAAATCCGCCGAACCGCGGGCCGTGGCGGCGAACCCCTGAGCCGGCGGGGCCACGCAGATTCACCGGCGCCGGGCCATGACCGTCTCCAAACGTTTTCACCTCGCCGTCCTGGCGGGCCTGTTCCTTGGCGGCGAACTCTGCGGAGCCACGGAAG
The DNA here is from genome assembly GCA_964481095.1 of uncultured Oleiharenicola sp. Classification (GTDB taxonomy): domain Bacteria; phylum Verrucomicrobiota; class Verrucomicrobiia; order Opitutales; family Opitutaceae; genus Lacunisphaera. Next base: position 32,028 of record CAYZSN010000197.1, on the reverse strand, counting down.
CCCCCGCGGCGGCGAAGCCTTCCGATGACGACCTGCGCATCCAGGGCGTGTTCAACAGCGTCCTGCCGCGCACCGAGCGGAAAAATTCCCTGCGGCTGATTGTCCACCCGCACCTCGGCGACCTGACCAAGCGCGACCACATCCGCACCGCACTCGGATTCCGTTACGGCCTCACGGCGAACTGGGAAGTCTCCACCGAGGCCGACGCCTATTTCACCCACGGTCTCAAACATGGCGGTTTTTTCGAGGACAGCGGTTTTTCCACGCTGCACCTGGGCACGAAGTACCGCCTCGGGGACCCGCTCAACGTCGGGTGGGACACCTCCATCGGACTCGACTGGCAGCGCCCGCTCGGCAGCCCGCCGATCGACGTGACCGACGGGTTGAGGCATATCGCGCCGTTTGTGACCGCTTCCCACCAACTGGAAGACCATCCGGGCTGGCGCGTTTTCGGCGGATTCGGCTGGGACGATGTCACGCAGACCACCACGCGCGGCGAGCTCGACAAGAACGAGCTCGGCAACGACTCGATCAATGTTTCCGGCGGCACGCTCTATGAGCGCGGCCCGATGACCTACGCGGTGGAGGCGAGCTACGCGACGACCCGCTTCGCCTCGTCCGTGAACCGCGACGTCTATGCGGTCCGCCCCAGCGTCGTCTGGGCGCTGCCACGAAAGTACACCTTCGGTTCGAACAGCAAATGGCTCCTCGGCGTCGGCTTGCGGCTGACGCATGGTCCCGACGGCAACGACGTCGGCGTGAACGCGAAGCTGCGCGTGAACTTCGATTTCAAACGCTTGCTCGGCCTGAAAAAGAAACCAGCGTCGGCGCCATGACCTACCGCCCCGCCGGCCTCGACCGCACGCTCTGGCCGGCGGTGCTGTTGTTCACCGCCGCCCTGGGATTGTTCGAGTTCACCAGCCTCGATCTCCGGCTGCAGGACCATTTTTACGATGCGGCCGCGGGGCGCTGGCTGGTCGACGCGGGGAATCCGGTGGGCAGGCTGCTTTTCTACGACGGGCCGAAGGTGGTGATCATTGCGACCGCGGCCGCCGTGCTGGTGCTGGCGGTCGGGCCCGCGCGCTGGCGGGAGCGGCTGCGCTTCGCGCGCCGCGACCTGTGGGTGGCGCTGCTGGTGCTCGTCACGGTGCCGGCGCTCGCCGGCTGGGGCAAGGACGTGACGAACATTTTCTGCCCGTCGGAAATCCGGCGCTACGGCGGCGACGTGCCCTACGTGAAGCTGTGCGAATCCTATCCGGCCAACGACAAGCCGGGGCGCAAGGGCCACTGCTTCCCGGCGGGCCATGCCAGCGGCGGCTTCGCGCTGCTCGGGCTGATGTGGTTGCGGCGCACGCGCGCCTGGAAACTCGGCGGGCTCGCGCTGGGCCTCGGCGTGGGCTGGTGGATGGCCGGCTATCAGATGCTCAAGGGCGCGCACTACCTCAGCCACACCATCACCACGATGCTGCTGGCGTGGATCCTCCTGCTGGCGTGGCGGCGGATCGTGCGGCCCGCGCCGGATAAGCAGCCGGCGGGTTAGAGCAAATCCAGCTGCACGCCGCCCGGGCGGCGGAAGTGCGCGGTCGACAGGTTGATCGCGGCCCGGTTGAGCCCGGCGCGGCGCGCGGCGACGGCGAAGAGCTGCTTGATCTGCTCGGCGAAAATGCCCTCGCCGCGCATGCGCTCGCCGAACGTCGCGTTGTAGAGCTTGCCCCCGCGCAGTTCGCGCAGCCGGCTGACCACCCGCTCCGCCTTCGAGGGGAAGTGCCGGTCCAGCCAGTCGAGGAAGACATCCTTCACCGCATAAGGCAGCCGCAGCACGACGTACGCGGCGCGGCACGCGCCCGCCGCGGCGACCGCGTCGAGGATCGCGGGCATCTCATGGTCGGTGAGCCCGGGGATGATCGGCGCGACCATCACGTTCACCGGCACGCCGGCTTCGCTCAGCAGCCTGATGGCCCGCAGCCGGTGCTCGGGCCGCGCCGCGCGGGGCTCGAGCTTGCCCGCGAGCTCGGCGTCGAGGGTGGTGACGCTGACGGAAACCGACACGCAGTCGTGGCGCGCGAGGTCCGCCAGCACGTCGAGGTCGCGGGTCACGAGGAAATTCTTGGTGATGATCCCGACCGGCTGGCGGAACTCCGCCAGGACCTCGAGGCAGCGGCGGGTGAGGCGGAAATGGCGCTCGGCGGGCTGGTAGCAGTCGGTGACGCCGCTCATCATGATCGGCTCGGGGCGCCACTTCGGCGACGAGAGCTCGGCCCGGAGGATTTCCGGCGCGCGGAGCTTCACGAGGATCTTCGTCTCGAAGTCCACGCCGCTGTTCCAGCCGAGGTAGTCGTGGAAGGGGCGGGCAAAGCAATACGCGCACCCATGCTCGCAGCCGCGGTAGGAATTCAGGCCCCAGCCGGGACCGACGTCGGGGCTGTCGATGTGCGTGAGGAGCGATTCGGTCGCGTCATGGAAAAACTGTGTGCGCGGGTGGGGCCGGGCGACCGGCACGCCGTGCTCATCGAGCTCCCCGAAGTCGGGATCCGGCGCGACCACGAGGTGCTCGAAGCGGTTGGCGGGATTGAGCGCGGTGCCACGGCCGGGGGCGGCGGGATTGGCGGGGGCGCGCGGGGTCATGCGTCCCATGTTGGCGCAAAATCGTGGGACGCCAGAAACAAAACGGGAAAGGCCCAACACTCCTGACATGTTTCGGGACGACAGACGGCGGAACAAGCCAGCCAAGGCCTGGCCACGAAAAACACGAAGAGGCACGAAAAAAATCGAGGCGATGTGAGCGCCGATTTCACACCGGCGCCGATCGTCGATGGGTCCCGTTGTTCGCTCCCGCCAGTTTGTAATATATTATGTTACAAACCGGGGTTGGTGAACTGCGAACCCGAGACTTCCTGTTGAATCCCGCTGGATTCACGGGATCAGTCGCCCAGGCGTCACTGTGGCTGAAATCGCGCAGCCTGCGCGGCGTTTGGGAAATCGACGGCCACCAGTCAACCGGCCCGCCATGACCATTGGCTGGTGCCGACTGATCAATCCTCCGGGTCTCTGAAAATGACAGGGCCGCCCCCCGCGCGAGCGAGGGACGGCCCTGGTTGTTTGCTGGTTACTGGTTAGTTGGCGGCGAAGCGGGACGTCGTGCTGGGATCAGCAACGATGTTCACCGGCAGCGCCACTTTGCGGGCGACGGGCTGGCCGTTGACGACGGCAGGGCTGAAACGCCACTGCGCGACGGCATCGGTGACCGAGGCCACCAGTTCGGCATCGGCGCCGGGCGTGATCGACGTGATGGACGTCGGCTTGCCCTTCGTATCGACGACGAACTCGAGCACCACCTGCTTGCCGACGAACCTGGTGCTCACTTCCGGCATGATGACGGAGGTGGGGACCGGCGTGTCGACGGGACGGGCGCGGTAGGACTCGACATAGGCCTGCTCGGGCGACCACGCCATGAGGGCGAGGGGAGCCGCGAGGAGACCGAGGCTGAGGATTACTTTGGACTTCATGTTCATTTTTAAAACCCCGCCGTGAAGCGGGGGTTGTTTGCTGTTCGGGACAAGACCCGGCCACCGGCCGGAATGACCGCAGGCACAGGTCTCGTTTTGACGCCGGCCACCCGTGAAGGTGACCGGCGGCAAAAGTGTGTTTTGGGGCGGGCGGGCGTGGTCTTGCGACCGAGCCCGGGATCCGACGACAGGCACCAGCGTGAACTTGGTCCTGGCCGGGAGCGGCAGCCTCATGCCGTCCGGCCAAACTCTGTTTCGCAGCGATCAGCTGCGCGGGGTAGTGAAATTCCAAAGAACCTTAGGGTGTTCCTTGAAAGCAATGTCGTTCGATGACGGGCCCAGAATAGCACGACAGGTGCCATGAAGCATGTGCCGTTACGGTGACTTTTACATTTGGCAGCAGTATCACTGCTGCTGCATCGCAGGATTAGATGCCGCGTAAAGCCTTGAACGAATGGGGGCGCTCCGTGTCGTAGGGGCATGCTTTCCCTTTTGAGAATCTTGCCGGCGATGGTACTCCTGCTGGCCGCCGGCGCGGCGCGCGCCGAAACCCTGTCGGAAAAAACCCTGAAGGACATCGTCGCGCGCCAGAAGAGCATTTTCGCCCAGGCTGAGGCCGACAAGGACCACCTCGATGAAGCGTGGCTGAAGGGGGAGCTCCAGAGCGTCATTAACAGCTACGACGTGCTGATCCAGAAAAGCCCCGATTTCGCGGCCGCGTACGTATCCTACGGGTTGCTCCTGGCCAAGGTCGGCATGACGCACGAAGCCGCCGGCATGCTGATGAAGGCCAACCAGCTCGACGGCGAAATTCCCCTCGTGAAAAATGAAATGGCACGCCTGCTCGCCGAGGACGGCAAGGTCGCCGAGGCGCTGCCGTGGCTCACGGCCGCGGTGGACCTCGAGCCGAAGGAGCCGCTTTATCACTACCACCTTGGCAAACTGCTGGCCGAGGGTCGCGACGAACTCATTGCCACCGGCCAGTTCAACCGCGCGTCGCTCGACAAGGCCATGCTCGAGGCCTTCCAGCACGCCGCCGCGCTGGCGCCGGACAACCTCGCGTACGGCTACCGCGCCGCCGAGGCGTACTACGACCTGGCCGAGCCGAAATGGGAGGACGCGCTCGCGGCCTGGAGCGCCCTCGAGGAGAAGGCCCAGCCCGGCATCGAGCAGCAGACCATCCGCCTCCACGCCGCCAACGTCCTGATCAAGCTGGGCCGGCGCGACCACGCGCACGCGCTGATCGCGATGGTGACCGAACCGGCCCTGCAAAAGCAGAAGCAGACTTTGCTGGACGAGCTGGCGGCGAAGGGCGAGAAATAGGGCGCATGGATTTTGATATCGCGACGCTGCGCAACGGCCTGATTTATTTTTTCCTCATCGCGTCCTCATTGTGCCTGCGCGCCTATGCGCAGGCGTGGGTGGCGACCCGGTTGGGGGATCCTACACCCCGGGCCGACGGGCGCCTGACCGCGAACCCGCTGCCGCATGTGGACCTGTTGGGCACAGTGGTGATGCCGCTGCTCTTCATCTTCTACTTCCAGCCCGCGCTTAATAGCCACAACCTCACGATGTTCCTGGGCTGGGCAAAGCCGGTTCCGATCAACCCGCATAACTTCAAGAACCCGCGGCGGGACGCTGTGATCACGCAGTTTGCCGGATTCGGCATGGGTTTGCTCACCCTGACCATGGGGGCGGTGGCCGGTGGCCTGCTTTGGCGCGCGGGCCAGCGGGAACTTGCAGGGATCTGTGAGGCATTGATGGGCATCAATGCCTGCCTGATGGTGTTTGACCTGCTGCCAATCCCGCCGCTGCCGGCTGGCGGGCTGCTGCGGCACCTCGGCTATATCTCCGAGGAGACTTATTGGAACATTTCCCGCTGGAGCGGGCTGGCGCTGATCATCCTGATCAACCTCAAGCCCTTCATGATCCTGTTCGGCATTTTCCGCGGGTTGTTGATGCTGCCCTTCTACCTGCTGATGCAGGCCATCGCCTCCTGATCGCGTCATGCCGGCGAAGACTCGCAATCTCGGCGAATGGCTCCGCTGGGCCGAGCGCGCCTATGCGCGCCAGGGCGCCGCCCTCGGGCAGGTCGCGACCTCCGCGCATGACGAGGCGCTTTACCTGCTGCTGCACACGCTTGGCCTGCCGCTCGACAGCAAGCCGGCGGTCCTGAAGCGCAAGCTCACGCCCGGGCAGGCGGCCGCCGTGGCGGAGGTGTTCCGCCGCCGGCTCGACGAACACGTGCCGGCCGCTTACCTCACGCGCGAAGCCTTCCTCGGCGGGCACCGCTTCTACGTCGACGAGCGGGTCATCATCCCGCGTTCCTATTTCCTCGAGCTGCTGCCCGAGCAGATCCCGCACTGGCTGCCGGCGGACCGGCCGGTGAAACGCGTCGTCGATGTCTGCACCGGCTCCGGCTGCCTGGCCGTGCTGTTGGCGCACCGCTTCCCCGGGGCGAAAGTGGATGCGATCGAGCTTTCGCCCGACGCGATGGCGGTCGCGAAATTCAACGTGGCGGCGCACCGCCTGGCGCAGCGCGTGAAGCTGCACCATTCGGACGTGTTCGACGCCGTGCCGCCGGTGAAGTATGACGTGATCCTTTCCAACCCTCCCTACGTGCCGACGCGCGAACTGCGCGGGTTGCCGGAGGAGTTCAAGCAGGAGCCGCGCATGGCGCTCGACGGTGGCGGCGACGGGCTCGACGTCATCCGGAAAATTTTCCGCCAGGCCCGCGAACGGCTCCAGCCGCACGGCATTGTCGTGCTGGAGGTCGGCGGCCTGCGCGCCGCCATGGACCGCGCCTTTCCCGAACTCGACCTCCACTGGCTGCACACCGAGGACGGCGAGGATTGCGTCTGCGTCGTGCAGGCGGCCCGGCTCAAATAGGGCGGCCGGCGGGGTTCACTTCTTCTCGTTCGGCTTCCGGGTGGGCAGGCCGGCCTTCTGCCAGTCGTTGAAGCCGCCGGCGTTGGCGACCTTGTGTCCCTGCTTTTCCAGCGCGGCGGCCACGGCATCCGCCCGCCGGCCCGAGCGGCAGTAGGTGATGATCTGCGTGTCGCCGACCTTCGCCAGGAATTCCTTCCAGTCGCCCTGCTGGCCGTCGTCGAATTCGCTCTTCGGCAGCAGCACGGCCGGCGCGGCGACGCCGGACTCGGCCCACTCCGTGGGCTCGCGCACGTCCACCAGCACGGCCTTGCCCTGCGCCACGAGCTTGGCGGCGTCGGCCGGGGAAATCTTGTCCACCGCGGCGAGCGCGAGGAGGGGAAGCGCGAGGAACGCCAGCAGTCCGAGAAGGTTTTTCATGGCCGGAAGCGTGGCGCACCCGGCGCGCACGTTCAACTTTCAACCGGCCCCGCCCTGCGTTCAAAGTTGGACGTTGAGCGTTCGGCGCGTACTCTGCGGCCAACCCTTCCCCGCATGACCCCCAAGAAAATCACCATGGCCCACCGCAAGCGCATCGCCCTCGTCGCGCACGACGGCCAGAAGCAGAGCCTGCTCGAATGGGCGCAGTACAACCGCGGGATCCTCGCGGAGCACGACCTTTGGGCCACCGGCACCACCGGGGCGCTGATCGAAAAGGGGCTCGGGGTGACGGTGCACAAGCTCCAGAGCGGCCCGCTCGGCGGCGACCAGCAGGTCGGCGCCCTCATCGTCGAGGGGAAGATCGATTTCCTGATGTTTTTCTGGGACCCGCTTTTCGCCCAGCCGCACGATCCCGACGTGAAGGCGCTGCTGCGCATGGCCGTGGTCTGGAACGTGCCCGTGGCCTGCGACCGCGCGACCGCCGACTTCATCATCTCCTCGCCCCTGATGCACACCAAGTATGAGCGGCTGGTGCCGGACTACGAGGCCTACGCGAAGCGCAACCTGCCGGTGGAAATCAAACCCGCCACCCGCGCGCCGAAGGCGAAGGACTGAACGAGGCGGTCCGTCGGCCGATGGACGAGCCAACCCATTCCGCTTCCGCCCGGCCCCGCGGCCCCGCGTGGGGTTGGGCGCTGGCGCTGGTCGTCGCGGCGGCTGCGGCCTATTGGAACAGCCTCAACGCGCCGTTCGTTTTCGACGACATCCCCGCCATCGTCGAGAACCCGAGCATCCGCCGCCTGTGGCAGCCCGAGGCGCCGCCGCGCGCGGGCTCGGCGGTGGACGGGCGGCCGCTCGTCAACTGGACCTTCGCCGTCAACTACGCCCTGGGGGGCCTCGACCCGCGCGGCTATCATCTGGCCAACCTGCTGATCCACGCGGGGGCGGGCCTGCTGCTGTGGGGTTGCCTGCGCCGCACGCTCCACCGACCGGCGATGCCGGCTTGGCTGCGCGAAAAGGCCGAACCCGTGGCGTGGGCCTCCGCGCTCGTCTGGTTGCTGCACCCGCTGCAGACGGAGTCGGTGACCTGCGTGGTGCAGCGCACGGAGTGCCTCGCCGGGCTGGTCTATCTCGCCGCGCTGTACGCCTTCGCCCGTGCGACGACGCCCGGCGAGCCGGGTCCGCGGCAATGGCTCGCGGTGAGCGTGATGGCGGCGTGGCTCGGCATGGCGGCCAAGGAGACCGTCGCCACGCTGCCGCTGGTCGTCCTGCTCGCCGACCGCACGTTTGGCGCGGGCTCCTTCCGCGAAAGCCTGCGCCGGCGCCGCTGGTACTATGGCGGGCTCGCGTTCTCCTGGCTGTTGCTCGCCGGGCTGATGATCGCGACGCAGGGGCGCGGCGGCACGATCATGCTGGGCCGCGAGGTGACGGCTTGGATGTCACTGCTCACCCAGAGCCGCGCGATCACGATGTATCTCGGCCTCGCGGTGTGGCCGCATCCGCTGGTGCTGGACTACGGCAATTTCGTGACCGATACCGTGACGAGCCTGCGGGAGGTGGCCCCTCAGTTTTTATTGGTCAGCGCACTCGTGCTCGCAACGCTCTGGGCCGTGGTGCGCCGGCCCGTGCCGGGCTTCGCCGGGGCGTGGTTCTTCCTCATCCTCGGGCCGAGCTCGAGTGTCATTCCGCTACTCACGCAAATGCGCGCGGAGCACCGCATGTACCTGCCGCTCGCGGCGCTGGTCGTGCCTGCCGTGGCACTGCTGTGGCGTTACGCCGGCCGCGTCGCGCCGTGGATGCTTGGTGCGTGGGCCTTGGCCCTGGGCGCAACGACCGTGGCGCGGAACCACGACTACCGCTCGGAGCTGGCCATCTGGACCGACACGGCTGAAAAGAGGCCGGACAACCCGCGCGCCGTCTACAGCAAGTCCGTCATGCTGGAACGCAGCGGCGACCTGGCGGTGGCCGAGCAGGCGTGCCGCGAGGCGCTCCGGCTGAAGCCCGACTACGTGGAAGCGAACCTGGCGCTGGCGCAGATCCTGTTGCGCACCGGCCGGGCGGAGGAAGCGCAACCGCTGCTGGCAAAGGTACAGGCCCTGGGCCCGGAAACCTCCAACACCTTCAACAACCTCGGCCACGCCTACGCACTCAGCGGCGACGCCGACCGGGCGATCGCGGCGTTCGAGGCCGCACTGCGCCTCGATCCCCGAAACCACGAGGCGCACAACAACCTCGGTTATTATCTCGCCGCCAAGGGCCGGCGCGCCGAGGCCATCGCGCATTTCCGTGAATCGGTGTCCCTGCATCCGGGCCCCGTGGCGTATCGCAACCTCGGCGCGGCGCTGCTGGAGGCGGGCGAGACGGACGCATCAATCGCGGCGTTCACCGAGGCCCTGCGCCTCGAGCCGGGATCCGCCCCGGTGCTTTTCAGCCTGGGCTCGGCCTACGCCAAGGCCGCGCGCTACGAGGAAGCCGCCGCGCAATTCACCGCGGCGGTGCGGGCGGATGCGACCCATGCCGGCGCCTGGTACAACCTCGGCCTGATGGAGCGCCAGCTGGGCCATGTCGCGGCGGCCCGGGAGGCCTTCCAACAGGTGCACGCGCTCGAGCCGGGCAACGCCGCCGCAGCGCGCCAGCTCGAAGCGCTCGGGCCCTGAGTTTCCGTCGTTTGTAGTTTAACAGACTACAAACTTCCCTGGGGCCTCAGCGTTGGTCGGCCGGCGCCTGGCTGAAATCGTAGAGAAAGATGCCATGGCCGATGCCGGCCGCCTCGCCGGCGTGGCCTATCTGGAAGGCGAGGTATTTGCCATCGTCGCTCACCACGCCGTTCGAGGCCTTGTAGCCGGGATATTCGCTGAAGAAGGTGAGGCGCGTGTACTTCCCGTGGCCGTCGAGGCTGAGCTTCCACAGGTCGATGTTGCCCGGCCCGAGGAGATTCTGCGAATCGCACTCGACGAGCGTGTGGGCGCCGTCGGGAAACATGCCCTCGGGCTCGTCATAGACCGCCGGCGTGTCGGTGTACTTCGTGATTTTCTTTGTCGCGAGGTCGATGCCGATCACGTCGCACTTGCGGCCGCCCTCCTGGTAGGCGCTGAAGGTCAGCTCGGTTTCGCCCGGCGGGCGGAAGTTCTGCGTCTCCATCGTGCAGCGGAACGGCAGGTCGGCGCCGTCGATGATCAGGCGCTGGTGGGCGAGCGCCGGGACGCCGTCGGTGTAGACGACGTCCGCCTCGAACATCTTCGACGTGGACAGGTTGCCCTCGCCGGGTTTTGGCGACTGCCACTCGGGCCACGCGATGTGCAGCCGGTGGCGCGACACGGCCGGGCCCTCGTTGCAGCGCACCCCGAGCGCGACGGGCGGGACTTTTTTCGTGCCGCTCAGCACGAAGAGGTAGCACTGGTTGCGCGAGACGCCGGGATTCCTGGTGTCGTAGGTGAGCGGGCCGGAGAGGAGGATGTCGCCGTTGGCCAGGTAGAGCGCGCGGGTGTAGCCGTAGTGCGCGTAGTGCGAGGTCAGGTTGGTGATGGTGCACGTCGCGACGTCGAGCTCGAGCGCGTCGCCGTAGGTCTTGGCGAGGAAGACGAGCTTCTTGCCGTCGGGCGACCAGTCGGCGCGCTCGCCGAAATGCGTGAGGCGCCGGATGTGCGGCGGCAGGTGGTCGGCGGGGCTCTGGCCGGCCTTGCTTTGGTCAAGGGCGAAGGCGGACGCGGCCAGGGCCAGCAGCAGCGGCAGGAGACGAACGGGCGTGGGGTACATGCCGGCACTTAAGCCCACAATATCCCGAATTCCAAGGCGCCCTTGGTCTAACTGTTGTTTGTCCCGCCCAGGTCGCGCTGCAGCTTTTCCAGCTCGGCGATGCGGGGCTCGAGTTGCCTGCGCCCCGCCCGCCAGTTCAGCCACCACGCGAAGCCGACGACCAACGCATGGAAGACGATGAAACCGGCGTTGAAAACGGGATCGCGTTGAATTGACCAAGCCGGCGCACGGGCGACGACGGTGAAATGAACGATCAAGATGGCGGCAAGGATGGGCCCGAGGTACCAAAGCCAAATCGCGCCCAACAGGCGGCGCTGTCGCCGCAACTCCACCAGGTCAGATGCGACCTTTGCCAGCAACGAGGCATCCTCACCCAGCCGAGTTTTCCTGATGCGAAGTCGCTCGCGAATAAAGACGGCCGAGACCCCCAAGGCCAAAAGAATGGCCAACCCAAGCGGCCAGCTGGCCCGCCCCAGCTTCAGCCAGAATGCGCCGAGAACCATCGCCACCACCACGCCCGCGCCCGCTTCCGAGAAATCGCGGACCAGCAGGGTGGCGGCCTGTTTCCGGTGCTGCGTCTCGAAGGCCGCCCGCAGGGCCGCCGCGTCGGCGTCGGCGCCGCGCGGCAGCTCCTGGCGTTTCCAAACCGCCTCGTAATCATTCCAGTTCATCGGTGACTCCTTTCATGAGTTGGGCCAGGCGCTGGCGCGCCCGCGTGAGCGCCACGCCCACCTGGTTTTCGTTGAGGCCCGTGATCTCGGCCATTGCGCGGTAGGCCAGTCCGTCGAGGGAAAGCAACACGAGCGCCCGGTCGAAATCCGGGAGGGCCCGGATGCCGGCGTAGAGCTGTTCCAACAATTCGCGTTCACCGGCGCGCTCGGCCGGCGAGGCCGTGCTGCCGGGCACATGGGCAAAGTCGGGCGTGGGCTCGAGGCGCTTTTCGCGGCGAGTGTTGCCGCGACGCCAGGTGAGCGCGGTGTTGAGGCAGACCCGGTAGATCCATGTGGAGGGCTTGGCCTGCCCGGCAAACGAAGATTGGGAAATCCACAGCTGCAGGAGAAGCTCCTGCTGCAGATCGGCGGCATCCGCGGCCGAGGTGGTGTAAGCCCGCGCCACTTTGACGACAATGCCCCGGTGTTCCTCCAGCCATTGCCGGAAGAGGAGCGCGGGGTCGGAAGGTGGGCTCACGTGAAGATTAGTCGCCGGAGCCTGCGATTCCTTACACGAAATCCCGCGTTTAGAGGGACAAGACCATGTCCACGCGATGCAGGCCGGGACCCCAGCCGTCCGGCGTGCGGCGGACCTCGGTCGCGCCGAGCTTCGTGAAAAAGCCGTCCGACTTGTGGCTCGTGGCGATCCGCAGCTGCGTTTCGCCCGCGGCGCGCACGGTTGCCACGGCCCGGGCCATGATCAAGCGCCCGAGCCCGTGGCCCTGCGCTTCGCGGCCGATCATGATCCAGCGCAGGGTCGGCGCACCGTCTTCGCGCAGGACCCCGAACGCGGCGACCACGTCATCCCCGAGCAGCGCCACTTCGTAGCCGGCCGGCGGGGTCGCAAGGAACGCGACAAGGTCGGCCCGTTCGTTCGGCGCGAAGAATTCCGGGCAGTTGTCATCGAAAATCCGAAAGCACGCCGCGCGATCGCCGGCTTGATAGGGACGGAAGGTGCAGCTCCCGGTCATGATCAAAACCTTCGGCCCGGGCGGGGCCGGAAGCTATTTCTTCTTTTTCGGCGTGACGTTCTTCATGCCGCCGGCGGTGGCGCCGGCGTTGATCGGCAGCTGCGGCTCGGGCATGCGGTTGATGATCGTCTGCTGCAGGATCGTGAAGAGGCCGTTGGTGGTGGAGTAGAGCGCGAGGCCGGCCGCGAAGTTGTAGCAGAAAAGCATGAACATCCAGGGCATCAGCTTGAACATCGTCTGCTGCGCGGGGTCGGCCGCCGGCGTGGGCGTGAGGCGCATCTGCACGATCGTCGTCGCGCCCATCAGCAGCGGCATGATGTTCACGTTGAGGTGCGTCAGGCCGAGCAGCGGCAGGGTGACGGTGCCGAAGGAGTAGATCGTGTCGGGCGCCGAAAGGTCGTGCACCCACAGGAAGGAGGCGAAGCGCAGCTCGGAGGCGCTCTGCAGCATGGTGAAGAAGCCGATGAAGAACGGGATGGTGATGAGGACGGGGATGCAGCCGCCGACCGGGTTGACCTTGTTCTCCTTCCACAGGCGCATCATCTCGGTGTTCAGCTTCTGCGGGTTGTCCTTGTGCTTCTCGCGCAGGGCCGCGAGGTGCGGCTGCAGCTTGGCCATGCGCTTCGCCGAGCGGGAGGCGGACAGCGTGAGCGGCAGGAAGACGATCTTCAGGATCAGGGTGGTGATGATGATTGTGACGCCCCAGTTCGAGGCGAACGAGTGCACCCAGTTCAGCATGGTGAGCAGCAGGGGCGCAAAGAAACCGGAGAAGAAGATCTTCCCGATGCCGTTGCTGAACTGCATGACCTTCTCCTCCTCGTGCTTGAAGATCTCGGGATTGTTGAAGCGCTTGTACTCCTTCGGGCCGGCGAAGAAGTTGGCCCCGAAGGTGGCCGAGGCGCCGGGGGCGAGCGGCTTGAGGTCGAACTGCGCCCAGGCGGTGACGCCGTAGGCGTGGAGGTTGTCGGGCGGCAGCACGGTGTTGACGCGCACGCGCTCGATGCGGACGCCGTTGCCCGGCTGGTCCGGCGACAGGATCATCGCGAAGAACTGGTTCTTGACCGCGGCCCACTGGATCGCGGCCGGGCGCTCGATGAACGCGGGCGGCGGGGCCGAGCTGAAGAAACCGGCGCTGGCGAGCGAGTCGCGCTGTACGAACGAGGTGTCGTGGCCGTCGGAATAGCCGACGTTGAGGTAGATGCCGGTATCGGTCTCGCTCAGCGGGATCGCGGTGCCGAGGTTGAAGGCGGCGCGCGGCAGCGGCAGCGGCGCGGCGGTCAGGTTGCGGAACGTCGTCTCGTGGCGGAGCTGGTAGTCGTCGAGGCCCGGGGTCTTCGCCAGCGAGTAGCGGCGGGTGACCTCGAGGGTCGGGGACACGGCGCGGTAGACGACCTCGGTGGCGGTTTGCGATACGAGGGTGTAGGCCACGTTGCGGTCGGCGCCGGGGAAATCGGCGAGGCTGAGCGCGGGCGCGGCCTGCTTGGCGTTGAGCGTGTAGAGTTCCGGGCGGCCCTTCTCGGCGCGGTGTTTCTTGAGGCCGATGGAATCGATCGCGCCGCCGTGGTTGGTGAACTTCACCTCGACGAAGTCGTTGGCGAGGGTGACGTATTCCGCCGGGGCCAGGTTCGCGGCCGGCGAGGGGGGGAGCAGCGCGGCCTGGGCCGGGGTGACCGGGCCGGCGGCGGGCGTGGTGTCGCCGGGCAGCGGGCTGCCGCTGGCCGACGCGGGCGTGCCGGGGGCCTTGACCGGTTGCTGCGGGGCGTAGCGGGCGCTGTAGAAAAAGCTGGCGAGGGCCGCGAGGAGCAGCAGCACACCGATGGTCGTGTTCTTTTTATCCATGAAAGGGAGGGATCAAACTTTGGTGCACACCGGACGGCGGCGAGCCGGACCTGTCCGCCACAGGCTTGGCGCCGGCGGAACGGGATCCTCGCCGCCAGGATGCCACGGGCCGCACTTCACCAGCCGCACGAAGGTGAGCGCGAGGCCGGCGAACAGCCCGTGCTCCTGCAGCGCGGCGCGGCCGTAGTGCGAGCAGCTCGGCGTGAAGCGGCAGCCGGCGCTCGGGTTGATGACCACGAGGGCGGGCGAAAGCGTGCGCTGGTAAACCCAGATCAGTCCGCTCACGGCCCGGGCGGGCAGGCGAAGGAGGGCTTGGCGCGGCTCAGGCATGGGAAGTCAGCTTGCCGCAGGCCTGGACGAAACGCGCGGCGGCCTCGGTGAAGTCGATCCGCAGCAGCGAGGCGCGCGCGGTCAGCACCAGGTCGACTCCCGCCGGCACCAGCGACTGGTGGCGGCGGTATAGTTCGCGGAGGCGGCGCTTGGCCCGGTTGCGCTGCACCGCGTTGCCCACGGACGCCTTGGAGGCGACCACGCCCACGCGGGCGTTTTTCACCGGCTCCCCGGGGGTCCGCATGCGCCAATTCAGCAGGAAGGCCCCGCAATCCATGCGGCGACCCTGCTCGCGAACGGCGCGGAATTCACCCGTGCGCCGCAGGCGTTGCCCGGCGCGGAGAGTCATCATCAGACGACGGTCAGGCGCTTGCGACCCTTGCGGCGGCGGGCGACGAGGACTTTGCGGCCACCGCGGGTGGCCTTGCGGGCGCGAAAGCCGATCTTGCGGGCGCGTTTCTTGCGATGAGGGCGGAATGTAGGTTGCATGAGGCTGGAGGGAAAAGAGGGTCAGGTTCGCGGGACGGGCGGGGGGGTGTCAAGCGAGAGGTTTTTAGGCCTCAAACCGAACGTTCAACGCCCAACATCCAACTTTCAACGTTCAATAAGGCGACGCTTTTTGCATCTGCAGGCGAAATGAACGTTCAAAGTTGAGCGTTGAACGTTGAAGGTTGCGCCCGGCGCCGCGCCGGGCGCGGGGGTGTGAACAGCCTGCGCACAAATAGTTTTTGCTTTCAGCCGCCGCCGCCGCGACGTTGGGTCATGGCCGAGCCATGCCCGCAACCGACCCGTTCACCGGACACCCCAGCTTCCTCGCCGGCGCCCGCCTCCCCGGTGCGGAAGGATGGGCCGCTGTTCTGGACGGTCACCGGCAACGACTTCGGGCGCTCGATCAGCTGGGCGAAAAAGCAGCCCAATGCTCTATCGCAGCAGATAAAGACCGCACTCTCGTCCTCGCCGAAGCCGACGAAGTAGGCCTGCTTGAGCTGGCGGAGGAACGGTGGCGCGACCTGGGTCGGGCCATCCGCGAATTCCGCGCCACGCTGCCGCTGGTGCGGCTGGAGGACTTCGGCTTCAGCGCCGACGACGCGGATCCGTTCGAGGCCAACACCACGCGCCTGCGCCGCATCGGCGGCGGCGTCGAGGCGCTGGCCTTCGCCGACGCCGGCAACTCCGTCTACAAGTTCTTCCTCTTCCGCGAGGGCGGCGACGTGGGCGCGACCTTCGCCTTCGGCCGCGGCGACGGCGAGGTGCTCAACGCCACGGCCACGCCGGGCAGCTACCGGCAGCTTTTCGAGAAGCTCCGGCTGACCCACGTGCTCGGCATGCCCACGGAAATCGCCGGCATCACCCCCGAGGGCATCGTGGTCGCCAAGCAGACGTTCGGCCGGATGCTCCCGGAGAAAACCGACGTCTCCGGCCTCGACCCGGCGCGGTTCATTTCCATCCCGTCCCGTTTCCTGCGGACGGACCGCGATCACCCGCGGCTGGCGTTCCTGGACGGCGTGCCCTGGCTCGTGGCCGACACGCACGATCGCAACGTGGTCGTCGCGGCGGACGACACCTGGCGCGTGATCGACCTTGTCGCCGCCCCGCTGCCGCCCGCGTGGCTGGGCCAGATGCCGCTGTTCCAGGACTGGATCGAACGGGCGCGGCATGACCCGCGGGCGGAAATCCTCCGCCCGGTCGACGACGACGAGCTATGAAAAAACCGCGCCGGAACCCCGGCGCGGCTGGAAGGAACGGAAGGGAAAACTCAGGCGCCGAGTTTTTCCAGCTCGGCGAGCACGTCGGCCGCCTGCTTGTCGGTCGCGGCCTTGTAGTCCGCCCACACGATCTTGCCATGCTTGTCGATGAGGTAGGCCTGGCGCGTCGCGAGGCTGGTGGCCGGGATGTTCGGCACGCCGAAGGCCTTCATCACGGCGCTGTCGGTGTCGGCGAGCAGCGTGAAGGGCAGGTTGTACTTTTCCTTGAAGGCCTTTTGCGCGGCCACGTCGTCGTGGCTGACGCCGATGACCGTGACCCCCTTCTTGGTGAGCGCCTCGTAGGAATCGCGCAGCGAGCAGCCCTGCTTGGTGCAGCCCGGCGTGTCGGCCTTCGGATAAAAATAAACGAGCGTGTAGCCCTTGGGATAGACGTCCGCCAGCGCGAGGTGCGCGCCGGTTTCGGTGGTGGCGGTGACAGCAGGCGCGGCGTCGCCGGGCTTGAGCGGGTCAGCGGAAAGATTGGCGATAAAGCCGAGCAAGGAGGAGAGCATGACGAGGAGCAGGCGGAGGGGTTTCATGGCGCCCGGAACCTACCCAGCGGTCTCCAATTGGCAAACAAACGCTAAAAAACGCGCGACGGACAGAGTCCGGGCCGCTCGGTTCCGCGCAAAGGCGAAAAAACTTGGAAAACCGCGCGCGGCGGAACCACCGGCCCCTTGCGGGTGTAACTGAATCCGTCCACCGCGCTTACCCGCGCGCGGACAACACCAAACCTACCCATGAAAACCACCCTCCCGTTCAAATCCCTCCTGCTCGCGACCGCGCTGACCCTCGGTCTTGCCGTCACGGCGCGGGCCGACAGCAGCACGCTGCCCATGGAACAGCCGGCTCCCGTCGCCGGCAGCCAGGGCCTGCTTGGCCAGGTTTACGGCACGCTGACCTACAGCTACGTCAACCTGGACAACACCTCCACGCATCTCGACAGCTATGACTTCGAGGTCAACGAGCCGCTGGCCTTCGGCCTCGATGGTTTCCTCGGCTACAGCTACGGCAGCGGCGGCGGCGCCCACTCCAACCTGCTGGACGCCGGCCTGCGCGCATTCAGCACGCACTACAACTGGGGCAAGCCCTACGTGGAGGCCGGGGCGGGCTATGCCTGGACCCGGGTGGCCGGCGTGAAGGACAACTCCTTTGTCTGGGAAGTCGCCGCCGGCGTCGAGCTGCAGGTGGCCCCGAACGCCACCGTCACCCCGTACGTCCAGTATGTCGACACGCCCGACCTGGGCGGCGGCAATGCCTGGAACTTCGGCGTGAGCGGCAACTACTGGGTCCAGCCCAACTGGGCCGTCACGGCGGGCCTCCAGATCGACGACGACCAGAACACCGCGTTCACCGTGGGCACCCACTTCCGCTTCTAAGAGAATCAGCCATTTCTGCCCGCAAGGCAGAATGTGTGCGCGAGCCGCGGCGCAGGGGTGCGCCGCGGCTCATCTTTTTTCACTGCGCCGCGCAAGGAACTTGGCCACCCAGGCCGACGCGAACTGCGTGGCGATGACCGAGAAGGTAAACAGGTACAGCCCGGACCCGATGTGCAGGTCGGCGACCCCGGCCGATTTCATCGCGACGATCAGGATCGCGACGACGAACACGTCGAGCATCGACCATTTGCCCAGCGATTCCACCCAGTGGTGGAGGCGCTGTACCTTGGCGAGATCGTGGTCGCGCTCGAGCCAGATCACCGCGAGCAGGCCGAGCTTCACGCAGGGGAAGACCAGCGTGAAGAGCATCAGCACCGTGAACAGGAAGTACTCGCCCTCGTGGAGCAGCGTGATGATGCCGCCGACCACCGAGACCGCGTCCTTGAACAGCCAGAACTTCGTGACGTGGAAGAACGGGAAGAAGATGCCCGTCCCGAACAGCAGGAAGGCCAGGACCAGGAGGACGGGGATCAGGCGGTGCTGCAGCGGCGTGTCGGGCATGAGGGAACGATGGGCAAGCGGCGAGCGTCTCGCGAGTCGGAAACCAATCCTCGCTGCCATCATCCTGAGCCGTGCGAAGGATCCAAACGGTTGCGAGGATATGTCCGTACCCTTGGATCCTTCGCACGGCTCAGGATGACGATTTCGGGGCAGGGCGGTCCGGACCCTGTTTCGCCGCTAAATTTCCAATTCTGAGATCCGACTCAGATATAATACATTTCCTCGGTCTTCTTGGCGGCGAGCTGGTCGAGCGTGTAGCCCTTGACCTTGGCGATCAGGGCGGCACGCACCTCGTCCCACACCTGCTTGAGGCGCCGGCCGCTCTGGCCGTGGAAGTTGCCGCTGAGGCCGAGGCATTCGCCCTCGGTCGCCATCAGGATGTCGTAGAGGGAAATTTCCTCCGGCGGACGCGAGAGCTTGTAGCCGCCGAGGTTGCCGCGCCGGCTGCTGATGAGGCCGTGGGTGCGGAGCTTGCCGAGGATCTGCGCCAGGAAGCTGGCCGGCACCGCCTCGGTCCGCGCGAGCTGCTCGATCTGCGCCAGCGTGCCGGAACCGTCGAGGCGGGCCAGTTCGGCCATCACGCGGCAGGCATAGTCGACTTTGACGGAAATCTTCATGCTCAGATGGCGTAATCGGTGTCCTCGGGCTTCACGAATTCCGTGGGCTGCAGCAGCATGCCCGCGGCCACGGTCGCGTTGGTGCCGTGCTCGATCAGGATGAACGAGCCGGTCAGGCGGTTGATGCCGTAGGCATCGTGGTAGAGCGGTTTGGAGGTGCGGAGATGGATCTCACCCAGGTCGTTCATCCCGAGTTCGGCCGGCGCCGGTTGCGGCTCCAGCGTCGCGATGTCGAGGCGGTGTTCGATCTCGGTGACCACCACCTGGGCCAAGCTCGTCGTGTGCTTGAGGAAATATTTCTTCCCGCGCTGCAACGGGCGGGGGTGCATCCAGCACACCTTGGCGTGCAGGTCGGTGCCGGTGCCGGGGAGCTGTTCGCCGAGGCCGACGATCATGCTGCCGCGGCTGACGTCGACATCGTGCTCGAGCACGAGGGTGACGGACTGCGGGCAGAAGGCCTCCGGCACGGGGCCGTCGAAGGTGTGGATTTCCTTCACGGTGGTCACCACGCCGCCGGGCAGGACCATGACCTTCTGGCCGGCGCGCACGATGCCGCCGGCAATCTGGCCGCTGAAGCCGCGGAAATCGTGGAGGCGCGCGTCCGTCGGGTCGTTCGGGCGGTTGACCCACTGTACGGGCAGGCGGAAATGCTGGAGGTTCAGGTCGCTCGCGATGTGGACGCCCTCGAGGTGGCCGAGCAGCGTCGGCCCGGCATACCACGGCGTGTGCGCGGAGGGCGTCACGACGTTGTCGCCGTGCAGCGCGCTCAGCGGGATGAACTTCACGTCCTTGATGTCGAGCAGCGGCAGGAACTCCTCGAACTGTTCGCGGATCTCGTTGAAGCGCGCCTCGCTCCAGCCGACGAGGTCCATCTTGTTGACCGCGACCACGAGGTGCGGGATGCGCAGCAGCGAGGCGATGGCGGTGTGGCGGCGGCTCTGCTCGATCACGCCGAGGCGGGCGTCGACCAGCACGATGGAGAGGTTGGCATTGCTGGCGCCAGTCACCATGTTGCGCGTGTACTGCACGTGGCCCGGGGTGTCGGCGATGATGAACTTGCGCTTCGGCGTGGCGAAGTAGCGGTAGGCGACGTCGATCGTGATGCCCTGCTCGCGCTCGGCGCGCAGGCCGTCGGTCAGGTTGGCCAGGTTGATCTGGCCGCCGCCGGTGATGTCGGCGGAGC
This sequence comes from uncultured Oleiharenicola sp., assembly GCA_964481095.1. GTDB lineage: Bacteria > Verrucomicrobiota > Verrucomicrobiia > Opitutales > Opitutaceae > Lacunisphaera. Next base: position 12,125 of record CAYZSN010000197.1, on the reverse strand, counting down.
GCTCGAGGGCCTCGAGCTGGTCCTCCATCAGCGACTTCGAGTCGTAGAGCAGGCGGCCGATGAGGGTGGACTTGCCGTCATCGACGCTGCCGCAGGTGTTGAAGCGGAGGATGTCGACGACCGGCACGGGCGCGCGGGAGGCGGAGGCAGGGGCGGAGCTGGGAGCGACTACGGACATGAAAAGGATTGGCGAACGTTGCTTACACATCCCGCCCTGCCGGGCACCCCTCTTGATAGAGGGGACCCAAGCAACGCAGCCGGAGATCCCCTCCATCAAAAGGGGTGGCGCGAAGCGACGGGGTGTGTTGATTAGACATGGGAAAAACAGGCGATATTTGCGGGCTAGAAATAGCCCGCCTTCTTGCGGTCCTCCATGGCGGCCTCGGAGGCTTTGTCGTCGGCGCGGGAGCCGCGCTCGGTCACGCGGGCGGCGGCGATCTCGGCGATGATGTCGTCGTAGCTGTCGGCGGGCGATTCGACCAGGCCGGTGCTGATGATGTCGCCGATGGTGCGGACACGCACGACGAGCTCGCGGACCTCCTCGGTGGGCTTCGGGGGGAGCAGATCGCTGACCGGCAGCCACTGGCCGCCGCGGCGGACCGCGAGGCGCCTGTGGCTGAAATAAATCGAGGGCACCTCGAGCTTTTCGCGGCGGATGTACTCCCACACGTCCATTTCGGTCCAGTTGCTCAGCGGGAACACGCGCATGTTTTCGCCGGCGTTGAGGCGCGCGTTGTAGAGGTTCCAGATCTCGGGGCGCTGGTTCTTCGGGTCCCACTGGCCGAAGCTGTCGCGGAAGCTGAAGAAGCGCTCCTTGGCGCGGGCCTTCTCCTCGTCGCGGCGGGCGCCGCCGATCAGGGCGTCGAAGCGGAACTCCTCGACCGCCGCGAGCAGCGTGGGGATCTGGAGCTTGTTGCGACTGATCTCGCCCGGCGCGGGGAGGGCGATGCCCTTGGCGATGGCGTCCTCGACCTTGCGGACGATGAGCTTGCCGCCGAGTTGCGCGGCGCGGCGGTCGCGGAACTCGTTCAGCTCCGGAAAATGGTGGCCCGTGTCGACGTTGAGGAACGGCATCGGGATGTCCGCCGGCCGGAACGCCTTCTCGGCGAGGCGGAGCAGGCAGATGGAGTCCTTGCCGCCGGAAAACAGGATCGCCGGGCGCTCGAACTCGCCCGCGACCTCGCGCATGATGTGGATGGCCTCGGTCTCCAGGTGCTGGAGATGGTCAAGATGATACGAAGACATGAAAGGCAGGGTCTGGGATTTAGGGTCCGGGGTCTCGGATTTTGGCTCTCGGACTCAGCGATTACCCAGGGAGCGAATCAGGCCGCTGAGGAGTTTGCCGGATTGCACGCAAAGCGCGGCGAGCCGGGTGTGTTCGGGGGCGGAAATGAATTGATTGTCGAGCAGCACGTAGCCCATTGAGCGTACTTCGCCGCACGAGCGGCGGGCATGGTTATAAGCCTGGCGCTTTTCGAGCGGGTGTATGCTCTCCCATCCTTCCGCGACGTTGTTCATCACGGAAACCGCAGCGCGCTGGATCTGATCACGCAGCCCAAAATCACGCGCCAACGCGTCGCGGCGGGCGAGATCATAAACGAAGTTGGTCAGCATGCGCGCCGCCTTCCACGCTTCGGTAGTTTCAAACGAGGCATCCATTTCATGTTTTTGGTCCCGTAAGTTAAATTCCAGATCCTAAAACCTAGATCCCAGACCCCAAGGCCGCACCTTGCGCGGCCTTGCCGCCCCACGCGGCGTGCAGGCCGCACTCGCGCTTCTCGTCGGCCTTCGCCGGGTCGAAATAATCCCACTCGTTCGGCAATTTGTGCTCGGCGAGGTAGGCTTCCATCTGCGCGTCGGTCCAGTGGAACACCGGGCTGACTTTGAGCGCGCCGAAGTTCGCGTCATGCGACACGATGTCGAGCTCGGCGCGGTTCGGGTTCTGTACTTTGCGGAGGGCGGTGATCCAGACCTTGGGCGCGAGCTCCTTCATGCCGCGCTGGAACGGCTCGAGCTTCATCACGCCGCTGAACTGCTTCAGGCCGGCCTCGTCGTCGAGCGACGGGATCGGGCCGTACACCGCGTCGCGGTGCGCCGGCGTGATCCGCGGCAGGTAGGGCTTCAGGTTCAGCTTGAGCTGCGTGCGCAGCTGTTCGGCGTGCCTGTAGGTGGCCGGGCGGTTGTAGCCATGGTCGACCCACAGCACCGGGATGTCGGGCTGCGCCTGCGTGGCGAGGTGGAGCACGACGGCCTCGTAGGGGCGGAAGTTGGTGGAGACGAGCGCGCGGCCCGGCGCCTGGGCGAGGGCCCAGCGCACGATCTCGAGCGGCGATTTTTCCTGGAGCCCGGCGTTGAGGCGGGCGAGTTCGGGGGAAGTCATGGTGAAATCAGCTGGCGGCCGGCGCGGGCGCCGGAGTCGCGGCCTTGGCGGCGGCCGCAGCCGCGGCGGCGACGGCGGCTTCGGGCAGGAGCACGCGCGTGGCGAAATCGCCGAAGCGCTCGCCGGCGACGCGCTGGTCGCGCCAGCGGGTGAGCAGCGGCTTCAGCTCCGCCTCGAGGTCGGACTCCTTGATGACGTCCTTGAACACCTTGTTGAGGCGCGTGCCGGAGACATCGCCGCCGAGCCAGAGCTGGTACTTGCCCGGCGCCTTGCCGACGAAGCCGATCTCGGCCATGTACGGGCGGGCGCAGCCGTTGGGGCAGCCGGTCGAGCGGAAGATGATCGCCTGGCCGGCGAGGCCGAGCTCGGCGGCGAGCTTCTCGATGCGGTTGATGATGCCGGGCAGCGCGCGCTCGGACTCGGCCAGGCCGAGGCCGCAGGTCGGCAGCGACGGGCAGGCCATCGAGGCGGCGTGGAGGATGGAGGCTTGGTCGCTGGTCTTGACGCCGTGCGACTGCAGGAGCGCGTCGAGGCCCGCGCGGTCGGCCGGGGGGACGTTGGCGAGGATGACGTTCTGGTTCGCGCTCAGGCGGAACTCGACATGCGGGAATTTCTCCGCGACCTGGCGCAGCGCGGTCTTCATCGCGTGGCCCGCGACGTCCTTGATGCGGCCGGTCTGGACGAAGAGCGTGAGGAAATCGCTGCCGTCGACGGCGCGCTGCCAGCCATAGGTGTCGGTGGTCGAGGTGAACTCGAAGCGGCGGACGCCGGAGAGCGCGCCGTTGGTGCGGCGATTGACCTCGGCGGTCATCCACACGGTGCCGCGCTCGGCCACGACATACTTGAGGCGCGCATGCTTGCGGTTGGTGCGGTCGCCGAAGTCGCGGTGGATCGTGAGGACGGCCTTCGCCACCTCGACGACGCGGTCGCGCGGGATGAAGCCGATGACGTCGGCCAGGCGCGTGTAGGTCGCGTCGTTGCCGTGGCTGCGGCCGAGGCCGCCGCCGACCGCGAGGTTGTAGCCGATGAGCCGGTCGTGCTCGATGATGGCGATGAAACCGAGGTCGTTCGTGTAGAGGTCCATGTCGTTGGACGGCGGGATCACGAACGAGGTCTTGAACTTGCGCGGCAGGTAGGTCGCGCCGTACAGCGGGTCGACGTAGCCGGTGTTCTCCGGGGCATCGAGGTTGAGCTGCACGTTGTCGACCCAGATGGAGTGGTAGGCCTTGGTCTGCGGCGCCAGCGCCTCCATGACCTTGAGGCTGTCGGCAAAGACATCGGCGCGCGCCTTGGTGGTCGCCGGCGTCGGCGAAACGGTGATGTTTCGGTTCACGTCGCCGCAGGCGGCGAGCGTGGAAAGCATGGAATCGTTGATCTTCTTGATGAGCGGCCCGAGGCCGGCCTTCACCACGCCGTGAAACTGGATGCTTTGGCGCGTCGTGACGCGCAGGGTGTTGTTGCCGTATTGCGTGGCGAGGTCGTCGAACACCGTCCACTGGTGGGAAGTCATCACGCCGCCCGGGATGCGGCCGCGGATCATGACGAGCCACTTCTTGCCCGTCTTGCGCAGGTCGCGGTCATCCTGCTGGTAGATGCCGTGGAATTTGATGAACTGCTCGTCGTCCTCGGAAAACTTCTCGAGCGCCGGGTCATTCAGCGTGGCGGCGATGTTGCCAGCCAGCGTGGGGATGCGCTGCTTGAGGACTTCGTTCTTGGAAAGCGGGGCGGTGTTTGTTTCTGACATGACTGAGAGAACACTTGCCCTTGATGACCAAAAGATAAAGTTTAAAAGAGGTCATATTGAGTAATGAAGTCATGTTAGATTCAAAACGCTCACCTTCAAAGGGTTTTGTCTGGCTCATCGGAGCCGGTCCGGGGGCGCCCGACCTCATTACAGTGCGTGGCCTGAAGGCCCTCCAAGGTGCCGCTGCGGTAGTATATGATGAGCTGGCCAACGCCGATTTGCTAAAAGAAATCCCGGCAGGCTGCGAGCTCCACTCCGTTGGCAAGCGGGCCGGCAGGCACAACGCCACCCAGGACGAAATCAACGCCCTGCTCGTCTCGCTGGCCCGTGCCGGCAAGAAGGTCGTGCGGCTCAAGGGCGGCGACCCGCTGATCTTTGGCCGGGCCGGCGAGGAGATCGAAGCGCTGCGCGCCGCCGGGCTGCCGTTCGAGATCGTGCCGGGCGTCACGGCCGCCACGGCCTCGGCCGCCGCCGCCCACCTGCCACTCACGCACCGCGATTTTTCCTCGGCCGTCGTTTTCGTCACCGGCCACCAGTGCGCGGCCAACACCGACGCGCTCGACTGGGCCGCGCTGGCCAGGCTGCGCGCGACGCTCTGCTTCTACATGGGGGTGCGCCGGCTGCCGGAAATCGCGCGCAACCTGCTCGCGCACGGGATGGCGGCCGACCTGCCGCTGGCGCTCATCAGCCAGGCGACCTTGCCGGCGCAGAAGATCGTGCTCATGACGCTCGCGGCCGCGGAAAAGATCCTGCCCGAAGAAATCGCCCCGCCTGCGCTGGTCGTGATCGGCGAAGTCGTGCGGCTGGCGGATTTCGCCGCCCGCGTGCCCGCGCTGCACGCCGGCGCGCGTTAGGCGCCTGCGGCGGCCCGCCAGCGGTCGGCGAGGATGTCGATGAGCAGTGGATGCTCCGCGACGAGCGCGGTCATGGTGGGGCGCAACCGGCCGCCACTCGCGACCGCTGCTTCGCGGCAGATGGCTGCGACGTCTCCATCCGGTCCGGCATGCCGGCCGGGCAACAGGAATTGCATCGCGATCATGACCTCGCCGGCATTCCAGCCGGGCTGGCGCAGCAGGTTCGCCAGCAGCGGCTCGCCGAAATCATATTCGGCGCCGGCGCGCCGTTCCATGCTCGAGGCGGCGACGACGTGATCTGCGCCCAGAATTTTGCCGAGTTGCTCGGCGAGCTGGTTGCGCACGGCGACCACCGCGCGCGCCGGGCTGCCATGGTCCACCAGCGCCACGCGGGGCGTCTTCGCGCCGATGGCGCAGACGTGGTCGGCGAGAATCTGGGCGAGCCGGTCGTCACCGGCCGCGAAGAGCGGCTGCGCCAGGGCGAGCTGCAGCGCGGGATGTTTCGCCTTCAGGTGGGCGACGCGGCCCGGCAGGTAGTCGGTCAGCGCGCCGCTGGGCCCGAAGAACAGCGGGACGAGCAGGAAATCGTTCTGCCCCGCGGCGAGGCGCCGCTCCAGCGCCGGCTCGAGAATTTCCGCCGGCATGCCGCCGAGCTGGCCGGCGGGCGCGGCGCTGGCGTGCAGCAGCGACACCGGTTCGACCTTCCGCCCGATGCGTTCGCCCAGCTTCGTCGCGAGCCCGCGCAGCGCGAGGGTGGCGGCCGGCGCGAGCGAGCCGTTGTCGACGAGAAGGGTGAGCGGCGGATTGGCCATGGGTAGGGTCGAGCTTGCTCGACCCTTGGCATATCATCTCGACAAGCAGGGCCGAGCAAGCTCGGCCCCTACCAGCCGGTCTTATTCCAGCCCGGCGACGTTGACGTCGTTGGCGAAGTCGACGGTGAACTTCACGGTCAGCTCGCGCTTCTCGCCGGGCTTGAGGTCCAGCGTCCACTTGAGCGTGCCCTCGTCGGTGGGCTTCACGTCCTTCGTGTCGGGCGAGAGCAGCTTCACGACGATCTTCTCGTTGCGGGAGATCGGCACCTGGTCGGCGACGACCACGCGCTCGGCGGTCTTCTTGTTGTTCTGGACCGTGATCAGGTACTCATAGGTGATGCGCTTGCCGGAGTTCGTCAGGCCGGTGTCCTCGGTGAACTTGTTCACGCGCTTGTGCTTGATCGCGATGCCGTCGTCCACGCCGAGGGCGAGATCGAATTTCTCGCCGCTCATCACCGTGCGCAGGCTGCTGGTGGCGACGAAGGTGCCGTCGAGGAACACGTTCATCGCGCCGGCGAGGAAGGGGAAGTCGGAGCTGTTCACGACCTTGGAGGTCAGGAACGCGGCCTGCTGGCGCTTCGGCACCGTCAGGTATTCGGGCGTGGCCTTGAGGCTGGCGGACGTGATCGGCACCTTCTGCGGGGAGTTGTCGCTCGGCACGCTGGAGCTGGTGGCGATCTTGAACGACGCGCTCGTCGCACCCGACTCGATCGTGGCGCCGGCGAGAGAGGCGGTCATCTCGAAGGGAGAAAGCTGGATGCTGTCCGCATTGGTGGTGAGAGTCTGCATGTTAACAGCGCCGGCCATGGCTGGAGCGGGCGCGTTGGCCTTGCGCATGGCGTACTGGTCGCGCCGGTCCTTCTCCTCGCGCTCGCGCAGGGCGATGGGATTGAAGATGTCCAGATTCCACACGCTGAGGACCGGCGCGGCGCCGCCAAGCGACGGGCGGGCGGTCGAGAGCGTGAGCATGACGTCCTTCCAGTCCTCGCCGGTGGACTGGCGCACGAGGCCGAAGTACTCGAGCTGCACGGTGCGCTCGGCGCTGGCGAGGCGGGCGTCGTAGCTCGGCACCCACGAGGCGCCAGGTACGGTGTAGGAGAGGGCGACGTCGAGGCTGCCGGCCTGGGCGGCCGCGACGCGGACGGTCACGGTCTTGAACGCCTTGCCGCCGGCGCCGCGCAGCTCGTTGAGCTGGTTCTGCACGGTGTTGATCTTGTTCTGCAGCTCCTCGCGCTGTTCGTCGAGCGTGGCGCGCTCCGCCGCGATCTTGCCCTTCTGCTCGGTGAGGTAGGTGAGCGAGGTCGTGAACTGGTTGAGATCGGGCCGGGGCACGTCCTTGGTCGGCGGGGCGAAGAGCGCGGCCTCCATGCGCTCGAGCGTGGCGGACGAGGCGTTGAGCAGGTTGGTGCGGTCGTCGAGGCCGCGGCCCTGTTTGCCCAGCGTGCGCAGCTGGTCCTCGAGCTCCTTCACGCGCGCGTTGGGCGTGAAGTCGACGAAGGTCTGCTTCGCGCTGACGTCGAGGATGGTGGCCTGCGCCGTGCCCCGGCCCGTCACCTGCAGTGACTGTTCGTTGAGCGTTTGCGGCAGGTTGGCGAAGACAAGCTCGGTGGTGCCGCCCGCGAGCTCCGCGGTGGCCGTGCGGGTGACGACGGCGCGGTCCTGGTAGACCGTCACGGCGGAGATGTGGGAATCCACCGGGGCGGCGGAAAGACAGGGAACAGATGACAGGGAACAGAGGAACAGGAGGAGACGGGCGGATTTCATTGGATGGAGGGGAGGGATGAATCCTTACACGGCGCTGCCGCGGTTTTCTTAGGTCCGTCTCACCAATTATCCGTCCGGAACGGCGGGGCGGGCAGGCCGGCGCCGTTGGCCAGCGAGGCCGCCGGGGCGTTGGTGAACGCATAGCGCACCGCCACCGGTTCGGTGACGTCGGGCGAACTCACCACCACCGACGTGCCGTCGATTCTTGCCGCCGCGGGATGGAAAACCTTGTCGGCGCCGGCGAGCTCGAAGCCGGTGACCTCGGGCGTCCGGCTCCTGAGCCCGGCGGCGTAGCTGAAGCGCACGCGCAGGGCCGCGCCCTCGCGTTCGACGGCCTGCAGGGTGGGGCCGGCCCACTCGACCGCGCGCTGGTCGTAGACGCGGTGCAGGGCGATCGCGGCGAGGCGTTCGCCGGCCGGGCGCTTGTTCACCGGGTGCAGGTTGTCGGGCTCCTCGTTGTCAATGATCACCGTCAGGCCGACCGCCGGCACATGCTGCGCCGCGGCCTGCGCCTCGCGGAGCTCCGCCCACGCGCGGCCGGTGGCCTTGCCGTTGTCGGAGTAGTTCGGGAGCTGCACGACGAGGAAGGGGAAGTCGCCCAGCGGCCACGCCGCGCGCCACGACTGGATCATCGCCGGCAGCAACTCGGCGTATTCGCGCGCGCGGCCGACGTTGGATTCGCCCTGGTACCACAGTGCGCCGCGGATCGCGTAGGGAATGAACGGCGCGAGCATGCCGTTGTAGAGCCGGGCCGGCGCGAAGCCGGAGCCGGGGCCCATCGGCGGGCGCGGCCACGCCATGGTGACCTTCGTGCCCTTGGTGCGGAATTCCTCCTGCGCCTTCTGCCAGGCGGCCTCGAGGCCGGGCTGGGCGGCGTACCGGTCGGGCCACACCTTCAGGGCCTCCTGGAAACGCGCGTTCAAGGTCTTCCAGTTGCGGCTCGTGCGCAGCACCGGCTCGGGAATCCACGATTCGATCGGCGTGCCGCCCCACGACGCGTGGATGAGGCCGACGGGCACGTTGAGTTTCTCCGCGACCGCGCGCGCGAAGTAATAGCCCACGCCGGTGAAATTCCCGATGGTGTCGGGCGTGGCGCTCTGCCAGCCGCCGGTCTTCACCCGCCCGGCGGGCAGGTCGGCGCCGACGTGGTCAACGCGCAGCTGGCGGAGAAGCGGGTTGGCGGGGCGCGCCTTTTCCTCCGCGAAGGAAACCGGGGAGCTGTGCAGCGACCACTCCATGTTGGACTGGCCCGAGGCGATCCACACCTCGCCGACCACGACGTCGTGCAGCGTGACGGTGGACGAGCCCGCCACGACGAGGTCGCCGCCCGTGGCGTTGGCGTCCATCGGGTCGAGATCGACGCGCCAGAGGCCGGACGCGTTGACCTGCGTTTCCTTGGCCTGGCCGCCGAACGTCACCTTCACCCGGCCGCCGGCGGCATCCCAGCCCCACACGGGCACGGCGACCTCGCGCTGCAGCACGGCATGGTCGGTGAAGGCGGGCGCCAGCTCGACATCGGCGCGGGCGGACAACAGGAAGGCGGCGAACAGGCCGCCGAGGGGGAGGAGACGGAGCGGGTTCATGGGGGTTCCGGCAATCAACCCCCAAACCGCCCCGCTCGCAATAGGCATTTGCTTCCGGCCCGCGCGCCGTGTTCGCTCGGGGCGCCATGCTTTATCACTGCGTTTACTTCTGGCTGAAACCCGAACTCACGCCGGCCCAGCGCGCCGAATTCCGCGGCGGCGTCGAATCGCTCAAGGGCATCAGGGCCGTGCAGAAGGTTTCCGTGGGCACGCCCGCGGCGACCGCGAAGCGCCCGGTGGTCGACGCCAGCTACGACGTCGCCCTCGTCGTCGAATGCAAGGACGTCGCGGCCGAGGCCGCCTACCAGGTAGACCCGCTGCACGTGGCCTTCGTCGAAAAGTTCAAGCCGTTCTGGACGAAGGTCGTCATCTACGACTCTGAATAAAATGCCAGGACTCGTCATTGCGAGAAGCGCTTCAGCGCGACGAAGCAATCCAGCTGGATCGCCACGGCGCGTTTCGCGCCTCGCGATGACAAACCGGAATTGAACCATGCCCGCTCTCGCCGGCCAGGTTGTCATCGTGACGGGCGCTTCCGCCGGCATCGGCGAGGCGACGGCCCGCCGACTCGCCCGCGCGGGCGCGAAGGTCGTCATTTCCGCGCGGCGCCCCGACCGGCTGGCCGCGCTGGCCCGGGAACTGGATCCCGCCGGCGCCGGCGTGCTCGCGGTGGCGGGCGACATCACGAGCGACGCCGACCGGCGCGCGCTGGTGGCCGCGGCGCTGGCGAAGTTCGGCCGCATCGACGCGCTCGTGAACAACGCCGGCTACGGCACGCGCGGCCCGGTCGAGATCGTGCCGGTGGAACTCATCCGGAAAAATTTCGAGACCAACATTTTCTCCCTCGTCGCGCTGACGCAGCTCGTCGTGCCCGCCATGCGCGAGCGCGGCAGCGGCTGCATCGTCAACATCGGCTCGGTCGCCGGCAGGATCGCGCGCCCGCTCTCGAGCGTCTACGACTCGACCAAGCACGCGCTCGAGGCCCTGACCGACGGCCTGCGCGGCGAAATGCAACCCTTCGGCGTGCGCGTGGCGCTCATCCGCCCGGGCTTCATCCTCACCGAATTCGTCGAGGCGGCCAACGCGGCGTCGGCCGACGTGGTCGCGAGCGCCGGGCCCTACGCGCCCTTCTACCAGGGCTACAGCACCAACACGAAAAAGATGCGGCGCATCGCCGGCGTGCCGGACGACATCGCGCGGCTGGTCGAGCGGGCGCTCGCGAGCGACAACCCCGCCCCGCGCTACAACGGCCCCTTCCACGCGAAGATCCTGCTGCTGCTGAAATGGCTGCTGCCCGACCGCGTGATCGGCTGGATCGTGCGGTTGAAGACGTAGTAGTTAGTACTTGGTAATTGGTCTTTAGGTGCGAAAAGACCCAAGACTCTCGCTTCGTCATCCTGAGCCGTGCGAAAGATCCACGTGGTCGACGAAGGTCCGTCCTTTCCCTTGGATCCTTCGCAGGGCTCAGGATGACGGTACAAAAGTGATGGCGGGAAATCAGTCGCTGCTGGCAACGGCCGCTCCTTCCTAAATACCGACTACCAATTACCAACTACTCGCGCCCATCGGGCGCGACTAATCCGGCACCGCGTTCGTCGGCTGGGCGAGCGCGAGGAAGCCGGCGAGCTGCGCGGCGACCTTCGGGCCGAAGCCCTCGACCTCGGCGATCTGTTCCGCGCTGGCGGCGCGGAGCTTCTCGATCGAGCCGAAGTGCGCGAGCAGGGTGGCCTTGCGCTTCGGGCCGAGCCCCGGGAAGTCGTCGAGCACGCTTTCCCGGATCTTCCGCGAGCGGAGGTCGGCGTTGTAGGTGTTGGCGAAGCGGTGGGCCTCGTCGCGCAGGCGCTGGAGCACGTTGAGCCCGGGGTGGTTCAGCGGCAGGTTCAGCGGCGCGCGGGCGTCGGGGAAGATCACCGTCTCGTGCTTCTTCGCGAGGCCGATCATCGCGGGCGGCGGGCACTCGAGCTGCAGGAACGCCTTGAGCGCCGCGCCGATCTGGCCGCGGCCGCCGTCGATGACGACGAGGTCGGGGAACTGCCTCTTCTCCGCGATCAGCCGGCGGTAGCGCCGGCCCACGACCTCCTCCATCGCCTTGAAGTCGTCGTTGCCGATGAAGCTCTTGATCGAGAAGCGCCGGTACTGGTCCTTGTCCGGCCGGCCGTCGGTGAAGTGCACCATCGAGGCGACGACGAACGTGCCGCTGATGTGCGAGATGTCGAAGCACTCCATGTGCACCGGCGGCGACTCGAGCCCGAGCGCCTCCTGCAGCGCGCGCAGCGCCCCGTCGTTCGAGCCGCGGCGCGTGAGGTCCCGGGTGAACTTCCGCGTGCGCGCCAGCGTGCGCTCGAGCGCGAGCACCACGTCGCGCAGCTCCGCGGCCTTCTCGAACTCCTGCTTCTCCGCGCGGGCGATCATCTCCGCGCGCAGCTCCTGCAGCCACTCGCGGCTCTTGCCGTCGAGGAACTCGCAGGCCTCCTCGACGCGCCCGCGGTACTCCGCCGCGACGACCTCGTTGGGCCAGCCGTAGAGCTCGGCCCGCACGTCGTCGTACAGCCGGTAGCGCCCGTCGGGCAGCTGCACCGGCCGGGTGTCGCCGAGCAGCACGCCGTACTGCTTGCGCATCGACGCGAGCGTGCGGCGCAGCAGGCCGGAGTGGGCGAACGGCCCGAAGTAGCGCGAGCGGTCGTCCTTGCGGAAGCGCGTGAGCACGAAGCGCGGCATCTCGTCCTCGGGGTTGACGCGCACGAGGAGGAAGCGCTTGTCGTCGGTGAAGTCGGTGTTGTACTTCGGCCGCCACTGCTTGATCAGCTTGCCCTCGAGCAGCAGCGCCTCGGGCTCGGATTTCACCTCGATCGTGTCGAAGTCGGCGATCAGGCCGATGAGGGCGTTGATTTTTGGATGCAGGGCGGCGCGGGTGCGGCCGGGCTGGAAATAGGAGGAGACGCGCCGTTTCAAGCTGTTGGCCTTGCCGACGTAAATGATGCGGCCGAG